>CAMJIL010000033.1 GCA_946405805.1 uncultured Prevotellaceae bacterium | reverse complement strand
AACCTACTTTACAAATAAGTCTCTTAGTAGTCAACTAAAATCGTTAAACTACATAGAGATTTTTATTTCCTACGTTATATATTTTCTGTACAAGGGCCTGAAACATATGTTCAAGGCCCTTGTACAGTAGTTTACAACCCTTGTACAGTAGTTTCAGGCCCTTGAACATAAAATCTTCCGAGGGGAAAATAATTTTCTCCTTAGACATAGAATATTATATACCTTATTTATAGATATATAATTATGCGATAAGATGATATTGACTTCCTGAAAGGGCTCTTATGATGCCTTTCATTTCGAGGGTGAAGATAGCTGTTGATAGGGTACTGATGGGGAGTCCTGTTTCTACACAGAGGGTGTCTTTTGTCTGGTCGCCTTTTTGCAGGGCTTCTACTACTTTCCTCTCGTCATCGGTGAAATCGGTAAAAAGTTCTCTTTCAATGCCTTTTTTACGTGCTTGCTGTAACTTCTCTTCTGTGTGCCATCCGAGACTTTTCACAATATCTCCTGCGGAGGTAACAAGCATAGCCTTATTGTCTCTTATAAGGGCATTTGGCCCTTCACTCATGGGAGAGGTAATAGAGCCAGGGATGGCGAATAGTTCACGATTATAATCTATAGCAAGGCGGGCAGTAACCATTCCGCCGCCATGTATGGCACTTTCTGGTATGATGGTAGCATCGCTCATGCCTGCTATGATACGGTTTCGCTGCAGGAAATTACGGGCTTCAGGAAAGATGTCATGAAAAAATTCTGTTATCACTGCACCATTGCCGAGAACCATCTTGTTAGCTTCATTACGATGATGAGCAGGGTAGAGGGTTCCCTGTCCGTGGGCTACAACACCTATTGTGGGGAGACCGTTTCTCATTGCTGCCCTGTGGGCTGTTATATCGACACCATAGGCAAGGCCGCTGACAATATGCACATCAGGACATTTCTCTGCCATATCATCTACAATCCTGTTAATACAATCCTTGCCATATGTTGTGCATTGTCGTGTGCCGACAATAGAAATGGCATGCTGCGCATTAAGATCAGCCTTTCCACGAACGAAAAGCACCATAGGAGCATCGCAGCAATGTTTAAGCCGCTGAGGATAATCAGGGTCGGAGATAGTGACTACGCGTACCTTATTATTATTACACCATTCTATTTCCTCTCTTGCCCTTTTCTCAAGAGACTGGTAGTCAGCAGAAACATGGGAGGAGAGGAATTTCAATGCCTCTTCTGCTGAACCCTTCTCGTCAAATGCCTTCTTGGCATCGAGCAGGCTCAGTTTCCCAAATGTCAGCTGTGATATGATTAGTTCTGAGAGCAAAAGTATTGTATTAAGGTCTGTCCGACAGCTTTTAGGGTTGTCTTGTCGATATGCTGCATATCATCATTGATGGTGTGCCAGGTAGGTCCGAAACTGCTTTGCTCACAATCAGGATAATATGGTATAATATCTATTGTTGGTATGCCTGCTTCGTTAAGTGGCTTGTGGTCATCTGTTATGGTGCCGCTAATCTCATGTATGAAAAGTGAACCATAGCCAGCTGTATTAGCAGCCTGCCAAACATCTGTTACTGTCTGGGAAGCATACCTCACAGAAAGCCCTTCCTGATAGAAGTGAGCACCCTGTCCTCCAACCATATCGAGGAGTATAGCACCTTGCCAAGGGCCTTTTATAGCAGAGGTTCCATTAGCATATTGCTGTGCAAAATATTGTGAACCGAGAGCCCAAGAGTTCTCATCGTGGTTGTCTGACCATTGTGGGGAGCCATAGTCCTCTGCATCAAAGCATACAAAGTCGATGCCGATGCTATCGCCGATTATGCGTGCTATCTCGAGCATCAAAGCAACGCCGCTGGCACCATCATTGGCTGCCATAACAGGGGTGTGATGGTTCTTCTCGTCGATGTCATTATCGGCCCAAGGGCGACTGTCCCAATGGGCACACAAGAGATAGCGCTCCTTGATATCCGGATTGATACTTGCTATGATATTTGTGGAGGCGAGCATAGTACCATCCCAGCCACGCAGATTGGCTTTCTGAGTGACAACAGTACAGCCATAGCCTTTGAACTTGTTGATAATCCACTCAGCACATTGCTCATGCGCCTCAGAGTTCATTGTGCGAGGGCCAAACTGGCATTGCTCAGCACAAAAGACATAGGCACTGTCTTCACAGAAGGTAGGACCACAGAGGGAAGATTCATCCTCTGTAACAGGTTTCCTGCTTTTGCACCCACAAAGTATGATGCACAGAAAGAAAATTATATATTTAAGATTATTGAACATTGAGAATTGAACATTGAACATTGACCTTAGACCTTTGACTTTAGACTTTTGACCTCTTTCATCACTCTCAGCCAGTTTCCGCCCCATATCTTTCTGATATCTTCTTCAGAGAAACGCTTGCGGAGCAGGTGCATGGTGAAGTTGATAGCATCTGAAGAACAAGCCATTCCAGGCACACCACCATCGCCATCAAAGTCAGTACCGATACCAACATGGTCTATGCCCATTATCTTTATGGCATGCTCTAAATGAGCGATTCCATCGAGAATGCTTGCTTCTTCGTCTTTACGCAGGAATCCTGGATAGAAAGTGGTATGTGCAACGCCTCCAACTCTTGCAATGGCCCTTAACTGGTCATCAGTAAGGTTACGAGGATGGTCGCACAAGGCTTTACAGTTAGAATGAGAGCAGACAATCGGTGTCTTGCTTATCTCCAAAGCATCATAGAAAGACTTCTCACCACCGTGTGAAAGGTCAACCATGATACCAAGACGATTCATTTCATGTATTACCTTCTCACCAAATTCTGATACTCCACCATGAGTATTGTTGCCTTTGGCAGAATCGCAGATAAGGTTGTCACCATTATGACACAAGGTCATATACACAATGCCACGTTCGGCAAAGTGCTGCAGATTCTTTATGTCATCCTCGATGGCAAGACCGTTTTCAATGCCCAGAAGGATGCTCTTCTTGCCAGCTTCCTTGTTAAGGAGGATATCCTCCTCTGTTCGTGCCAGAGCAAGGCGATCAGATGCGCTGTTTACGATTTGTCCGATTTTATCGAAGATGCTGTCGGCATAATCTTTTGGTGAGCCCTCATCATATTTCTGTGGGATATAGGCCACCATAATAGTAGCATCCTGATGTCCCTCTGTCATTTTTGGAAGGTCAACAAGGATGTTGGGGTCACGTTTCAGGAAGTCGATACCCTTAGGGAAGAACATTGGTGTATCACAATGGGTATCAAGGGTTATGATATGCTGATGCAGCGCCTTTGCCTTTTGAAAGGTGCGAGCCTCGTTAACAAGCCATTGGAAAATAGGAAGACCATCATCTCCAAGCCATTCAGGATGCCACTGAACTCCCATTATCGGTTTGTGCTCAGTGCTTTCTATTGCCTCGATAATACCATCAGGAGAGGTAGCAGTAGTCCTGAAACGCTTTCCTGGATTATCGACTGCCTGATGGTGGAAGGAATTGACAGGTAATTTAGGTGAAGAATAAATAGAGGACAGAATAGAGTCGCTTGAAATGTTTACCTCATGGGTAGTGACAGGTCTGTCTTCCTCTTGTGAGTGGTTATGTGCTGTCTTGTCGCTGATATCCTGTGCTATATGTCCGTCAAGAGCAATAGCAATAGTCTGTGCGCCCCTGCATATTCCCAATATAGGGATATTGCGGTTGTAGGCATGCTTCGCTGTAAGCAGTTCAGCATGGTCTCTGACAGCATTTATGGTACCAAGTTTTGGATGAGGAGCCTCACCAAACCATTTGGGGTCGAAGTCGCCACCACCAGTAAAGATGATACCGTCCAGACGTTCTAAGGTGTCGATAATAACCTGTTCATCATCAACAGGTGGTATAATGACAGGCACACCGCCAGCTCTTACTATCTGTTTATGGTAAGCATCGCGGAGGGTTACGTCAATGTCACTATGGTTACCAGTTAAACCAATTAATGGATTCATTACTCTTCGGTATGAATTGGAACATCGCGTTTGATGGATTGGTCAAGTGAGATAAGTGTCTCAGTTGATACTACACCATCAATGGACTGCAATGTGTCATTAAGAAGTTTCATCAATTGTTCGTTGTCGCGTACATAGGCCTTTACCATCATGGTGTAAGGACCTGTAGTAAAGTGGCATTCTACGATTTCGGGAATGTTCTGGAGTTTCTTTACTACATTCTTGTACATAGAGCCACGCTCCAGGCTGATGCCGACATAGGTACATGTGCCATAGCCGATGCTTTTGGGATTGATAGAGAAACCGCTGCCAGTAATGACTCCGTCTTCCTTCAGTCTTTCCACTCTCTGATGTATTGCTGCACGTGAAACTCCGCATTGCTCTGCAACATCCTTAAAAGCGATGCGGGCATTCTTTGATAGGATAGATAATATCTTCCTGTCCAGTTTATCTACTTTTTCCATAGTTGTAAGGCTTTATTTTCTTCCTTTTCCATTATTTCTCTTTCACCTGGTCCCTTGTCGTTGATACCGCAAAGGTGCAGGATTCCATGTATGATGACTCTGTGGAGTTCCTCGTCATAGTCTTTCTTATATTTCTCGGCATTGCTCTTCACAGTGTCAAGGGAAATGACGATGTCACCATTTATTGTGTTGCCTTCATCGTAGTCGAAGGTTATGATGTCGGTATAGTAGTCATGTCCGAGGAATTCATTGTTCACCTCGAGTATTTTCGCATCATCACAGAAGAGGTATCCTATTTCGCCTACCTTATATCCATGAGATAGGGCAACCTCTTTTATCCATGCTGTCGTTTCACGACGTCGGATTTTAGGGAATGGGATATTTTCGTTGCTATATGTTATCATGGCAGAAGGTCTGAAATGTCTTTTCCAAATGATTTAAGCGTACGGACAAGGGACGACGAAAGGCTGGCATACAGGGGATTGGCAAATAGAAAGACAGTTTCAATACCATTGCTGAGCATCCTGTTATATTCTGCTTGGGTACGCTCGTATTCAAAGTCTTGTACGCTTCGTACTCCCTTTACGATAGCTGTTGCATTGTGTCGTTTTGCAAAGTCTATGGTAAGGTCGTTATATGTTTCCACCTCCACTCTGGAGTCATTGTCGTAGAGAGCCTTTATCTGTTGGAGGCGTTCTTGCAAATCCTCAGGTTGTGGTTTGTCGGGATTGTAACCAATGCCTATCACTATCTTGTCAAAGATCGTGAGGGCACGGCAAACAATGTCTTGATGTCCTTTAGTAAAAGGATTGAATGATCCAGGAAATATAGCTATTTTCATTTAGTCGAAAAGTGAAGGGTTATTTGAAGAGTACATATTTCTTCCGAGATGCTGGTAAGCAAGGTCTGTTACTACTCTACCTCTCGATGTGCGTTTTATGAATCCTTCCATTATGAGGTAAGGTTCATAAACATCCTCTATGGTACCAGCCTCTTCTCCGATGGCAGTAGCGATAGTGCTGATGCCGACAGGACCGCCACCAAACTTGTCGATGATAGTAAGAAGTATCTTGTTATCGATTTCGTCAAGTCCGTATCCGTCTATATTCAATGACTCTAGGGCAAGTTTTGCTATCTCCATATTGATGCTGCCATCACCCTTTACTTGGGCAAAGTCACGAACTCTCCTGAGCAGGCTGTTGGCAATACGTGGCGTTCCTCTTGAACGGCGAGATATTTCTTCGCATGCTGCATCGCTGATAGGCATTTGCAACAAGCCGGCAGAACGACGTATTATCTTAGAAAGCATGCCAGGATTATAGTATTCCAGATGCATGTTTATGCCGAAACGAGCACGCAGAGGTGCTGTAAGAAGTCCGGAACGGGTAGTGGCACCAATCAAAGTGAAAGGATTGAGGTCTATCTGTATAGAACGAGCAGACGGACCCTTGTCTATCATGATATCAATGCGATAATCCTCCATTGCAGAATACAGATATTCCTCCACGATGGGTGATAATCTGTGTATTTCATCAATGAACAGAACATCATTGGGTTCCAATGAGGTAAGGAGTCCTGCCAAATCTCCAGGTTTATCCAATACTGGTCCTGAAGTTATCTTAAACCCTACTCCTAGTTCGTTGGCTATGATATTTGACAATGTTGTCTTACCCAATCCTGGTGGACCATGTAATAGGGTGTGATCGAGCGGCTCACCACGATATTTTGCTGCCTCCACAAATATGCGGAGGTTATCTACAACCTTCTGTTGGCCGGCAAAATCGTCGAAACAAAGCGGACGAAGGGCTTTCTCAAATTCTTTTTCAGAACTGTCCTGTCGCTCAGAGTGTATGTTAAAATCTTCTTGCATTTCGCTGCAAAGTTATAAAAAACGAGTGAAATAAAAAAGAAAATTGTTCTTTTTATTTGTGTATTTTATGGAAAATGTGTACTTTTGTATCCAAAATTATTAGAAATGTCGAAAAACAAAGGTAAAGAGGATAAAGGATTCTTACTGGCAGAGATAGCGCAATTTGTCTATGCAGCTTTAACAATGTTGCTGATATTGTTCACTTGGACAAATTTCCAAAATCCATCAGGATTGTTGTGGGAAAGAGTGACAATGGTGTCTGGAACAATAGCATTATGGGTTGTATATAGATTATGGCCTTCAAAGATAATTATGCTGTGTAGGGTGGGGTATCTGTTGCTTATGTTGGGTCACTGGTATCCTGATACATATGAATTGAATAAGCAGTTTGGTAGTTTTGATAATGTCTTTGCGCAGTATGAGCAGAGCTTGTTTGGCTTCCAGCCTGCCTATGTATTCTCTAAGGCTTTTCCATCATCAATCTTCTCAGAGATGATGTATGCAGGGTATGTGTCGTATTATCTTTTCTTTGTATTTACCATTTTTATCGTCTTTTTCAGGGATTATAAGCAGTTGAGGCATGTCACATTTATGATTATAACAGGATTTTTCTTGTGTTATGTGATATATATCTTCATGCCTGTCACAGGTCCGCAGTATTATTTCTATGCTATCGGTGAGGAAAGTGTAGTAGCAGGAAATTTTCAGGATATAGGAAAATTTTTCTCAGAAACTCAGGCCTGCCTCAAGGCACCTGGATGGAAAGACGGCTTCTTCTATGGGCTTAACCAACTGGCACATCAGACAGGAGAACGTCCAACTGCAGCGTTTCCTTCCAGTCATGTAGCGATAGCAACGCTGGTAATGCTGATTGTAACAAGAATGAAGATGTGGAAATGGCTTATGATACTTGCCGTTCCCTTTGTATTGTTGTGTCTATCAACAGTTTACATTCAGGCTCATTATGCTATAGATGCTATTGCCGGAATGATTTATGGCATACTTTTATTTGTTATCCTTGGAGGCCTAAAGCTGAGAAGATGTGGTGGATAATGATACCTGCGGTTACTGAGACATTCAAAGAATGTTTTGTTCCGTACTGGGGTATTTCGATGTGTCCGTCACAGATATCAATGACAGCCTGAGAAACACCCTTTACCTCATTCCCCAGAACAATAGCTGTCTTTTCTTTTCCGAAACGATAGTCATGTAACATTGTGGAACCATGACATTGTTCGATGGCAAGAACCTTAAAACCTTCTTTTTTTAGCGATTCCACCGCATTTGTTGCGTCTTTGAAATATTTCCATGTAACAGTATCTTCTGCTCCCAATGCTGTTTTGTGGATTTCTTGAGATGCTTTCAGGGAACTGTCAGGTGTGGCAGTAATACCACAGAGATATATAGCTTCGACTCTAAAGGCATCAGAAGTACGGAAGACGCTGCCAACATTATATAGCGACCTCACATCGTCAAGTACAACGATGAGGGGCAGTTTCTCAGCATTGCGATATTCCTCAATGCTGAGGCGGTTCATCTCAAGGGCAGTGGTCTTCTTCATTAGAACATTTGGCTAACTCTTTTTATGCCATTTACAAGGATATCTATTTCTTCTTTGGTATTATAAATGGCAAATGAAGCTCGTACTGTACCATTTATTCCTAAGCGATGCATCAGTGGTTCTGCACAATGGTGACCTGTACGCACAGCAATTCCTAACCTGTCTAGCAGGGTTCCCATATCGAGGTGGTGGATATTTCCAACAAGGAAGGAAATGACGGCATCGTGTCGCTCTGCATCCAACGGACCGAAAATTCTCATCCCAGGAATTGTCTGCATCTGTGCTAATGCGTATGATGTCAGTTCCCGTTCGTGGGCTTCTATATTAGCAATGCCGATATTCTCCATAAAATCTATTGCTGTTGCCAAGCCATGTGTGGCAACATAGTCAGGAGTACCTGCCTCAAACTTAAAAGGTAAATCGGCAAAAGTGGTCTTTTCAAAAGAAACAGTGCCAATCATCTCGCCACCTCCCTGATATGGAGGCATCTCTTCGAGGTACTTTTCTTTACCATAAAGTACTCCAATACCGGTGGGACCGTACATTTTGTGACCAGAGAATGCGAAGAAATCGCAATCTAAGTCCTGCACGTCGATTTTCATGTGTGGAGCGCTTTGAGCTCCATCCACCATGCATGGAATGCCGTTTTTATGGGCGGTAGCAACAATTTCTTTTATGGGATTAATAGTACCGAGAACATTACTTACATGGGTGACACTGATGAGTTTTGTGCGTTCTGTAATGAGATTTTCGATGGCTTCAATATCCAATATCCCATCATTAGACATGGGTATTACCTTTATAATAATATTGTTTTTCTTTGCCTGCAGTTGCCAAGGAACAATGTTGCTATGATGTTCCATAGCAGTTATCAGCACCTCATCTCCTGCCTTCATGTAAGCCTCTACAAAACTTGAGGCAACGAGATTGATAGACTCTGTTGTGCCACGAGTGAAGATTATTTCTGAAGTGGTTTTTGCGTTGATGAAATGGCGCACTTTTTCCCTGGCACTCTCATGCAGGTCTGTGGCCTGTTGTGAAAGATAGTGTACTCCACGATGTACATTAGCATTTGCGTTGAGATACTCCTCTCTCATGGCGTCTAGTACACACAATGGTTTTTGTGTAGTAGCACCATTATCAAGATATACAAGAGGATATTTATCGTATATCTTCTTCGATAAAATGGGGAAATTTTCTCTTATTTGCAAATCTGACATGTTCCGCATTTCTCTTCTTTACTTAATCGTTTATCAACAAGGATATGTAGTCGGTCTCTAAAAGCACCCCAATGCATTTCGTCCAGAACCTGTGATATAAAGGCATTTTTGAGCAAAGTCCTCGCTGTTTCTAAGTCTATGCCACGTTGTTGCATATAGAACAGTGCTCCCTCATCCATTACACCGACTGTAGAACCATGAGCACACTTTACGTCGTCAGCGTAAATCTCAAGCATAGGTTGTGTATAAACCCTTGCTGTATCAGCGCAACACATATTGTTGTTCGTCATGTGTGACGATGTCTGCTGTGCTCCCTCTTTTACCAGTATCCGGCCCGCAAAAGCGGCTACAGCATTATCATCGGCTACATATTTATATAGTTCCTTTGAGGTACATTTTGGTACTTCGTGTATGACGAGTGTGTTGTTGTCTATATGCTGATTGCGGTCGGCTATTGCTGCTCCGTTGAGGTATGCTTCAGCATTCTCACCTTTAAGAAAAACATCAATACCATTGCGGGTAATACCATTGGAAAGGGTGATATTGTTGTGATTCACCACAACATCTCTTTCCGCACTAATATATAAATTGGAGAAACGACTGCATTGTTCGGTAGTCTCTTCCAAATCATACATATCAAGATGTGAATTGGCCTTGCAGAATATTTCTATAACCTGTGATGTAAGGTATTTCTTCTCACCCTTGGTATGATCTACGAAGAATATTGTTGCCTCAGCATTCTCTTCCATTATGACGAGAATGCGGCGGACAACCATAGTATCCTGTTCTCCTGAAAGAGTGTTTTCAATTCTAATTGGAGCCTTTACGACTTCGTTCTTGGGAATGTATATCACGAGTGGGGCAGCACAGAATTTTGTATTCAGGAAGGTCATAGGGTCATTATTGTCCGCTATTTTGCCTAAATAAGGTTTGATGTCAGTAGGCGCCTCGTTTGCAGGATATACGTAAGTTACCCCTTTTATGGTATATGCTGCTGGTAATATTCCATAATTGGGAGCCAATGCCGCCATTACATCGGTATAGCGGTATCGTTCTGTGTATTTTTGCTCCTTGAGAAGAGGTGATACTATGTCGTATAGATTGAAATCGTTATTCATTTGTTTTAAAGAAGATTTCTTTACAGACTCTTGACAATGAAATCAAATCCTTCATTTTCTATCTTTTCGGCTAAATCAGCGTCCCCTGTCATTACTATCTTGCCGTCTATGAGAACATGTACGACATCAGGTTTAATATAATCCAGCAGGCGTTGATAGTGGGTTATTATCATTGCACTGGTTTCTGGTGTGCGCAAGGTATTGAATCCTGTCGCTACGATACGCAGAGCATCCACATCCAAACCAGAATCTGTTTCGTCAAGAATGCAGAAAGTTGGTTCCAGCATAGCCATTTGGAATATCTCGTTGCGCTTCTTCTCACCTCCAGAAAAGCCTTCGTTGACAGAGCGTTTCAGTAGTTTCTGGTCTATCTCTACCAATTGGCGCTTTTCTTTCATCAGTTTTATGAAGTCAGAGGCTTTCAATGGTTCTTTGCCCATCGCCTGTCGACGTGCATTGACTGCAGCTTTCATAAAATTTGTCATAGAAACACCTGGTATCTCTACAGGAGCTTGGAAAGACATAAAAATACCGGCATTTGCACGTTGGTCTGCTGTCATCTCCAATAAATTCTGACCATTAAAGATGATCTCTCCTTCTGTGACTTCGTATGCTGGATTACCTACGATAACGTTTGAAAGTGTTGACTTACCAGCACCGTTTGTACCCATGAGAGCATGTATCTCACCATCAGCGATGGTAAGATTTATGCCTTTGAGAATCTCCTTCTCACCAGCACGAGCATGCAAATTTTTAATTTCTAACATATGTTTTATATTTTTATCCTACAGATCCTTCGAGTGATACACTTAGCAATTTCTGTGCTTCTACAGCAAATTCCATAGGGAGTTGTTGTAATACTTCCTTTGCATATCCATTGACTATCAATCCGACAGCATCTTCTGTGCTTATACCACGCTGGTTGCAATATAAAAGTTGCTCTTCTGAAATTTTCGAAGTTGTTGCTTCGTGCTCCATAATGGCACTGTTATTATGGACATCTAGATAAGGAAAAGTATGTGCTCCGCAATGTGAACCTAACAAGAGACTATCGCAAGAAGAGTAGTTACGGGCTCCAATAGCTTTTGGTGTCGCCCTTACCAAGCCTCGATAGCTGTTTTGAGAATGGCCTGCTGAGATACCTTTAGATATAATGGTAGATTTTGTGTTCTTTCCCATATGTATCATCTTGGTGCCAGTATCAGCCTCTTGGTAGTTATTGGTAACAGCAACAGAATAAAATTCTGCCTGAGAATTGTCACCACGCAATACGCATGAAGGATATTTCCATGTTATAGCAGAACCAGTTTCTACCTGTGTCCATGATAGTTTAGAACTTTCTCCACGTAAGTCTCCACGCTTTGTAACGAGGTTTAGGACTCCTCCCTTACCATGTTCATCTCCTGGATACCAGTTCTGTACTGTTGAATATTTTACCTCTGCTCTATCCTTAACTATAATCTCTACTATAGCAGCATGAAGTTGGTTTTCGTCTCGCATAGGAGCTGTGCATCCTTCCAGATATGACACATAGGAATCATCGTCAGCTATGATAAGGGTTCTCTCAAATTGACCGGTTCCAGCGGCATTTATGCGGAAATATGAACTTAATTCCATTGGACATCTCACGCCTTTGGGAATATAGACGAAAGAGCCATCAGAGAATACAGCAGAGTTAAGCGCAGCAAAGAAATTGTCGCGATATGGTACTACACTACCAAGGTATTCTTTTACGAGATCTGGGTGTTCTTTCACAGCCTCACCAATGGACATAAATATGATGCCGAGGTCTTTTAGTTTCTCTTTATATGTTGTTTTTACAGAAACAGAGTCCATAATAGCATCAACGGCAACTCCAGAAAGTGCCAGACGCTCTTCAAGAGGAATTCCCAACTTATCGAAGGTTTTTTCCAATTCAGGATCAATCTCCTTCTTCCCTTTGTTCTTCCCTGACATTGGATCAGCATAGTATGATATAGCCTGATAGTCAATAGGTGGAATATGGACATGTCCCCATGTTGGCTGTTTCATCGTTTGCCAATGGCGGAAAGCTTTAAGACGGAACTCCAGCATCCAATCAGGTTCTCCCTTCTTGGCAGAAATAAGCCTTACGATATCTTCTGTCAAACCAGCTGGGATTATCTCTGTTTGAACATCAGTGGTGAATCCGTGCTTATATGGTGTATATGCAAATAGTTCTTTATCCATTGACTTCTTTACATAGTCGCGTTTTAACTCTTTCTACCTGCTGATATATGTTTTGGGCGTCAGTATTCAGGAATTTTCCCTCCCAATACAGTATCTTTCCTTCTATCATTGTCATTTTCACGTTCTGTTTTGAGCCAGAATAGACAATGTTTTTCTCAATATTGTTTATTGGCTGCATATTGGGTTGTTGCAGGTCTATCATTATGATGTCGGCTTTTTGTCCTACTGACAAGGTTTCGCAATCCTTCAGGTGCATAGCCTTTGCACCATTTACTGTTGCCATTTTCAGGACTTCTCTGGCATCGATGACAGCGGCATCGTTTTCGCGTAGTTTTGCTAAGCCAGTAACCAAGAACATCTCCCTGAAGAAGTCGAGGCAATTGTTAGAAGCCGGTCCGTCAGTGCCGATGGCAATAGGAATGCCAAGTTCCATATATTTTTTTATAGGAGCTATGCCACTGGCGAGTTTGGTGTTTGAACCAGGATTTGTTACAACAAACAATCCTCGTTTTTTCATGACATCGAAATCTTCTTCGCTCATGTGGACACCATGATATATTCCGCCACCATATTTGAACATTCCCAGGCTATCCAAGAATTTTACGGGTGTCATACCATATCGTTGCAGGCATCCTTCTACTTCCTGCTGCGTTTCACAGGCATGTACATAGCAAGGACTCTTCTTTTCGTCTATCTGTGCTGCTATTGCCTTTAGATTGTCTATATTTGTAGTGTATTCCGCATGAAATCCCAAAATGTAAGATTGAAGAGAGTCCGGCTGATTGATATTATCATATAATCGACTCATCTCACGAATGTCCTTGGAGAAATCGTTGGCTCCACTGGTTTGGACACAACGGAATCCCATATCGTCCATAGCTTTAGCAACAGCATCCTGTTCCATATACATATCAAAACATGCGGTAATACCGCTGGTAAGATATTCTAACACAGATAATTGTGACATCCAATATATGTCATCTGCCGTCATAAGTGCTTCTACAGGAAAAATGCTTTTTGTAAGCCATTCATTGAGAGGCAGATCATCAGCAAGAGATCGCAGACCACTCATACCTGAATGGGCATGAGCATTCTTAAATCCTGGCATCAAAAGGTTGGCATGGCAATCTATTTCTTTGTCATACTGACCAGTAATAGAATCAGTGCCGATGGCAATAATTCTCCCATCCTCAACAACAATCTCTCCCATAAAGATATTGTCATCTTTTGGGGACATTGTCAGAATGCGTGCATTGTGTAATCTTATTCTCATAGGGCTTATTATAGGCTGCAAAGGTACAATTAAGTTGTGGAAAATGCAAGAAAAAGGGGAAAAAAATTGCATGTTTAGAATAAATTTACTAATTTTGCGGCATGAAAAAATTTTTGTTATTAATTGGTTGTGCTATTGCTATCTCGTCTTTGGCACAAAAAACGACTACTCTTGGTGAAGATTCTCCATTGCGAAAATTGGCAATTGCGCAAATGGCAATCTCAAATCTTTATGTAGATACTGTTGACAATAAGAAACTTACGGAGGATGCTATTCGTGGTATGCTAGAGAAGTTGGATCCTCATTCCTCTTATTTCACACCAAAGGAGGTAAAGTCTTTTAATGAACCCTTGCAAGGAGGATTTGAAGGTGTTGGTGTACAGTTCAATGTTCTAGAAGACACATTACTTGTTGTACAAACTATCAATGATGGTCCTTCAGAGAAGGCTGGAATTATTGCAGGCGACCGCTTTGTTTCTGTAAATGATACAGCTATTGCTGGAGTGAAAATGTCAAAGGAAGAGATTATGAGACGCCTCCGCGGACCCAAAGGAACAAAGGTGAAGATAGGTGTTAAGCGTGCTGGCATTAAGGATATTCTTTCTTTTGTTGTTGTTCGCGACAAAATACCTCTTAATACTGTAGAAGCTTCTTATATGATTCGACCAGGGGTTGGATATATCCGTTTGTCTTCTTTCGGAGCAACTACTCCAACAGAGGTTACTGATGCAATAAAGAAGATGCAAAGTGCTGGTATGCAGAACCTTATACTTGATTTGCAAGATAATGGTGGTGGATACCTTCAGGCAGCAGTTCAGGTGCTCAACGAATTGTTAGAGCAGCATGACCTCCTTGTATATACAGAGGGAAGAACTACGAGGCGACAGGAATACAGGGCTCGTGGTAATGGAATCTTTCGTCAAGGAAAAGTCATAGTTCTCGTTAATGAATTTACTGCTTCAGCTGCGGAAATCGTTTCAGGAGCTATACAAGATCAGGACAGAGGTACTATTATAGGGCGTCGAACCTTTGGTAAGGGATTGGTACAGAGGCCAGTAGATCTTCCTGATGGAAGTATGATTCGTCTTACAGTAGCCCATTACTATACTCCTTCAGGACGTTGTATTCAAAAGCCTTATGTGAAAGGGAATACAAAAGACTATTATATGGATGTGGAGAAGCGCTATAAGCATGGAGAATTAACAAATGCTGATTCAATCCATTTCGCTGATTCTTTGAAATTTGAAACCTTAAAGAAGCATCGTGTAGTGTATGGTGGTGGAGGTGTAATGCCAGATTATTTCGTGCCATTGGATACAACGATTTATACTAAGTATCATCGTGAACTGGCTGCAAAATCTGTCATTATAAATGCAAATTTGCGTTTTGCTGAGAAAAACCGTAAGGCCCTCATTAAAAAATATGGTAAGGAGGGTACTACAGAAAATGGAGAAAAGAGTGAGGGCTTTACAGCCTTTGAACAAAGTTATGAAGTGCCACAGTCTTTCATTAAAGATATATTCGCAGAAGGAGAGAAACAAGGTGTTAAACCTAAAGATGATGCTGAAAAAGAGCAGACGACAAAGACTTTGCGTCGAAACCTTAAAGCACTCATAGCCCGAGACTTATGGTCTATCAATGAGTACTTCCGCATATATAACGAAGATAGTGATATAGTAAAGTGTGCATTGCAGAAAATTGATGAAAATTAATTTAGTGCACAGAATATAGGGGTTTGTGCAGAGTGGGATGAAATTTTCTCAAAAATATTTGTATATGTCGTAGAAAAAAAGTACCTTTGCACCCGAATAAATAAAAAATGTCTCTTTTTTAAAAAGAAGAGAATCATAAGATTAGACAATCCATTTATAAACTTAAAATTAAAAATTATGTCTGAAATTGAATCTAAAGTAGTAAGCATTATCGTTGACAAACTTGGTGTTGACGCAGCTGAGGTAAAGCCAGAAGCAAGTTTCACAAATGACTTGGGCGCTGACTCTCTTGACACTGTAGAACTCATCATGGAGCTTGAGAAAGAATTTGGTGTAACAATCCCTGATTCTGACGCTGAAAAGATCCAGACTGTAGGCGACGCTATTGCTTACATCGAGAACGCTGGCAAGTAAAAACCTATTTGCTCAGCAAAATTATACACGGGTGATGGTAGGAGAGAGTACTCCAACCATCACCTTATTTTATTTAAAAGATAAAGTATGGAATTAAAAAGAGTTGTTGTAACAGGTCTTGGTGCCGTTACTCCCCTTGGTCTTACAGCAGAAGAGACATGGAAAAACATGCTTGCAGGTGTTAGTGGTGCTGATACTATCAAACAGTTTGATGCTTCACGTTATAAGACGACATTTGCTTGTGAGGTGAAAGATTTTGACCCCTCCGTATGGATTGACCGAAAAGAAGTGCGTAAAATGGACAAGTTCTGCCAGTTTGCGATGGCTTCTGCTGCAATGGCTATAGAAGATTCTGCTATGAACCTTGATACTGTTAACAAAGACAGAATCGGTGTTATCTTCGGTGTAGGTATTGGTGGACTGCGTACCATGCAGGAAGAGTTGGAATATTATACTGAGCATAGGGACACACCAAAATTCGGACCTTTCTTTATCCCTAAGATGATAGGTGACATCGCTCCTGGGCAGATTTCTATAAAATATGGTTTCCATGGACCAAACTATGCTACTACCAGCGCTTGTGCTTCTTCTTCAAATGCATTGGCTGATGCATTCAATCTCATTCGTCTTGGTAAGGCAAATGTTATCGTAAGTGGTGGTGCTGAGGCTGTGATTACCGATCCAGGACTTGGCGGTTTCTGCTCTATGCATGCAGTTTCTACAAGAAATGATGAGCCACAGAAGGCCAGCCGTCCATTTTCTGCAAGCCGTGATGGTTTTGTGATGGGCGAAGGTGCTTCTTGTCTTATCCTTGAAGAATTAGAGCATGCAAAGGCTCGTGGCGCAAAGATATATTGTGAGATGGTTGGTGCTGGGTTGAGTGCTGATGCATACCATATCACAGCATCTCATCCAGAGGGACTGGGTGCTAAGTTGGTAATGTCTGAAGCTTTGAAGGATGCTGAGATGAAACCAGAGGATATTGATTATATAAATGTTCATGGTACATCTACACCAGTAGGTGATATTTCTGAAGCAAAAGCCATCAAGGATCTCTTTGGTGAATGGGCATATAAACTGAATATTTCATCTACAAAATCTATGACTGGACACTTGCTTGGTGCTGCTGGCGCTATTGAAGCAATGGCATGCGTTAAGGCAGTTCAAGAGGATATTGTGCCTCCTACAATTAACCATGAAGATGGTGATGAGGATCCTGAGATAGACTATAAGATGAACTTCACATTCAACAAGGCACAGAAGCGTACTGTACGTGCTGCCCTCAGTAATACCTTTGGTTTCGGAGGACATAATGCCTGTGTGATATTCAAGAAGTATGCTGGCTAAGATAATTAATAGCATAAAGTTCCTTTTTTTGCCTCGCAAGGAAAAGGAACTTTATGCTGCTTTATATAAGATACTTGGTGTTTGGCCAAGAAAGATACAATATTATAAGGTAGCCTTGATGCACAAGAGTCTGGGCCATCGTGATTTCAATCCTAAGACAAAGCGTCTTGGAAAGCGTATTAGTAACGAACGATTGGAATTCCTGGGCGATGCAATACTTGATGCAGTAGTCGGAGACCTTGTATATAGACGTTATACAGGAAAGCCAGAGGGCTTTCTTACAAATACACGCTCAAAACTGGTACAACGCGAAACCCTTGGACGCTTGGCACAGCAGATGGGAATTACAAGACTCATAATGGCAAGTGGACGTTCCGTACAACATAACAGTTATATTGGTGGAAATGCCTTTGAGGCTCTTGTTGGGGCTCTTTATCTTGATCGTGGTTATGATGCTTGCATGACATTTTGGAATAAACGTGTTATGGGAGAATATCTTAATGCCGACAAGATTGCTTATAAGGAGATGAATTTCAAGTCTAAATTGCTTGAATGGTCTCAGAAGAATAAGGTGCAGTTAGAGTATAGAATGGTTTCTCAGTCACAGGACGAGAATGGATCACCTATATTTGTTTACGCAGTAGTGCTCAATGGTGTTGTCTGTCCCAATGGTGAGGGATATTCCAAGAAGGAAGCTCAGCAAATGGCAAGTGAAAAGACTATTAATAAGTTGAGGGCAGACAAGACTTTTGCTGATAAGATTATCATCGTGCAGTCTGAACAACAAGAAGGAGAAACAGGAACGGAGAAAGAGAAAGAAGTAGCAGTAGAGATGGAATCCTCTTTGAAGGTAACTGCCACGGAACAGGCAATTGACGAATTGTCTCTTGATGATTTGTCAGCGCGAGAATTAAGTCGTGAAGAAATAATAGCAGCAGCTGAGGCGGCTGCATATTCTGAAAAAGAAGCAATATAATTTAAGTCAAATATGAAAATAGCATTAATAGGATATGGTAAGATGGGCAAGATGATAGAGCAGATATCTCTATCTCGAGGCCATGAGATAGTTAGTATCATAGACATTGACAATCAGCAGGATTTTGAAAGCCCGGCTTTCGCTTCTGCTGATGTTGCAATAGAATTTACAAATCCTGCTGTTGCTTATGGCAATTACCTCAAGGCATGGGCTGCAGGTGTAAAGGTAGTAAGTGGAACGACGGCGTGGCTTAAGGATCATGGTGATGATGTTCGAAAGGCATGTTCTGAAGGAGGAAAGACATTGTTCTGGGCAAGTAATTTCAGCGTTGGAGTCGCTATCTTCTCTGCTGTAAACAAGTATTTGGCGAAGATAATGAATGGTTTCCCTCAATATGACGTAAATATGGTGGAGACACATCATGTTCATAAGTTGGATGCTCCTTCAGGAACTGCTATAACTCTTGCAGAACAGATTGTAGAGCGCCTTGATCGCAAGAAGAGATGGGCTCTACATGAGACATCGCAGGATGTCCTTCGTATTGATGATATACGACGTGGAGAGGTTCCAGGAATACACAGCATTAGCTATGACTCACCTGCTGATGTTATTACTATAACACATGATGCACATTCCCGTCAGGGTTTTGCTCTTGGAGCTGTTCTTGCTGCAGAATATACTGCAGAACACACAGGACTGCTTACTATTGATGACATGTTCAAATTCTGATAGATGAAAGTAAAAACAAAAGTAAATATGAAGCTGCAATGGACGAAATTCGTAGTAGTCCTTGTGCTTTATCTCCTGTTTCTATGGTGGCTGAAGAGTCTTTTGGGACTTGTTGCCATACCATTTATATATGACGCATATATAAGCAAGAAAATCAGATGGGATTGGTGGAAAGACCTTGATAACCCCATGAGAATGATCATGTCATGGGTGGATGCCATCGTTTTTGCCCTTGTAGCTGTATATTTTATCAACCTGTTCTTCTTCCAGAACTATGTCATTCCTTCCAGTTCTCTTGAGAAGTCATTGTTGACAGGAGATTATCTTTTTGTATCAAAGGTAAGTTATGGACCTCGTATTCCGCAGACACCATTGACAATGCCTTTGACACAACACACATTGCCTGTAGGTGAGATTAAGAGCTATATAGAATGGCCTCAATGGGACTATCGTCGTGCTCCTGGTTTGGGAAAGGTACAGCTTAATGATATTGTTGTATTCAATTATCCTGCAGGAGATACAGTTGTTTCAGAACCACGTTGGCAGCCCAATGATTACTACCAGATGGTTTATGCCTATGGACAGCAGATTCTTCACGAGAGTGGGGTAGAGGCTAATCTGGATTCCCTGTCACCAATGCTTTTACGTCAGTATTATCGTATGGCGTATGCTGCAGGAAGGCAATATATCCTGAATAATCCGAATGAATATGGTAAACTTATTGCTCGTCCAGCAGATCGTCGTGAAAACTATGTAAAACGATGTGTAGGACTTCCAGGACAAACCCTTCAGATAAAGAATCGTATTGTTTATTTGGATGGAAAACCTAATAAGGAGCCAGATAATGTACAATATACATATTATATTAAGTTGAAGGAGATGATACCAGAGGACCTTATAAAGGAACTTGGTATTTCTCAAGAAGACTTGGTGCAACTTAATCAACAGGGGTGCATGCCTTTGACACAAATGGCATACAAGAAACTTAAGGCTCGAAAGGATATTGTTGCATCAATACGTATCAATAACGATAGAATCGTTGGCGACATATATCCTCTTAATGCACGATATGGATGGACTCGTGACAATTATGGACCAGTCTGGATACCTCAGAAGGGTAGATCTGTTAAGTTGACATTGGAGAACCTCCCTATCTATGAACGTCCTATCCGTGTTTATGAAGGAAATGATCTTCAGGTAACTGAGGGTGGAAAGATTCTCATCAATGGCAATGAGGCGAAAGAATATACTTTCAAGATGGACTACTACTGGATGCAAGGCGATAATCGCCATAATTCTGCTGATTCTCGTTATTGGGGCTTTGTTCCTGAAGACCATATCGTAGGTAAGCCAATCCTTATCTGGTGGTCCAGCGACCCTGATCGTACAGGGTTTGAAGGAATCCGATGGAATCGCCTATTTCAGTTTGTTGACGATATAAAATAAGGTATATAATGGCCTAATTATCTATTAAAGAAAACGAACAGTTATGAAACGATTGCTACTAACCATGTTTGCGTTAGCATCAATGTTGACGTGGACAGTTGCGCAGACTGATGTAACAAAGTTCTTTTTGACGAACTATGCCTTCGACAGCGGATATGACTATACTGCTGGTCAAACAAAGTCTGTGGCACAGGAAATTCTTGAAATCCCTGGTTGGACTCAAGGTTTTACCATTGATTACACTATTACTGGTATCTATGAATTTGGTTTTGCTGGTACTTTTAATAATGGAAAAGTTCCTTCTGTTGGCTATGATGGTGAAGCAGGTGGAGGTTTAGCTCTCTCTACTGGTTGGACACAGGATTTTTATTATACCCAAACAGTAACGTTGCCTGCTGGAAGTTATACCCTTACAGTCCCAACATATAACGGCTTTACAGCATCTGCTGGTAAGTCAATGCTTGCTTGGATACCTAATTCAGGAGCAACTGTTAGCTCTTCTGTTTCCAGTTATTCAAGCAACGCTTGGACAGTAGATAAGATATCATTTACTCTCAATGCGAAGACGACAGGTAATATTCGTATAGGATATAAGGCAGGAGATGGTGGTTCTGGAAATAGCGCAAACCTTGTTATTGATTACCTGAAACTTACAGCAACAGATATTGACTTAATTGGCGAACTTAAAGCACAATTGTTAGATGTAATTTCTTCTGCAAATCAATACTATGGTGATGGTAGTGGTAATAATGCTTCTGCCCTGAAAACTGCTATTGATGTGGCTCAGCAGGTATATGATAATGCCTCTGCTACTCCTGATGAAGTCTTTGAGCAGAAAGGTATTCTTATTGAGGCGATAGCCAAATATCGTGAGGAGAACATTTCGCCAGAGAATCCCTATGAGGTATTTTATATTACAAACCCCAGCTTCGAGGATAATACCAATGGCTGGATAGTTAGCGATTTAAAGACTCAGAGCAATTCAGAATTCTCAAAGAAAAAAGGGAAGATTTATGTGGAAAAATGGGTTGAGAAGCCAGGTGCAGCTGGTGATGCTTCTGTTTTCCAACAGATAAGCCTTCCTAATGGTATATATCGTCTTACTGTTGGAGCTCAGAACTTGAGTCAGGCATCTCTGTCAACAAAAAATACTGGTATGTATGTCTTTGCTGGAGATCAGCAGACTCCAATATATACTCCAGATGACTATAGTGTTGACTTTACTGTTATTACTGGTACAGCAAATATTGGTGTTAAAGCAGAAGGCGCAACAGGAAACTGGTTAGCTCTTGACAACTTCCGTATCTATCAGATAGGATATGTTGATGATAGTGCTCTTATAGAGGAACTTTCTCGTATTGTGACAAATGCAGAAGGTCTGCTGTCAAGCATGATGAGTGCTTCTGCCAAGAATGGCCTGAATAATGCTATCAGTTCTGCAAAGGAAATAACCTCAAAGACAAAACCTTATGATGCAAATGTTACCATTCTGCTGCAAAATGCTATTGATGTTGCAGAAGTCAGCATAGCGGAATATCAGGCTCTGTCTGATAAGATAGCGAAGTCTCAACAGACTTATGATGAAAGCAAGAATGGAGCAGCAGAGTTTAAAGCTGTTATTGATGAGGCTATCCTTTTAAGCCAAAATGATCAGGCTTCTTCTGCAGAGCTTTCAGCAGAAATCGTGAAACTGGATAATGCAGAACTGGCATTCAATATTGCGAATGCTACAGAAGGAACAGGTGTGGCTCCTGCAGTAACATATACAAATCCTGATTTCGTTGGTGGTGCTACTAAAGCTATGCTGAGAGCTACATTTGCTGGCAGCAATATTCTTGAAAGAGGCGTCTGCTGGAGTACAGGTCACAATCCTGTTGTTACTGATAACCGTTCTACAAAGACTTGGAGCCTTAATGGTTACATCCTTGTGGCAGAGGGTCTTATTCCTGCTACAGTATATTACATGCGCCCATACATTATGAATAATACATATCAGGTGGCTTATGGTGATGAGGTTAAGGTTGTTACCCATCCTGCTGGTAATTGTACTTGGTCTTGGGATGAAGCAGGTCCTGATGCTGCAACAAATGACAGATGTCGTACAGCTATAAAGCAGACAATTGACTATTTCAACGAATGGACAGGAGTTATGGGCTTCCATCTTAGTGGACATTATGTACCAGGAGCAGGTGCTGGTGGTGGAACTGCTGACTGTAGTTATGGAGGCTGGATGCGTATTTCCCAGAATGCTGCCAATCAGGCAATAGGAACTGTTCTGCATGAAACAGGACATGGAGTGGGAGTGGGAACTCAGGAACGCTATTGGGATACTAATGTACACTCTTGGTATTGGTATGGAAGAGAAGCCAACAAGATATACCACTTCCTTGAGAATGAATATACAAAGGTAGATTATGCTGATGGCAACAAGGTTTGGGTAGGTGATGGAACCCATGCTTGGGGACAAAATGCTACTTATGACTGGCTCATCAATGGTGCAGATAAGGATAGGCATATAGAACTTCAGTATGCAGGTGGTTCTGCCTTGCTTTATGGAATGTTCATAGATGGTCTTGACCCAACCTCTTCAAGCTATAATACTACACAACATAATGGTATTGCTGGATATACTTTCAACTTCGATGAGAATAAGAAGTATTATATCATGTGTAAGGATGCAGAAGGCGGTTTTGGAACCAGTTTGATGTGTATGTACAAGAATTCTATCTTCTACTCTCTTGGATGGAAGGATGTGCTTTCTACAGATGCTACATGGGTAGGCGATTCTGCTGCCTGGTACATAGAATATCTTCCTAAACAGGGATATTATCGCTTCAAGAATGTGAAGTATGAACGTTATCTTACTAATCAGTCAAGTAGTGCAACAGCTTCTGCGATGTCAACAGGCATTTCTCCTGCATCAAAGCCTGATGACTATAATTTCCAACTGATGCCAGATCGTCGAGATGTTACTTATTCTACCTCAAAAGGCGAGATTAAGACTCATGGATATTGGTTTACCTGGACACCTTCATCTGGTAGCTTTAAGGCTATGAGTGTTGCTGCTCCTGCTGCAGGAAAGGAATATGGTACATTCCCGATTTCCACTTTCGATTATGCTGAGAGTGCTACAAAGCAGATGTTTATTATCATCAGCGAAGATGAGTTGCCTTTGTGGAAGGAACTGAATAATGTTACTGGCATAAAGGAGGCAAGTGGTAATATTCAGGAGAAAACTCAAGAGGGTAAGTTCCTTGAGGATGGTAAGATAGTCATCTATAAAGAAGGAAAGAAGTACAATCCTTCTGGACAAGAGATAAAGTAAAATAATAAAGGATATAAAATAAGGCGGCTCGTTTTGAGTCGCCTTATTTGTTTGGTATTCAAAGGATTCTTAATCTATCCTTTGACCTTGTATGTTAAATCGTTTGCCTTCCTTGTAGATAATTATCTTTCCATTCTCAAGGAACTTGCCTGACTTCAGGTTGCTTTGTACCTCAGGAGCTTTGTACTCCTTGATTCCTGTTGGATTCTCTGTCTTTGCTACCAAAGCCTGGATATCGCTGCTTCCCAAAGCCTTGTTGTAAACTCTCAGGTCGCTGAGATAGCATGCTGCAGAGCCCCACCAAGAGCCAGCACCGAGATACATATATGGGTAAGAGTCGATGTTTGCTATCATTCCAGCATAGTCAAAATCTTTCTCTGCTCCTCCTGTGCCTGATGCCCATATCTTTGCAGAATGAGGATAACCATTTACATAGAACTGTACTCCTGCTGATGTAGCAGTCATAGTAACCATAGACCATTCGTTTACAGGAATATCGTAATATGTTACTGTATCTGTCTTATTGATGTCAAACCATCCTGCTGCACCATTATAGCCAATGTATGTATTGTTGGTAAGGTAGAATCTTCCTCCTGTAGCAGAAGGCTTGTCGCCTTCGAAGAATGAGAAGAAATTTCCCCAAGCACTTCTTGATATCGGCTTAACCCAGAAGTTTACTGTAAATCCGTCAGCAGAAGAGTTGTAGAGTGGGTTAGGCATTTTGACATAGCTGACAGCTGATGTTGATGAACCAGAGTTCTGCTTTATCACATTACCTCTTTCAGTATCATTGTAAACACTTGGCTTTGCTACAACACCACTATTGAGTGCTGTCATCTGTTCTGCTGGGTTATACTCATTAGTATTGTCAAGAGCATTGAGAGCATAATGTGCAACAGCTCCACTTTCTGCATCTCCAGCCTTTACATTCAGGTATTGAGCCGAGAAGGTAGAGTATTTATAGTAGTAGTCTCCACAAGAGATGGTGTAAGGAGTTATAGCTACCTTTGTGTCTGTTGCCTGTGGAATAATCTTGCCATCATTGGTAACTACATCAGTATTCTTTGAGGTGAAGGTAAGAGTTGCGTTCTCCTTCATTTCTGGAGCACTTGTTGTAACATCCATTGTTCCTCCGACTTTTGTTCCTACATAAGAAGAAACAGCAGTATAGTTAGATGCTATAGCGCTTTGAGCCTCTTCTTTATACAACCATGCTGGCACACCACCATTTGATACTGTTGTGATGGAAACAGCATTCTTGCATCCGCCATTGATTCCCTGCTGACAAACTACGCCATAGTATGTAACACCTCCGATGATGAGCCTGATATATGATGTTCCGTCTTGTGTATAAGCCCAGGTACCAGTCTTCTCGCCTGTTATCTTTCCGTCAGCAGTAAGTGTTACAGGTATTTGCAGAGTCTCATCCATCTTTGTGCTGTTCACTCTGTAAGGATGTATCATGAGGTGATAATCTCCTGCCAGCTGTTCAGTATTGAAAGGCTGTGTTGTCTCAATATCATTCTGTGTTGTTGTGCTGATGCCTGCAACAGAGTTCTCTGCTCCTGTATAGCGGAACGGGCTTGTTACGAGCCAACCTTTTTCGTTGACATACAGGCGATGAACACGCACTTGGTGGCCTGCTGTTCCATCGCGGAACTTTGTGTGGAATACTACATAAGCCTCTCCGTCATCACCTACTATTGCAGAGTTGTGACCCTGAGCTGTCTCGCCAACTCTCATGTTGCCCCATTCGTTGTAGGCACCAATGAGTTTCAAACCTCTGTTGTCAGTAGCTTTTGAACCATAGTTCATTGCGTATGATGTGTAGGTAGCAAGGTTGCCACTACCATCCTTGAAAGGTCCTGTTGGGCTGGTAGAGCGGAATACTCGCATCTCATAACCACCATCAGGAGCAAATCCACCATAACTCATGAAGAGGTAGTAATAGTCTCCAATGTGTCTGATATATGGACCCTCGCCTGAAACATAGTATCCGCCTGCAATCTTCTTGCCGAAGTATGCATCATCGCCAGTATTTGGGCTTGTTCCTGTTCCGCCATATGAAACAGTATAATCCCTGAGGCCTGTGTTCTTGTCCAGTTTCAAGGAATATATACCTCCTGACCAAGAGCCATAGATAAGCCACAGCTCACCATCTTCGTCATAGAAGACATTTGGGTCGATACAGTTAGGATAGTATGTGCCCCAGCTCTTGCCTACATTATATCTTGCTGGCAAAGAACTTAGTGTTCCCAATACCAGTTCCAGGTCGGTATCCTTGTAGTTTACCTTCTTTCCGCTGTAGGAGTAGTTGTTGAAGCCGCCAAAAACGATAGGAGCCTCATAGGTAAAAGGTCCTACAGGACTGTCGCCAGTCATGAGTATGATGACAGAAGCCCAGTTGTCACCGTTCAGCGAAAGGTAGAAGCACCATTTTCCCAATGCCTTGTTGTAGATGACATCTGGTGCCCACATGTCTCCCTTCACCCATGCTTTCTCGTCTGCAGCATAGATAGAGCAGTAGGCTGCTGCGTCAAAACTTCCCAAAGTGGCTGTGCTGCCATTTGCAAGCTTTACCTCATGAGTTGGGTTCGACTTGAATGCTTCCCAGTAGGTCTTGTTGAAAAGATAGCTGCCATCCTGATCCCACCAGTTTCCTTTTCCGTTGGGGAGGCTTTGCCAGTCAACAAGGTCCTTACTCTTGGCAAGGCCCATGTGCGAACCAACGATGTAGTAATACTTATCACTCTCATTGTACACTATCGAAGGGTCGTGAATGCTGACCTCCTGCTGACTCTTGGCAGCATTCAATGCCTCCAGGTCTGCCTTCTTCAGAGCTGTTTGTGCTGATGCCCCAACTGAGCACAGACACATCATAGCGATTAAGATTTTCTTCATTCCTAGTTTTTTTCTGTTTATAGTTAGTTTGCCGCAAAAGTAGTCTTTTTTTCAAGAATACGCAAGCATATGCGTGAAAAACCATCTTTTTTTGAAAAATTTTAACGTTCCGACATTTTTTCTGTTTAAGGAAAAAATCATTTTCATCGAAGAGAGAAATTATTTTCCCTTAAGGGATTTTTATGTTCAAGGGCCTGAAACACCTGTCCAAGGGCTGTGTACAGTAGTTCAAGGCCCTTAAACATAAGTTCAAGGCCCTTGAACATAAAATCTCCCGAGAGGTAAATAAAAATCTCTCGGGGTGTAAGCAAAAACTATCGGAGGGGATAAATAAAAAATCCTTCATGTAAGAAAGCTCGTGTGAGTGCCGAAAAAAGGGGAGTTATGTAATTACAGAGAAAATATTTGGTATTTCAGGTAACTCTTTGCTATGTTAAAATTGCAATTTCGGGGGTGAAATGTTAAAATTTAAGATGGTGAGAGTAATTTTTACAAATTTTTCTTGCGTGAATACTAGGAAATAGGTATATTTGTGCGCTGATTGATAGAAATCAACAATCCAATTTTTATAACTAACTTTATTTACTAACATTTAAAAGCAAAAGACTATGAAGAAAAATCTATTTCTTTTAGTTGTAGGACTTCTGTCAAGTGTGATGTCCTTCGCGCAGCCTGAAGGTTGGGTGGATCCGGCCACTTCGCTTGTGAAGACATCTACAATCGTCGCAGATGGTTCTACAGTTTACTA
>CAMJIL010000032.1 GCA_946405805.1 uncultured Prevotellaceae bacterium | reverse complement strand
GTTTTTCTTTTTGTAGGATTGTAGCCCTGTAAGGGTGTTGGTAGTTGGATAGACCTATCTGTAAGTGTACTTACAAGAAGGGCTATACATAATAGCAACAATACTCACAAGAGTATCAATCCTACAAAAAGGGTTTTCTTGGTTTTTGTTAAAAATCAATCTTTAACCTTTAACCATTATAACTCCACCGACTCTTTCTTCAGGTTGTTGATGAACTCATCAATGCGCTGGAGTTCCTGTGGAATATGAATGCGCTGCGGACAATGTGGCTCACACTGTCCACAACCGATACAATGCTGTGGCTGACGCTTCTCTTCAACAGCTCTGTCAAGACTGATGAGATATTCCCTGCGCTGACGCCTGTATTCCTCTGAACCGGCATCAACAGGAAGGGTACCTTCGTTCTTACATTTGTTATAATGTACGAAGATACCTGGGATGTCAACACCATACGGACAGGGCATGCAATACTTACAGTCATTACACGGAATGGTCTCCATCTTCACTATCTGCTCCGCAATGCCTTCAAGAAGAGCATTCTCTTCCTTCGTAGTAGGCTTCAGAGGACAGTAGGTGAGGAGGTTGTCTTTGAGGTGCTCCATATATGTCATGCCAGAGAGCACCGTCAGGACACCCTCCGGAGAACCGGCATAGCGGAAGGCCCATGAGGCAGTACTTGCCTCGGGGTCGCGCTGCTTGAGCTGCTTAACCATATACTGTGGGATGTTCACAAGACGACCACCCAACAATGGCTCCATGATGACACTGGGGATATGACGCTTCTGCAGCTCCGCATAGAGGTAGTCGGCATTGGTGTTGCGGGGATTTATCTCCTTGGCATGCTTCCAGTCGAGGTAGTTGAGCTCTATCTGCACGAAGTCCCACTTATACTTATCGTGCTGGGAGAGGAGGTAGTCGAACACCTCGACGTCACCGTGATACGAGAAACCGAGGTTGCGTATGCGACCTGCCGCACGCTCCTCCACAAGGAAGTCGAGGATGCCATTATCGATATAACGTCCGTTCAGGTTGTCCATACCTCCCATACCGATGCCATGGAGCAGGTAATAGTCGATATAATCGACGCGTAGGGCCTTCATGGAGTTGTGGTACATCTCCTTTGAGGCGGCCGCAGACCATGTCTCTTCATTGAAGTTGGAGAGTTTCGTAGCGATGAAGTATTCGCTTCTCTTATGACGTGACAGGGCGATGCCGGTGCTCTCCTCGGAGTTTCCATTGCAATATGCTGGGGAGGTGTCGAAGTAGTTTACGCCATGTTCTATGGCATAATCTACAAGGCGGTTCACCTGTGCCTGGTCGATGACCTCTTCTGCACCATCTTCTGTCGCTTCCTTGACGGGAAGACGCATCATGCCGTAGCCTAACAGTGACACCTTGTCGCCTGTGGAGGGATTGGTACGCATGGTCATCTTACCGACAGGTGGTTCTACCTGGTCGATATACTCATCCCTGAGGGCGTCTTCCATCTTGTTTTTACATCCTGTCAGCATGGTGGCAGTAGCGGTAGTACCGACACCAAGCATTCCGAGGAACTTACGTCGTGATATCTTTTTCATATTGTCTTTTGTTTTCTTTTCTTTCTTTAACAAAAACCTTTTCTTTTAACAAAAACCTTAAAAACCCCTCCGAGTATGTTTAGGACTTTGTTCTTTTAAGTTATAAGTAAATTCTTTTTCCTCAAAAGCGAGCTTTTAGTAAAAAGCCTTTACCTATACCTTAATCCTCTTTCTGAGTATTGACCATCCTCGTCGGCAAAAACCCCGGTTCTTCGAACCTAAAAAACAGAATTTGGCTTACAGCTTAGTTGCTTACGGTTAAGGTTATCGTTAACGTTATGGTTGAAAAATGTTTTTTAGCGAAGCGATGTTTTTGCTTTGGAGGGATTGATATTCCTGAAAGGGAATGTGATGTTAGAAAAAGGCTGGCTGGGTGCTTGCACACAAGCAGACTTGGTATAACAGCACAATGGTTCTGACAAGAGCAGCAATCCCTACAAAGGGTTTTTCCGGTTTTTTTCCAATTACCTAAATAGTCTGTTGTTGTTCTATTCCTTCTACGATGATGGCGGAGAGCGGACGTGCTGGGCAGAGGTTTTCGCACGCTCCGCATCCGATGCAACGGGCTTCGTTGATCATAGGGATATAAGCCCCTTCTTCATCATTCTCATCCAGAGGTATCATCTCTATCGCTCCCGTAGGACAGTGACGTGCGCAGTTGCCACAGTCAACACCATCGGTAACGGGGATGCAGTTTTTCTTAATCCAATGTGCCTGGCCCACCTTCGTGGATGTCTTCATTGCGGCATCAGCAAGCTTTATGGCTCCCGTAGGACACACATCGCTGCACTTATGACATTCTTCACGACAGTAGCCGTACTCATAACCCATCACTGGCTGCATGAAATGGAGCAGGTCGGTAGAGGCACGGAGAACGTCATTAGGACACTCCGAGACGCACAACTGGCATGCAGTACAGTGCTTTGCAAAGTATTCTGCACTCTGTGCCCCAGGTGGCAGTATAGGGGTCTGACGCTCTGGGATTACCTTATCTTTGACAACGGCCAAACCACCATCCATCTTCTTTCCCGTCTGTGCCAAGGCAGCACCCGCTCCCGCAGACAATGCCGTAAGGAGGAAGGTACGACGGCTGGGGACCTCATTGGTCCTATTGGTCTTATTGGTCTTATTGGACTCATTAGTTGAACCTTGAACCCTTGAACCTTGAACCTTGAACCCTGAACCTTTAAACTCCACCGCTCCGTGTTTGCAGGCTTCGAGGCAGTCGAAGCAATCGACACAGCGGGTATAGTCGATAGCGGTTTCGTCGCGTGTTATCTTTATTGCCTGTGCCTTACAACCGCGTTCGCAGAGACCGCAATGGACACATTTGTCATTGGCAATGACGGGCTTGAACCATGAAAAGCGTGCCAATAAACCCAACACAGAACCGACAGGACAGATGCTGTTGCAATACAGACGTCCCCAGCGCGCTGCCATGATGGTTATGATAAGCCATGTGATGAGGGTCGTGATAAGGACAAGGGTGGGTTGAAACCATACCTCAACATCATAGAAAGCATAGCTGTCCATCTGTTCCGCTATGTATGCCAACGCATTATTTCCTATCAGGTATAGGGGCTTCAATATCGTCAATGTCATGCGGACATAGCTGGAGTAGGGGGCTATGAGCGATGCCACGCCTACCATACCGCACACCATCAGAATGATGAACAGTGCAAGGAACGAGCCTCGAATGACATTATGGACGAGGGGATGCTCTATATGATGGTACTTCGCACGACCTTTTTGGAAGAGTTTTCGCGAGAGCCATGCGACACAGTCCATGTATGTGCCCATAGGACATACTACGGAGCAATAGATACGCCCCATCAGCAGCGTGACAATAGCGAGTACTGCCACAACGATAAAGTTGGCTGCTAAGATAGCCGGCACCAGTTGCATCTTGGCTATCCAAGAAAAGAGCATGTTGAAAGAACTGGTGAAGTCAAGCACCAGCAACGTTATTGCTACAAACAGCAACAGGGCCAGAGTGATACGAATTTTTCGAAGCATGTATTTAATTGAGAATTAAATTGGGAGTTAAGCGCTTTGCGCAGGGAGTTAATATTAGGAGTTAAATTGGAAGTTAAGCGCTTTGCGCAGGGAGTTAATATTAGGAGTTAAATTGGAAGTTAAGCGCTTTGCGCAGGGAGTTATAAGCTTCGCTTAGGAATGATTTCCCCTTTTACTTCCTTTTTAACTTCCTTTTATTACTTCCTGCCAGCTGTGCTGGCATTACTTCCTTCTTTTACTATCAAAACGCTGATTTCATACAGCAGCCAGATGGGGAGTGACACTACGAAGAGTGTCATGGCATCTGTGGTGGGGGTTATGATGGCGGCCACGAGGAGTATTGCTACTATGGCGTGGCGGCGATACTGCCGCATGGTAGAGCGGTGAATTATTCCCAAGACGCCAAGCAACCAGCATACTATGGGAAGCTCAAAGACAGTGCCTATCATAAGTGACATACAGATGAACGTATCTATGTACGACTGCAATGTCAGGAGGTTGTTTATATCTGTGCTCACCTGGTAGGTACCCAGGAAATGGAGCGTAAAGGGAAAGACAAGAAAGTAATTGAGCAGGGTGCCTAAGCAGAACATCACGTATGCTGCTCCCACAACGCGTGTGGCATAATGGCGTTCCCTCTCGTATAGTGCCGGTACGACAAAGCGAAAGACCTCAAACAGTATGTAAGGGGAGGAGAGTAGCAGGGCCGCATACAGGGAAACCTTGATATGCACATAGAACTGCTCTGTCAGCAGGGTGTTTATCAGTTGGAGATGGAAAGCCTCCGTACCCATCAGGCGAAACGTGACAAAGTCACTACTGCATGGCGCCAGCACTATTGCGAACAATGTGTCACGCAAGCAGAACATGATGATTGCCATAATCACCACGACCACCGCTATTCGCAGTATTGCTCCACGCAATACATCGAGGTGCTCCCAGAATGACAGTTCAGTGTCGCCCATGGCTCTTGTAACGTTTAACGTTTAACGTTTAAAGTTTAAAGACGGTTTAAGAAGTTTAAGGGTTCAAGTTTGACTTCGTCGTAATCGGGCTTTGCACGCTTATACCTTTAGGTGTAAGACAATCACAAAGTTCTACTGGTCGCTTTGGGCTCATTCAGGTTTCAAGTCTTTAACCGTTAACCTTTAACCTTTAACCTTTAACCTTTAACCGTTAACCTTTAACCTTTAACCGTTACTTTCTTCTTTCTTCTCGTCCTCAACGTCGGTGACGCCCTTCATGCCGTCCTTGAAACTCTTGACACCACTGCCGAGACCTTTCATTAACTCTGGGATTTTCTTACCACCAAACAACAGCAGTACCACCAATGCGATAACGAGAATCTCTGTTCCTCCTAATCCAAACATAATAAATCTTATATTAAATTTAATTACTGAAATTTCCAAAGTTAACTAGGGAGTTAAATTGGAAGTTAAGCGCTTTGCGCAGGGAGTTATGCACTACGTGCAGGGAGTTATGCGCTTTGCGCAGGGAGTTAAAATGGAAGTTATGCACTTCGTGCAGGAAGTTAAGCGCTTTGCGCAGGGAGTTATAAGCTTTGCTTAGGAATGTTTTTCCCCTTTTACTTCCTGCCAGCCATGCTGGCATTACTTCCTTTTATTACTTCCTCTTCTACTTCCTTAAATTGAAAATTTAATAAATTGGGAGCAAAAATACGAAAAAAAATGGTAAATGCAAAAATAATTGAGAAATAAAAGAGATAATGAATAAATTATGGCATTATTTGATACATTATCGATTGTAAAATTTTGATTAATAAAACTAAATGTGTATATATGCAGCAAAAATAATAAAAATATCTATATGAAAAAGAAACTAATTGTACTTTTGTTGCTATTTGTTATAGCAAATGTTGCTATTGCAGCCAGTATAGACACCCTCGTTGTTCGCATCAAGGCAATGCGTTGTGAGGATTGCGCACATAAGGTAACCCTTGCACTGAATGGAAAGCCAGGAGTGGAGGGACTACAGTTCGATTTGGAAAAACGTACTGTAGCAGTGGCGTTTGACCCTGCAAAGACGAATACTGACAGCATCTGCGCTACCCTTACAGCAACAGGACGTTATAAGCCAAGCACCTATGACCCAAAGGAGAAAATCAGACGCGGCATGGGATTGAAGGCGGATGAGATGAAGACAGAGGCTGATGCTGAACTCATAAAGAAGAATCTCTACGAGATGGTGGGTATGGATAGCGTAGGTCCTAATCTTGCAAAGGGATATATCTTCGTACGCTATGATGCCAACAAGACAACAAAGGCTACTATACGACAAAAGTTGTTGGATATGGGCTTTACACCTGTAAGCTACTATACCAGCAAGGAAATCAGTTTTGCATATTTCAAGATACCGGCAGAGGCTGCCACGGACGAGACTATCGAGAAAGTATTGGTGCTGGATGGCGTGGATGACGTTAACGTAAATGCCAAGAAGGGCTCCCTCGCCATTACCTATGTCAATACTGAGACGAATCTGGAAAAACTTCTTGCTGAAATAAAGGCAGAAGGAGTAGATGTTAAAAGGGAGTGAAAAAGGAAGTAATGCCAGCGTAACTGGCAGGAAGTAAAAGAGGAAGTTAAATATGAAGACAGGTTATCTGCTTATATTGATGCTTGCGCTTTTCTGTTGCTCTGCTATGGCCCAGAAGAATGCACCTGCTTATGATATAAGTGTTAGCGTTACCGATGCACAGACAAAGGAACCTATCATAATGGGTACTGTGCAGTTAAATCCTTTGGGCCAGTATGCCGTGACGGATGTGAAGGGTAGAGCAGTCATCAAGAATATACCTCAGGGAACATATACTCTGTCGGTGACGTATGTGGGATATGAGACATATACCACGAACATTGGCATTACAAACAAGAACCTCGACCTGAATATACGCATGTCGGAGGCTTCTTTGGCACTGAAGGAGGTTAGCGTAACGGCAAAGCAGAATGCAGCCGGCACTTCCACTGCCAGCATCATAGGCAGACAGGCTATCGACCACCTTCAGGCATCATCACTGGCGGATATCATGCAGCTGGTGCCAGGACAGCTGATGGGACATAATAACCTTATGTCGCAGACTAACCTGCAAATACGACAACTGGTCAACGACCCTACGGCAGCTTTTGGTTCCAGCGTGATGGTTGACGGAGTGCCTATTTCGAATAATGGCTCGCTGTCACAGGGCCCTATGACCGAGTTTACTGGTACTGACCTGAGAAACATCTCTGCAGATGATATCAATGATGTAGAGGTGGTACGCGGTATTCCATCAGCAGAATATGGAGACCTCAGCGGCGGTATGGTGATAGTACACTCAAAGGTGGGTGTCACTCCGTGGCAAGTGAAGGCAAAGGTGAATCCAGCCCTCATGAACTATTCTGTCGGCAAGGGTGCTAACATCGGAAAATACGGTATCATAAACGGTAGTCTGGACTATGCACAGGCATGGGGTGACCCACGATGGAAGACAAATTCATACCATCGTTATACTGCTTCATTCGGATGGAGTTATGACATCACCCGTAAATGGAATATGAACACCAAGATACGTTATATGTTGGCGAAGGACTGGACTGGCGATGACCCGGATGCTACGGTAGAGGGCTCGGACAAAAAGAACAAGAACCAGACGATTTCTATTACACATAACGGTCGCATACAAGTTGAGAAATTCTTCGCACGTACTGTAAATTATACGATAGGACTGAACTTTACTCGCAATGACAAGCGGGAAACAGGACTGGCAAAAATCTCCGGTGGTTCTATAAATCCTATACTGACAGCCCGTGAAACAGGATATTACATAGTGCCCTACGAGAAGATAGCTTATCGTACAACAGCTTATACGGAGAGTCACCCCGGTAATCTGTTTGCAAAGATAGGTAACAGTTTTTACGTAAAGGCCGGCAAGACACGACAGACTTTCAAGATGGGTGCGGAGTATCACTACGACTGGAATACCGGACGTGGCTATTACAATGAGGATGACCGCTATCCATTGGTGCCAAACAGCGATGGCCGTCCAAGGGCATATAGCGAGGTGCCGGGACTGCATCAGATTGCTGCATACGCAGAGGACCAGTTGGTGTGGACGATGAATAAGGTAAATCGTCTGCGTACCACCTTCGGTTTGCGCTTTACAGCTATGCAGCCATTCTCTAATGTTGCTACGACAGCTCTTTCTCCACGTCTTAATCTTTCATTCTCTGCAACAAAGTGGCTTGACATACGTGCCGGCATAGGTATGAATTCTAAGACTCCTGGTCTGAACTATCTATATCCTGATAAGAAGTATGTTGACAGACCTGCTGCACCGGCAGACCAAAATGCTGCTACACATGCTTATCATACATACGTTTACAATGTGGAATATTCGAAGAACCTGAAAAATGCCACTACAACCAAGGTTGAGGCTGGCTTCGACATACGTCTGAAGAATGGCAAGAAACTGAGTCTCTTGGGATATATTGACAATACTCCTGACGGCTTCGGAAACCTTACAGAGTTCCATACATATACTGCCAATTACTTTGCAAATCCTGATATGTCGGGAGCCCCACAGCGTTCAGATGTGGTGTTTATCACAACAGGTGCTATAGGCAACGTGGCACACACGAAGAATCGTGGTATAGAGGCTGATATGGACTTCGGAACATGGAAGGCTATACGCACATCGTTCTACCTCAGCGGTGCTTATCAGGAGTCAAAGACATGGTCAACAAACCTGAATGCATCGAATCTGAACAGCAGGTATCTACCAGAGGATCCATATAAGAAAACCGACACGCAGCCATTCAAGTTGGTATATCCTAATGGTTTGGATGATAACTATTCAAAGTATCGTCGTTTGGTGACAACCCTGCGTACTGTTACACATATACCAGAACTGCGTATGGTGGCATCACTGACAACGCAGGTGATATGGCATAGCTGGAACCATTCATATAACATGGACAAGAATCCTATTGGATGGATAGACCCTCAGTGTAACTATCACGAGATAACAAACGAGATGCTGGCGGGATACCTTGGAATGGATGCTAACTATTATGCTACAGCTCCTGTCGGTATAGACAATGTGCCTATCTATAAGTTGTTAAGTCGTTCAATAGATATGGAGACAGAGTCGAGTCCGATAACATGGAATGTTCAGGCACGTATCACAAAAGAACTTGGCAAGGTGGGTGGACTGTCGTTCTATGTGAATAATGCACTGTATTACGAACCATTCCTGTATAACAACAGCCACAGCAAGACACGTTCGCAATATAACACCGGCTTCAGCTTTGGTGCAGAACTTTACTTTAATCTTTAAAGAATCCCTCGAAATAACGTAATAACGAGATAACGTGATATCGTAATATCGAAATATCGAAACAATGAAACATCTAAATAATCTCATCACTTCTCTGGCTGTGCTGCTGGTCACGCTAGCCTCTTGCATCAATTATGATGATGCAGGCAGACTGGTGAATGTTCAGGTTCACCTGAAGACTCCGGCAGGTTTCAAGGCTGGTGCTGCTTTGGATAATCAGGAGGTCAAAATAAAGAGTAAGACAATAGAAAAGACCGTCAAGACAGACGAAAACGGCATAGCAACATTTGAAGGTTGTATGCCAGGCGTATATGACATATCATCATACAAAGAGTTGACAGGTGAGGAATATATCGCAAAGACGGGCACAGAGGACCCTGTAGAGTCATGTATTGTGACTGCTACATTGAACGAACAATTGTTTGACGAGGCGCGTGAGCAGGCTCTTATAGAGGTAGAAACGTCAACTATGGTTAAAATGTCCGGTGAGAAATCTATCGTTATAAGCAAGATATACAGTTCAGGCTCAAAATATAACGGTAACAAGAACTATATGGCTGGCAGATATATAGAGCTGTATAATCAATCCAGTCAGACGGCAAATATTGCAGGTATGTATATCGGTCTGTTGGAAAGTTCAAATCCCCAGCCATATACACTGGATAATCTGAAGAATGACCCAAGTATAAACGGCACAATGGTCGTTGTAAAACAGGTGTACCGTATTCCTACCGACAAGGAGTATCTGGTAGAGGGCGGAAAGAGCATTGTTATTACTAACAGTGCCGTAGATCACACTCTGACGGCTCTGAATCAGTTTGAAGCGGATCTCTCTAATGCAGATTTCGAGGTAGTAGATTATAATGATAAGTTGGAGCATAATGATAATGTCGTAAAGATGTTACGTGAATATTACGCCATTTCATCGCTGAAAGGAATGAATCTGATGCAGGGTGGACCATGTGGTATCATATTATTCGAGACAGATGAAGATATCAGCACATGGCCAACGACATATGGCTATGGAAAGACATCCGGTTCAATGGTATATCTGCTCGTTCCAAACAGCACGATAAAGGATGGTGTGGATTTTATTAAGAATACGACCACAGGTCCAAATCTGTCAACAAAGCGCCTATACGACGAGATTGATGCTGGATGTACGCATATTGAAGCAATAGCCGGATATACAGGAGAAGTGGTTTATCGCAAGACAGCACGTGTATCACCTGATGGACGCAAGATTTTGATGGATACGAATAACAGCAGTAATGATTTTAAGGTTTCAACAACGATAAAACCGCGAGAGTATGATGAAGAATAAGAGATATATCACAATATTGGCAATGGCGTTGACTGCCTGCACCGTATATGCTCAGCAGACGGCATCAGCTCTCGGGGAATATCGTTATGACGATGCTACGCAGTTGTGGCGCCTTACGGACAATGCTGCCGGTCTTGGCATTGATACCACGCGCAACCGTGGATATGCAGAAATAGGATATTATCATCACAGTGGTGACTATACCCGTGTGCAGGAAGGAACACGTAGTAATCAGTTGCGTTTTGAGACAGAGAGATACCAGAAGATAGGAAAATACATATATGGTTACGGACGCTTTGACTTTGACTATGGACGTGTGAACAACCGTACATGGTGTGATGTGCGTCGTCCGTATAACTCAAATCCATATTTCTCCGGTAGCGCCATAATGGGAAAGTATGACTTCCAGGACTTTAACTTTACTGCTGCCCTCGGTTCTGCTGCAATAGGAAAGTGGCATTTCGGTATGCGGTTAGACTATAACGTCGGTGACCTGAGTCGCTTGCGCGACCCACGCCCACGTTCGCAGTTGCTGGAATATAAGATAATACCTGCCGTAACATATACCTTTGGCAAAAACACCTTTGGTTTGAGCGGTAACTATCATCGCAGAAAGGAGAAAATAGATGGCGTAAGGACTATCCAGTCGGATGCTACGATTATGTATTATAATATGACGGGCTTAGAGCATGCTGTCGGTACTGTCAGCGGTTATAGCGGTTACCAGAGAGAATGGGTGGATCATCGCTTCGGGGCTGAACTGACATATAGCCATAAGTCTGACAGGTATAATATGATTGCTGCTGCTACCATAGAGCGTGGCTCAGAGAATATTCTGGGGCAGTATGAGAAAGAAGAGGGAAAATATGTTGACTATAACTATGGATTCAGCATCCGAAATCGTATAAAGGCAGAAAACCTGTTGCATGAGATAGACTTCTCATTGGGCTATGAGCAGTCGTATGCGGATGAATATACCCAAAAATATAAGGCGGAGAATAATGACGAAATAAAAACAAAGACATATTCTTATGAGCATCGTCTCCCTGATGGTACAATAGAAATAAGGGATTCTACCATAACGCAGACATATCCTGTGTCATCACAGTATTATGAAACAATGCTGGTGATGAAAAAGCGTTATCAGGTGAAGATATTCAAGACGGATTTCCATTACCGCCTGAATTTCACCGATGGGGAAAGAGTGAATCGCTATGTTGGTGCACGCTTTACAAGTTGTGATACAAAGAATAAATATATACTTCCGGAGTCAAGCCTACATTACGATGGCTACAATGTACTGCTGGAGGGCGGTACGAGTCTGTTGAAGCAACGTCTTTGGATAGACGGTGGATTTACTATGCATTTCAACGGTACTGCTGCGTTGGCTCTTAATGATCCGACGACGGACTATGCTGTGGGTGTATTGATACCCGATATGAAATACTATCGTTCAAACTATGTAAAGGGTAGTCTGAGCGTGACATACCAGTTCCCGATTACCTTTAAGAAAAAGCAGACCATGTGGTACGTCAGGGCTAATGGTGACTGGTTGAGAACTAATAGTAACCTCCATGCCTCAAGTTTCGGAGTAACGTTGGGAATGTTTAATTAGAGGTGAAAGGTGAGAGGTGAGAGGTGAAAGGTGAAAGGTGAGAGGTGAAGAATTATTGACAATTACTCAAAATAATTAATTAACAAAACAAAAAAGCTTATGAAATTTTTTACACAGATTAAGACGCTGGCTCTCGTTGTCGGCATGATTATGACAAGTAATGCAAATGCTACAATTACACCAACAAAGGTTAGTTCCGGTGACCTTGTTATAGGCAAGGTGTTCTATTCTGCTTCAAAAAAGGCAGGCGGTAGCGGTAATTATGTTGCTGGTCAGTACATCGAGATTTACAATAACCGTGAGGAAGAGGTTGAAATCACTGGTATGTATGTAGCTCTTGTTGAGAGTGAATCCGCTAACAGTGCCTACACCCAGGCAGCCATCGAGGCAGATGCTGATTTGAAAGCTAAGTTGGGTGGTAAGATTGTTGTGAAGCAGATTTTCCAGATTCCAACAGACAAGACCTATACCATCGGTGCCGGTAAGTCTATCATTATCTGTAATAGTGCCACAGACCATACTGCGGGAGCTGTTACCGGACACGACCTTTCTGGTGCTGACTTCGAGGTGAAGACAACTAATGCCAACTATCCTCATAACGATGCTGTACCTGCTATGAACCTTATTTATACTATGACACCAACTCTCGACTTTATGAACCTTTCTTATACTGGTACAGGTTCAGCTAGTGTGGTGCTGCTAAAGAACAATGAAAAAGCCATAGTTACTGCAGAGGAGAGTCTTGTGTTTGGCAGAGGTAAGACAACAGGTAATAAGTTTGCGCTTGTAAACCCATACTATGCTATTGATGCAGTTGAGATATTGGGCAATGTAAAGAATAAGGGCGTTGACGCAACTCTGAAGCGCTTTAGTGATACTTATGATGCAGGTTATGCTTCAACAGAAGGAACCGGCGGATATCTTGGTGAGACGGTATATCGCAAGACAGCCTTCAATATGCCAGACGGACGTAAGGTGCTATATGATACCAACAACTCTTCTGTTGACTTCAAGTCATCTACTACAATCCAGCCTCGCGCTTACGATGACGAGCTGTCAGGAGTCACCGAGGCTACCATCACCATTCCTTCAACAGGCTTCCTCGTATTCCGCCCAGAGAAGAGCGTCTTCGGCGAAACCGGACTGACCTTCACCTATCTGACGGCTAATGCCAAGAACTCTGACGTCACCTATAACGAATCTGAGGGAGCAGAGGAACTGCTTGCTGCTTCAAACTTCATCGTTGTAGGTCAGCCTGGTACACACAAGGTTGTCTATAGCGAGGCACAGCCAACAAAGAAGATACCAAGCAACCTGCTCACATGGTCGGAGGAAGACTATAAGGAGCTCACCGGTGGTCAAAAGACCCGTAGCATCTACAAGTGGGTAAATACTGCAGAGAAGGTCGGTTTCCAGCGCGTGCCAAAGACTGCGGAAGGTCTGTATAACTATGCAACATTTAGTGGCGATGACCGTCTCTACCTCACACTGACAACAGCTATGGTTGACGCCTTCTATGCTGCCAACGATGCAACATCTGCTGCTGATTTCGACTTTATTAAGTGGCACGGAACAACTCCTGTTATAACTGACGTTCAGACTGTAGAGGCTGCAGCCAAGGCACCTGCTTCAAATGCTATTTACAATATTATGGGCAGCAAAGTAAACCTTTTGCAGAAGGGTAACGTCTATATTATTGATGGCAAAAAGGTTTTAAAATAAATGAAAAAGGTAATTAGTATTTTAGCATTGTTCTCACTCGTTATCGTCCTTTCAAGCGCAAAGGGCGATGACGGAGTGATTACAAAAGAGAATGGTATGTATGTAGTGAATACCACTACATTGGGAAAGAATGTAGTCGGATATGTTGCTGCTACACCGCTGAAGATTTATATCCAGAAGGATAAAATCGTAAAGGTTGAGGCCCTGAAGAATCAGGAGACACCAAAGTATAATGCTAAGGTGAAGCGCCTCTTGCTTACCAAATGGGACGGCATGAAGGTAAAGGATGTGGCTAAACAGAAGGTGGACGGCGTAACAGGAGCTACTATTACTTCGGATGCCTTTAAGAAGAATGTTCAGTTAGGAGTAGAATACTACCTGAAACATAAATAAAAATCCTACGGTAATGATGACAGGAGAAAATGGACAAATACATTTTCTCCTGTTTTTTCTTGCATTATTCTTCGACTTAATCGTATCTTTTACCTTCGATTGAAGATACTTCGTCATGATAAAGCAAGAAAAATAAAATCCTTTTTTCTTGCATTATTCATAATTTAATCGTATCTTTGCACACAGGAAATCATTAGTACAGCCTAAATTGTTATATATGAAAAGAATCCTAATTAGTCTTGTAACGCTATTATCTGCGACTGTTTATTCATGGGGAGCAGACTTTACTCTCGGTGCTGACATCAGTTGGTGTACAGAAATGGAGGCACGTGGGCAGAAGGTGTATAACTACCTTGGTGAGGAACGTGAGGCAACAGCCTTGATAAAAGAAATGGGTATGGATGCCGTGCGCTTACGGGTTTGGGTTGATCCTTCAGAGCATGGCAACTACTGCAATGCTGATGACGTGCTTGCGAAGGCTCTGCGTGCAAAGGCTCTTGGAATGGATGTGATGATAGACTTCCACTACAGTGACTGGTGGGCTGACCCTGCAAAGCAGAATATACCAAAGGCATGGGAGAAGCATAAGTATAAGCAACTGTGTGCGGATGTGGCAGAGCATACGAAGAGTGTGCTGACACTACTGAAGGATAATGGCGTGACACCAAAGTGGGTGCAGGTGGGTAATGAGACAAGTAATGGCTTCCTGTGGCCTGTTGGCAAGATTCGTGAGACGGATGGCGAACTGAAGGGTATGTGGATGGGGGAAGACCAGATGAAACAGTATGCCGGACTCTTTAAAGCTGGCTACGAGGCTACAAAAGCAGTCTTCCCAGAGGCTTTGGTAATAGTACATCTTGACAAGGGATATGACTCAGAGTTGTATATGACGAATCTTGACGCCCTGAAGAATAATGGCGCAAAATGGGACATGATTGGTATGTCATTATACCCATATTGGGCTTTTGACAGCGGCTATACGGGTACGATAGATAGGTTATATTCGGAATGTATGACGAACATAAAAGACCTCTATGCCCGATATGGTACGGAGTCTATGATAACAGAAACCGGCTTTCTGGTGGATGAAACAGACCTTCAGACAACAGGGCAGGGGAGAGAAGACTTTCAGCGTCTCATTACATTATGTAAAACAGCTACAGACGGGCATTGCAAGGGTGTATTCTATTGGGAACCGACATGCAAACCATCTAAATATAAATTAGGTGCTTTTCATGAAGATGGTACACCAACGGACATAATGCGTGCTGTGACAACGGAGAAATTGTTCGATGAAGGTGGCCCGGCTCCAGAGAAGTATGACCGTAAGATTATGGATATTGTTACCAATATGGGTACTATATCTATTGAGCTATATAACGAAACACCGAAGCACCGGGATGCGTATATCTCCAGTGCAAAGGCAGGAACGCTTAATGGTACGCAGTTTCATCGGGTAATAAAGAATTTCATGATTCAGGGTGGAAAGACCGGTGATGGTGCTACCATTGATGCGGAGATAATGTACCCACGCTTCTGGCACAAAAGGGGTGCTGTCGCTGCTGCACGAGAGGGGGATGAGAAAAATCCTACATATAAGAGCAGGGCAAATCAGTTCTATATAGTATGGGATAATGCCTCACATCTTGATAAGACATATACTGTCTTTGGAGAGGTCGTCGGTGGAATGGATGTTTTTGATAAGATTCGTCAGGTGCCGGTAGATCATGCGCAAGGGGATAAACCCATCAGTGAGGTGAAGATTATCTCATGTGAAGTTAGGAATTAGGAGTTAGGAGTTAGGAATATGAATTAATTATTGTTTAACTTTTTAATTATTACGACTATGGCAAAGTATGTTTGTGAAGTATGTGGTTGGGAGTACGATCCCGCAGTTGGAGTTCCTGAGGCAGGTATCGAGCCCGGTACACCATGGGAGGCTGTTCCTGAAGATTTCGTATGCCCTCTGTGCGGCGTTGGTAAAGACCAATTCTCGGAGGCATAAATAACTTGGAAAGATAACTCCCCCGGCAATTTTACGTTGTCGGGGGAGTTTTTTCTGGTAAGGAGCACCAAAGGAGCACTAAAGGAGCACTAAAGGAACACCAAAGGAACACTAAAGGAACACCAATCGTACCTCTGACTCGATGGTTGAAGGTACTTCGTCATGATAAAGCAAGAAAAAAATAATCCTTTTTCTTGCATTATTCTTCGACTAGCGAAGCGTGCAGAGCCCGATTACATAACTTAATCGTACCTTTGGATAAGGTACTTCCGCTCGAAAATACAAGAGAAAATAATTTTTTTTTATTTTTTCTTGGTATTTTGCTCGCTTAATCGTACCTTTGTCCCCGTTTATGCGATTTCTGCTCATTATACTCATAGCAATACTGACATCTGCACTGAATGCCCCGTTTGCAAAACGACACCATAGGGTTCACAGCGCACATAAGGTTGTTCATCACCATATTATGCACCATCTGCCGGTTCCGATGGATGGTATAGACATCTCACGCCATCAGAAAGAGATTAAATGGAGACAGCTGATGAATGGAGAACATCGTCCGAAGTTCGTATATGCCCGTTGTATGGGATTAGACCTGCGGCATGATGTGAGGTATGACAGCTATGTTGATTCGGCACAACAATATGAAGTTCCGTTGGGAACTTATTTGTTCTATACCAATTACAATAAACATTTTTTGGAATTGGAAGAGGATACTCTGTCAGCGGATAGCATGCAAGGAAAAGTGAGAGCTGTCAGCGGATCTGCTTTGATTCACTATCTGGAATTCAAAGAACGTGTTGACAAGAAGAAGCAGAAGTTATTGCCTGTGATTGACGTGGAAGAGCAGAGTGTCTTTGACTTTGCAGAAGACAGACACATGGAGCGTCCGTATGATAAGTACCTGAAGTTTAATGTGTTTATTCTGGCCTGCCTGCTAAGGGCAGAATATGGAGAACGCCCCATAATATACAGCAATCAGAATTTCTATTCGCGCTTTTTGGCTCCTACCTTTGATGACTACCCATTATGGATAGCCCGTTACAGGACATTACACGTCCCATCTCCAAAAAGCGACCTGCCTTTCCCGTATGCGGTAAAACCTATAATGTGGCAGTTTACGGATCGTGGTCTATTGAGGGGCATCCCTCATTATGTGGATATGGACCACTTCGTCAATGATGCTACCTTAGAGACGATAAAGATAAAGGATAAAGGATAACGGTTATCGGTTATCGGTTAACGGTTAAAGACTTGAAACCTGAAACTTGAAACCTGAAACCTGAAACTTGAAACCTGAACCCCTTAAACTTCTTAAACCTTCTTTAAACGTTAAACGTTAACCTTTAAACGTTACAAGAATGTTTCTCCTTCTTCGTAATTTTCAACGAACAACCTCTCGCCATCAAAGACAGCATAGGTGAATTGGGTTATCCAGTCGCCCAAGATGACTACGCGAGAGTTGCTTGGGAGAACAAGGTCGAGTTCTATGTGTCTGTGACCGAAGATGAAATAATCTATGTCAGGATGGGTGGCAACATATTGTTTTGCAAAGAGTACAAGATGCTCTTTGTCTTCTCCCATATAGGCTGGTTCACCGTTTAAATCGTGCTTTATGCGCGAATGCTTTGCCCATTGCAATCCGAACGCTATGCCGAGGTCAGGGTGTAACCACGTAAACAACTTCTGGCATATCTTGTTATGGAAGATGTAGCGGATAATCTTAAATGACTTATTGGGGTCTCCCATGCCATCACCATGGGCAAGGAAGAATGTCTTGCCATAAAGGTCGAGGGTTAGGGGCTTACGATGGAGAATGACACCGCATTCCTTTTCAAGATAGTCGTATGCCCAGATATCATGGTTTCCTGTGAAGTAATGCACCTCCACACCGCTGTCAGTCAATTCGGAGAGTTTACCCAAAAAGCGTGTGTAGCCCTTAGGAACTGCATGACGGTATTCGTACCAGAAGTCGAACATATCGCCAAGAAGGTATATGGCCTCTGCGGTCGGTTTTATCTCGTCGAGAAAACGAACCAGACGGCGCTCCTGCATCCTGCCGTGAGGAATGGCGAGGGAGCCTAAATGTGCATCACTGAGAAAATATATCATTATTCGAAACCTAATTCTACTCTTGCTTCTTCTGTCATCATGCTCTTGTCCCACTCGGGCTCGAAGACCATGTTTACATTTGCTGATGTGACTCCGGATACTGCGCTTACCTTGGTGCGCACATCCTCTATGATATAATCTGCTGCCGGACACGATGGGGCAGTAAACGTCATATCGATATCCAGCTTGCCATCATCAGCAAGGTCAATCTTATATATCAGACCGAGATCGTAGATGTTTACTGGTATCTCGGGGTCATAGACTGTTTGCAGCACTTCTACAATGCGCTCTTCTATCTTTGTTCTTTCTTCTTGTGTCATAGTTTCCCGTTTTCGCGGTAAGAATAATAATTGCCGTCGGTTATGATAACATGGTCGACAAGATGGATTCTCATAGTATTGCAGGCCTGTAGTATGTGATTCGTCAGCGTATCATCGCTACGGCTGGGCTTTATATTGCCGCTGGGATGGTTGTGGACCAATGCAATGACCGTTGCTCCTGCCAGCAGCGCTTCCTTTAATACCATCCTGACATCGACAGCTGTTTCTACCAAGCCTCCTTGTGAGAGTTTTATCTTTGAGATGAGTTGGAAATTCGTTTTTAGCAACAATACGTATGATTCCTCTACCTTCAAGTCACGCATTATGGGATGCATGAGGTTGTAGATGTTCTGGGGATTATCGAGCTTTGGCACCTCGGGCATAGAACTTTGCTGCCTCCTCTTTCCCAATTCGCATGCTGCTAATAGCGTGATGGCCTTTGCTTCTCCGATGCCGTTGTATTTCATCATCTCCTGGATGGACATCTTTCCCAGCATTGCAAGGCTATCTTTGTTGTCGCGGAGCATTCGCTTCATTAGGTCCACTGCTGTCTCGTTGCTGTTTCCGGAACCGATGAGTATTGCCAGTAGCTCTGCATTACTGAGGGCCTCGGGACCTTTCATCATCAGTTTCTCGCGTGGCCTGTCTTCCTTGGCCCACTCCTTGACGCGAAGGCGATGTAATGAGTCGTCTCTTTCTGTATTACTCATTTTCCCATCCATGCTTTAATAAACCCTGTACCATATCCCAACAGTTGGGTATATGATGTCGCAATGCTTAGGAATCCTACCTTCAAAGAGCGATTGCGTATGGTAGAATCGACAAATACCAATGCTGCAAAGAGCAGTAGTGGTATCCATGGTGCTGCGCACAGCCAATACCATTTATGTATTGCTGCCTGCGGAGAACCAGCGGAATGGTCATACTCCATTAGGACACGTCCCACAGCAGAAATCAGTATCAGGACGCATACGCCAACGGTGAAGAGCATCGGTAAGAGATGTACCAACTTCATTGTGCCCGGGTGTAACTTTGTCAGGGCGATACGTGCTGCCCCGCTGTGCTCCACCTGGCGGAAGAATGCCCTCAGGTCAGTCCTGCGCTTGTGCCATACCCATGCTTCGGGTATCAGCGTTGTAGAGAAGCCACCTTCAACGATGCGATAAGAGAAATCGATATCTTCTCCGTAACGCATCTTCTTGAATCCCCCGAGCTGCGTATATACGTCGCGTCGTATTCCCATATTGAAGGAACGGGGGAAGAACTTGTCAAGTTTTGTCTTGCCGCCCCTTATTCCTCCTGTCGTGAAGAAGGATGTCATGGAGTAGCTGACAGCTTTTTGCATGGCATTGAAATCGGGATGCGATGCATCTGGACCTCCGAAGGCTGCAAGATTGGGGGATGCAGCAATTCCATTATCTACGGAGTTAAGATAGGTGGGTGGTAATAAAACATCACTGTCGAGGATGATGAGCCACTCACCCTGTGCTCTTGCGGCGCCGTAATTGCGGCTGTCGCCCGGGCCACCATTCTCCTTGGAGTAATAGTGAAGAGAAATCTTGTCGGTATATTTCCGACATACCTCTTCGCATGGTTCTGAGGAACCGTCTTCTACGACGATAACCTCAAAATCAGTAAAAGCCTGACGAGTGAGACTGCTGAGCAGTTCGTCAACCTCGTCAGGCCTATTATAAACCGGTATGATTACGGAATATCTCACGATGAGAGTAAGGATACTATTCCTTCATTCTCTGAAGATAGCTGCCGTCACGTGTATCTACCTGTACCAATTCTCCTTCTTCGATGAACAGAGGTACACGGATTTCTACACCTGTCTCCAGTGTTGCTGGCTTCAGGGTGTTTGTAGCTGTGTCGCCCTTAACGCCTGGCTCTGAATGTACTACGCGGAGAACAGTCTTCTGTGGCATTTCTGCATAAAGCACTGTCTCAGTGTCAGCGTCGCTTACTACTTCTACGATATCGCTTTCCTTCATGTACTCTACACCACTTACGAGGTCTGCTGGGATAGGAGCCTGATCAAATGTCTCCTGATTCATGAATACGTAGTCATCGCCTTCCTTATACAGGTACTGGTACGGACGACGCTCGATGCGAACATCCTCCAAACGTTCACCAATATTGAAACGACGCTCGAGAACACGACCATCGGTTACATTCTTGAGCTTAATGTTCATGATTGTGTTACCTTTTCCTGGCTTACGATGCTGGAAATCAATGCATACCCAGATGCCTCCGTCCATACGAACGGCAACACCCTTCTTAATGTCTTGTGATTGAATCATTTTAACTTATTTTATACTTGTGATTGAAAAATGCAATAACATATTAGCCCCTCTTCAGGGCTTAAAACGTGCGCAAAGGTATGAAAATAATGCAGAAAAATGGATAAAAATCAATAAAAATGTAATTTAATTGCTTGTTTTCGTGTCAAATACTTGCGTATTTAAATTAAATATTGTACCTTTGCACCTCGATTACGTAAAATAGACGAAACAACAAACAAAACATAAGAACAATGAAAAGAACATTTCAACCCCACAATCGTCGTCGTGTGAACAAGCACGGTTTTCGTGAGCGTATGTCCACCAAGAATGGTCGCAGAGTATTAGCATCTCGCAGAGCTCATGGTAGAAAGAAGCTTACAGTTAGCGACGAGCATCACGGAAAGTAAGAGATTTCCGTCATACGAAAGGTCTGGCTTTCCAAATGGAGGAAAGACAGACCTTTTTTTTGATAGCAAGAAGTTATTTTGATAATAAAAAGCCAGAAAGGGCACATATATAAAATAATGGTAAAAGTAAAAATCGTAAACAAGGGACGTCAGCAATTGCCAGCATATGCTACCTCGCAAAGTGCGGGTATGGATCTCAGGGCAAATATAGAAGAACCAATAGAATTGCAGCCTTTGGAGCGTCGTCTCATTCCAACTGGTTTGTTTATGGCTCTGCCTGATGGCTATGAGGCTCAGGTAAGACCTCGTTCTGGTCTTGCTTTGAAGCATGGCATCACGGTTCTGAATACTCCCGGTACTATTGATGCTGACTATAGAGGCGAAGTAGGTGTAATCCTTGTTAATCTGTCGAATACTCCTTTTACCATAGAACCTGGTGAGAGAGTAGCCCAGATGGTTATTGCGAAGTATGAGCAGGCTGCTCTGGAGGAGGTAGAAGTCCTTGACGAAACAGAACGAGGAGCCGGAGGATACGGACATTCGGGGAGAAAGTAAGTTTCAAGTTTCACATTTTTAAAGTGAGAGGAATCGTATTAGCCATATTTCTTGTTGTGAATTTGCTGACTCTACGAGCTGGCAATTCAAAATATGATTATACATATCTCGAGGCTGTGAGGCAGAAGGATATGGGTAACTATGCTTTGGCTTTTGCTTTGTTCAAACGCTGCGTAGAGATGACCCCGACTGCTTCGGAGGCTCATTATGGCCTTGGGTCTATGTATATCGGTCTGCATAATGACTCCCTTGCTCTTACTCATATAAAGAAATCAACGGAACTGGAACCTGCTAATACAGAGTATCAGGAGCGTCTGGCGCAGTTGTATCTTTACAGCGACAAGATAGACTCTGCCGTTGTGGTATATGAGCAGTTGGCTCATCAGGTGCCGGATAATACGGAATATCTGGGCATACTGATTCAGATATATGAGCAGCAGCATGACTATAAGAAGATGCTGGATGCTCTGGGCAGGTTGGAGGTGCAGGAGGGGCAGAGTGAGCAGATAACACTCGCAAAGATGCAGGCTCATTCTCTTTTGGGTGATAGCGAGGGTGCTTACAAGGAGATAAAGCAACTGGCTGATACCCATCCATACGAAATGACATATAGGGTGCTCATGGGCAACTGGCTGTTGAACAACGGTCGGAAGGTAGAGGCATTGAAGACGTTTACGGAAGTATTAAAAGAAGCTCCTAACAATGCTCAGGCACAGATGTCACTCATGGATTATTACCGTACGGTGAAGGAGGAACAAAAGGCGGACAGCCTGTTAGAGGGCTTGCTTGTAAACCCAACGACCGACACAGGCACTCGCACCATTCTCCTCGGTGAATGGATTAAAACACATGGCGATGCTTCCAATAGTGACACGAAGGAGTTGTTGCAGAAGGTACTTGATGTTGCACCTGAGAACATTGCTGCCCGCCTACAACTTATCCAAATACTCTGGAATGACAGTATTGATGAAAATGTGGTAAGAGAATGTCGCAAGGCGGTAGAGTATATCCCAGGTGAGGCGATGCTGTACTACTACCTCGGGCTAGCCCAGTTTGTGAACAATCACCCCGAAGATGCCATAAACTCGCTGAAGAGTGGTGTTGCTAACAAGAAGCCGGACACTCCGAAGCCCCTTATGGGCAATATCTACAGCATCCTTGGGGATGCGTATCATAAGATAGGTGACAAGAAGGCTTCATATGAGGCCTATGACAGTTGTCTCGTTTATGCGCCAGACAATGTGGTGTGCCTAAATAACTATGCTTACTACCTGTCTGTAGAGAAAGAGGAACTCAAGAAGGCAGAGCAGATGTCGTACAAAGCTATTACGGCAGAACCAAATAATGCAATATACCTTGATACCTACGCTTGGATACTATACCAAGAAGGTAACTATGCGGATGCTAAGACGTATATCGATATGGCAATAAGGAACCTTGATCCTCCAGAGGAAAATGAGGATAACAAGGAGATATTTGAACATTTAAGAGCAATTAACGAGAAAATAAAATGAACGATTTGATTAAGCGAGTGCAGAGGAAATCAAAGACCATCCTACTGATTGCTATCGGTGCCGTTGTAATGACAGCATGTAAGACAACTAAGACAACAGAGAGTGTTCCGAAGCCTGTTGTGGTAAAGGATAACACTCCAAAAATCATAAATGTCACTGCCAAGTTGGACGTTAATGTCAAGACTCAGTCTGATGACATAAACGTTGACGGCAAGTTGTTCATGAGGTATAACGAGATGATTAGAATTACTGTTGTTCCTTATGGCATCATGGAGGCTGCCCGTTTGGAATTCACTCCCAATGAGGTCTTGCTGATAGACAGGATAAACAGACAATATGTAAAGGCGAAATATGAGGATGTGCCATTCCTAAAGAAGCATAACCTCAACTTCCAGTCACTGCAGCAGCGTTTCTGGGACGAATATAAAAAGGAGCGTATCAGCCTTGACACCGGTGCTGCAGTGCTGAACATAAAGCTCAGCAAGATAAACAATGATGCCACCTGGGATGCTAATATCACGAGTGTGTCATCAAGGTATAAGGCGGTTTCAGCCACAGAACTGATGAACAAGTTCGGAGGATTTTAACATGCGAATACGACTCCTTATATATATAATGTTTCTTGGTCTTTTGAGTCTCAATGCTCAAAAGAAGACCACCAATCAACGTACCCAGCAACGAACTGCTGTTCGTAAGACAACGCAAAAGACAGCGTCCAAGGCGACGCAAAAGACGACACAGAAGTCTAAGGGTAAGACTACGCAACAGCAGAAAGGTAAGCAGCCTGCTGTCACTAATTCTGCCATCAAGGGATTGCGTCAGGAGCAGGCTCAGATAAAGCAGAACATCAAGAAACAAGAGCAGGCGCTCAGGGCCAACAAGGCAGCGGTGAGCAAGAAACTCAAGGACCTCGAGAGAATCAGCAGCGATATAAGCAGACGCCAGCGTTCTATTGACTCCATACAGCATGACATCTATCATATCAGTGATGACATCGACATGCTCTCCATGCAGTTGGAGAACCTTCAGGAGATGCTTGAGGAGCGCAAAAAGAGCTACATCAAAAGCATGCAGTATATGGCGCGCAATCATACTATAGGCAGCAAGTTGATGTTTATCTTCTCAGCAGAGAATTTCAGCCAGGCATACCGTCGTATGCGCTTTATGAAAGACTATGCCACATACCAGCGTACGCAGGGTGAGGCGTTAAAGGAACAGAGAAAGCGAGTGGCAGAGAAACAAAGACAGCTGAGCGATGCAAAGAGATATAAGCACGTTCTCCTGAATAAGGATGCCAAGGAAAAGCAGGCTCTGAGTGTTCAGAAGCAAGAAAGCCAGCAGATTGTGGCGTCTCTTCAGAATCAGCAGAAGACGATACAAAGTGTCATTGAAGATCAGAAGAAGCGTGATGCTGTTTTGAATTCGCGCATCGACGCTCTCATAGCAGAAGAGATAGAGCGTGCGCGTCAGCGTGCCATTGCGGAGGCTAAGAAGAAGGCTGCCGAGGAGGCTCGCAGGAAGGCTGAAGCAAAGCGTAAGGCAGAGGAACTGGCACGTAAGAAGGCTGAGGCAGAAGCGCGTGCCAAGGAGAATGCCCGTCGCATAGCAGAGGCTAAGGCTGCAGAAGAGAGAGCCAAGGCTGCTGCAGCACAGGCAGCTCGTGACGAGGCTGCTCGCAAGCGTGCGGAGCAATTGGCACGTGAGGCGGAATCACGTCGTATAGCAGCAGAGCGTAAGGCTGCCATCGATGCTGAGCGCGATAAGCGTAATGTGGCGGAAGCAACCAAGGTGAAAGAGGAGGCTGCCGTTATGCTATCCACAGAAGACAAGGTCATCAGTGGTGGTTTCGAGGCAAATCGCGGCAGACTGCCGTCTCCTGTTGCCGGTGGTAGAATTGTAAGCCATTTCGGTCAGCATGGCGTGGAAGGCTTGCCAGGAGTAGTGCTAGATAATAAAGGTATAAATATACTTGGTGGACCTGGTGCTGCTGCCCGCTCTATTTATGACGGTGAGGTGAGCGCCGTGTTCAACGTCGGCGGTTCTATGGGCGTGCTCATCAGGCATGGCTCCTATATTTCTGTATATTGCAATTTGGCAAGCGTCAGTGTGTCACGTGGCCAAAAGGTAAGCGTAAGACAACCTATCGGAACCATCGGGAAAGATAATATCCTGCAGTTCCAACTCAGAAAGGAACGCGCAAAGCTCAATCCAGAGCAGTGGCTGGCGAGGTAGGGGCCCCTCCCCAGCCCTCCCCAGTTAGGGAGGGAGTTAGTTTATAGATAATAGATAATAGTTTATAGATAATAGTTAAATGACGCAGATGCTTTTTTGCATTCTGCGTCATTTTTATAAACCTGAAACTCTCAACTCTACACTTTCAACTGCGTCTAAACTCTAATCTTTAAACTTTACACTATAATCTTTAAACTTTATAAAACCGACAAATACCTCTCTCCTGTGTCGGGCAGCAGGACTACGATGTTCTTGCCCTCGAATTCGGGACGCTGCGCTATGATTGTTGCGGCGTGGAGGGCTGCTCCTGACGAGATGCCGACGAACAGGCCTTCTTCGCGGGCTAAGGTGCGGGCAGCGGCGAAGGCAGCATCGTCTTCTACGGGGAGTATCTCATCGATGACAGCGCGGTCGAAATTCTTCGGTACGAAGTTCGCACCAATGCCCTGAATCTTATGGCTGCCGGCCTGCTTGCCGCTCAGGATGGCACTCGAGGCCGGTTCTACTGCAACGACATGCGCATTGGGGAAGGTTTTCTTAATAGCCTTGCCGGTGCCTGACACGGTACCACCGGTGCCGACGCCTGCTACGAAGGCATCCACGATCTTGTTGGAATCAAGAAAATCTGCTACTATCTCGAGACCGGTAGTGTCGATATGAGCCTGCGGGTTTGCGGGATTGTCAAACTGCTGTAAGATGACGGCACCCGGAATGGTGTCGCGCAACTCTTCTGCCTTTTTGATAGCGCCCGCCATTCCTTCGCTGCCAGGCGTAAGGACGATTTCCGTGCCATAGGCCGCAGCAAGTTTTCTGCGCTCGATGCTCATAGTTTCTGGCATGGTAAGGATAACACGATAGCCGCGTATCGCACCCACGAGAGACAGGCCGACGCCTGTGTTGCCTGATGTCGGTTCTATGATAGTGCCGCCGGCCTTTAGGATGCCGCGTTGCTCCGCGTCGTTAATCATAGCCAGTGCCACACGATCCTTGACGCTGCCGCCGGGATTGAAGAATTCTACCTTGGCGATGATGTTCGCTTTAACATTATGCTGCTCAGCATATTTTGAAAGAGTAACCATCGGCGTATTGCCAATAAGTTCGGTAACGGAATTGTAAATCATTTTTTTAATAGGGAGTTAAAATGGGGAGTTAAAAAAGGGAGTTAAAATGGGGAGTTAAAAAAGGGAGTTAAAAAGGGGAGTTAAAAAGGGGAGTTAAATAATTATGCATTATGAATTGTGAATTATGAATTATAAATTATCATCACTTTTCTTGCGCTTAGGCGGAATGGCTTTGTCAGTTGCACCTTGCGGCCGGATATGATGTCGCGGCTTTCGCGGTGAGGGCCGATGACCTCTGCGTAGCGGTCGGGGGAGAAGAGGGCGGAGCTATTGTTGCCGTTTACTATTACCAGACAAGACTCTTCGCCCAGCCGGCGTTCATAGACATAGATGCCGCGATATGGTATGAACTGCTTCATTGTACCGTAAGCTATTAGGCGGCTGTTCTCTTTTCGCCAGTGCAGAATGCGGCGCAGGAAGCGGTGCATGTCGTTCTCGTCGGGAGTGCGTCCCTCTTGTGTAAGGCATCGTTTGGGGAAAGGCTTGCGCACCTTGCTGTAGGACTTGTCGATGACGCCTCCCATCAGCACCTCCGTGCCGTAGTATATCTGCGGTATACGTGGCAGTGTCAGGAGTATGGCGAGCGACGCCTTCAGGACTTTCACCATCAGGGGCGCATTGGGGGAATACGGGTAGAAGTCTTCTATGAAACGGTTTACGTCGTGGTTGTCCAGGAATGCCATGACCATCGCGGGATTCTTGTATAGGTAGTCATAGCATAGTGTGTTGTAGAGGCGGTTCAGGCCGCTCCATACCTCGCGCGTTTCCTCGTGTTTCGCATACCCGAAAGCCTGGAACAGTGCAAAGTCCATCGGGATGTCGAGGCCGCTCTGCTGCATGCTTGCAGAAAATGGTGTGTCGCATACCCATGTCTCGCCAATCACGTTGATGTCAGGATGACGAGTATGCATTTCCTGTAGCCATGCTGTCATAGCGTCTTTGTCTGCGTATGGAAAGGTGTCCATGCGTATGCCGTCGATGCCAGTGTTTTCTATCCACCAGTCTGTGCATTTGGTGAAATATTCCAGCAGGTGTGGGTTCTTGAGATTCAGGTCGGGCATGGAACGCACAAACCATCCCTCGACGGTCTGCCGCCTGTCATACTCGGAGGCGTATGGGTCCACGACGGTTGTGAGACGGTAGTTGGTTATTGAAGATTGAACATTGAAAATTGAAGGTTTTTCTGCGGACAGGTTGTTAAACCAATCTTTCTCTGGTGGGTTGGAAAACCATGGATGCTCTATGCCGCAGTGGTTGAAGACGATATCCATGATAATCTTCAGCCCGTGCTCGTGAGCCTCCCGCACCAATGCCTTGTAGTCGTCGAGGGTGCCGTAGCGCTTGTCAACGTCGTAATAGTCCGTGATGTTATATCCGTGATACGACATAGACTTGAAGACAGGCGTCAGCCACAGTGCTGTCACGCCGAGGTCAGCGAGATAATCCAGTCGCTGGCGAATGCCGTTGATACCACCGTATCGCGCCGGCATGATAAGATATATGACGTCTTCGTTTAACATTGGGCAATTAGGAGTTAGGAATGAGGAGTTAGGAATTAGGAGTTCATTCCTCATTCCTAATTGTTCATTCCTCATTATTTATATTTCCCTTTCACCGCATCCGTCTTTGCTACCGCTGCAAACTCTTTTGGAGAGATGGTGACAGGCTGTTTCATAAACTCCGGACGGTTGTAGGACTTTGTCAGGAGGATGTTATACTCAGGATTCTTCTGTGGTACAGCGAATGCCTTGCGACATTTTGGTACCTGCCCTGCCGACGGCTTGGGGAAATAAGAAATGTATGGTCTGGTATAGTTGCCGTCTTCGCGTCGTGAATCTGTCATTATCCAGCGTCCGTTGCTCGAGAAAGACGGGTAGCTTTCGGACATTGAAGAATTCAAACCGTCAAGGCGGTGGATGCTATCTGGCTGCTGGAGGTCGATGAGACAGATGTCAGCCTCGTTATGCCAAACGTGAAAGCATCCGTAGTCACCCAACGCAAACACCAGATACCGTCCGTCGGGCGACAGACGCGGTAGGGTAGCCGACTTTCCGCGAGCGGCAGCATCGAAGACCATCTCTGCCTTGCCGAAGGTATGCGTCTGAGGATTGAAGGAACGGCGCATGAGATTGTATTTTATCTCACCGAAACGCTGAATGACCTGTCTCTCCTTCGACGTGGTGTCGTTGGCGGCATACTCAAAGTGGGCGTCACAATAATATAATGTCTTGCCGTCAGGACTCCATGTAGGGAATGACTCCAAGCTATTGCTGTCATTGCAGATGGTGCTGACGGTGTTGTTGTCAACGTCGTAGAGAATAAGGTCGGAGGCCGTATCAAAGACCTCAATCTTCCCCCTGTCCTTCATACGGAAGGTCTGCATGGTATTGTTGGTAGAAAAGGCTATGAGATTAAGGGACGGATGCCATGCAGGATAAACACCACTGCTAATGGTGCTGTCGGTCTTCAGATCCACTTTTCGTATTTTGCCGTTGTCCACAAGCATCGTTCCACCCATGTGCTGCCTCATGTGAAAAAGCATGCGGGAGGTGGAGTAGTTCTGGTAAGAGTGGCAGTTGATGCACTGTCCTTTTCCCTCGGTCTGCACCAGACGGTTGGTGTAGATGTCGGACTCGTCAAAGGTGGTGATGTTGCGCTGCGCCAGGACGAGGTCTTCGTATGCCACATAGGATGGTTGAATGAGACGATAGGAAATATACGGGTCGATAGTGTCGTTGGCAATGTACAGCTGAAAAGGTTTGTATACCTTCCAGGAATCACCGTTGTTACAATAGACCTCGACCGTGATGCTCTTGCCCTTCGCTGCATCGCGCATCGCTGCCCAGTCGTCATCGTCAATGATAACCTTGTTGTCCTCGCCGAAGACAAACGCCATATTCTCAAAGGAAAACCGTGCAACCACCTCCTGCACATCCTTCACCATGAAGTTAGGGGCGCACAGATTTGCCGGCAGCGTAACATCGGTATAGTCAGGATAAATGGCCGGTTTGGCGTTTATGCGTTGAGCATTCTCAGGTACATAGGGGCCGGAACATCCTACGATAAGGAGAGTGAAGAAAGAATGAAAAAATGAAAGAATGAAAAAATGAAGAGTGAAGAATTTCTTATACATTGAGCATTGAACATTGAGCATTGAACATTGAGCATTGAACATTGAGCATTG
>CAMJIL010000031.1 GCA_946405805.1 uncultured Prevotellaceae bacterium | reverse complement strand
CAAGAGGCTTTTTGCTGCACTGTCACAACAGCAGATATAATCAGCAGCTTTGAGGGCTGCCAATGGTTCTGGAGCCGTAGGAAAATCGCCAGCGGCGAGAATTATGCAATTCATGACAGTTGAGAGTTGAAAGGTGAAAGGTGAAAGGTTAATGGTTGATAGTTATTTTTCCATTTTTGTCGAGGCCGCAGGCGGAGATATCAACTCTTGTGGCTTTGCTGGAATTATTATAGAATGTAGCACGGAAGACGCCATCAGCATCTGGGGTTGCGTATGGATTCCAATACAGGGTACGACGATAATCTGTCGGCTCTGCAGGCTTTACATTGCTATAATCCGGCTGATAGAATTCCTCTGCATACGTGATGCCATCGAGAATGTAGCGGCGATCTCTGTAGGTATAGCGTTTTCCTCCATCCAACGACTCAATACATAATGTCACAGCAGGTGCTCCATCAACCTCCAGATGGGTGCCATTACGCTTGTCATAATCAGTATAGGCACGTATATTCCTCATGCTATTCAGGCGCAGCAAATCAAGCATAGCAGTCTTCGTCATAGGAATGTCGTGCTCGCTGCTGGTTTGTACGTAGTTACGATAGAATGTTGTTTTGTTGTCATTAATGAGTCCACGTATCTTTGCATCAGTTGCCTGATCAAGATATCCAAAGAGATAGGTAGCTGCCTGCTTTGCAAAACGTGTCATATCAAGCACACCATACGACAGGCCATAATCAGTCATCTCATTATATAATTTATAAGCATCAATGACAATAGCTGGCTTTTCATAATTCAGCTTGCGCTTTGAACGACGATATTTCCTTACTGTCACGTTTTGGAGATAGTGATCACCTTCAAGGCGGTTATTCTCAGGACCAAGTGCTGCATCATCCTCTTCCTCAGTGTCATCCAAACAATAATTCTCATCCTCAGGCAGGTTACACTGATACCATGAATAAGGCTCGCAGAACATAGGGAAGTCCATAGTACGCTTTACATAATACTTAGGATATTGTGTCTCATCCATTTTCTTGCTATTTTTCACACCATGCAGGCCCCTTTTCAGGGAGTCTTTGTTTTCATACGCTGTAATGAAGAATACAGCCTGATCTGTGTACCAAGGCAGGTTAATCTTAAAGTTTCCGTTTTCGTCAACCTTTGCTTTTATGTCAGCAGTTTCTGTGCCCTTTACTATTTCGCCCTCTATCATTACATCCTTGTTCTTAAACCGTCTGTAAGTTAACAGAGGATTGTAATTTTTATTTTCGTCTATGGTGGCATCAACAAATCCCTCCATCTGCGGTTCGTCACTTACCTCTTCCGTATCTTGTGAAAGTGTTGGTGCAGACGGTGTCTTTGTCTCCATTACTCCAGTGAACAGTCTTCCCTGCATCTCCTGCCAGTTGGTATATGTCAGAGCCCTGTTGCCCATAGGTGATACAAGAACATAGTTAGAGCGGTCACTACCGTATTGGCTCAGGTCATTGACGTCGTCAATATCTATTATATTAGCATTTGACGGCACATTGAGCACCTGTCCCTCATAGGAAAGATTTCTTTCAGGCAGGAAGTATATCTTATCAATACGCTTATACCTACGCCATCCCTGCACCATCATCAGGAGGTCCAGTTTATCTTCTGCCCCCTCTTTAAAATATTGTGACACATTAGCCACAAATCCGTGCAGTTCACCAGTAAGCAGCATATCTGTCAGCATATTGCCATCGTTATAAGACAAATCCTGAGTACTCTTGTCATAAACGGCAATACTCATAGGCACCTTACCATTAACTGTCAGGTCTATCTTCTCGTATGGCTGCAGTTCTGTCTTATTGTTGACAGTCTTGCCACCAGACGTCATTGATACTTTTGCTTGTGTCTCTTTATCCTTATTGTTTACAAAGAAGAGCCTCGATGCCAATGGACGAGCCTGTTCGTCATACAGAGTCAGGTCATTGATACCTGTAGGACAGTTTTCCAGTACAATTTTTTCGCCAGGGTTTCTGACAAATGATATAAGGCGTCCCCTACATGTCACACTATATGCAGCAACTGTTACGCCCTTAGCCTTTACGATAAATTCTCTGCCACCCTTTGTCTGTTTATCACCTCTTATGACAACACCTGATGTCTGTGCTGTTGGCAATGGGAAGGTATATTTCTTGTCCATATACTCAAACGTTGCCTCTTTAGGGGGCTTCTGTGCATTATACTCAAACACTCCCCTTCCACCATGAGAAGGTTTTATGAACAATCCGTTATCGAGACTTCCAATGCTACTACCAAGTTCCTGTCCATCATTATCCTTCACCTCAAAGGCTATACGACAATCCATACCCTCAATAATATGCCCACCTTCAGGATAGAACTTCACCTGTATCTCTGGTTTGTCAGCATATATTCTCTGTTTCGGACGTGGGATGATACATTTGTCTGTATAGTCGCCTGGCTGTTTTGGTTTTTCGTAAATCGGAAGCACACGGGAATACAATCCTTCGTACTCGCGGAAATAATTCGTCTCGAACTGCCTGCTGTAGAACTCAAACCTATTCTGGGAAGAGTGTGGACGAATCTTTCTGTTGAAGTTAAGTTGCCACTTGGTATAGGCTCTCACCTCATAGTATCCTGAATAAAGGCTGTCATTCAACACAAACTGACATGTTGTTGTACCATCATCTCTGATGTATAACTGCTGACGTTCTACCAGATAGCCATCAGGAGTCAGGAGCTCCACATACAACACCTTAGAATAACGTGTAGGCTTCAGGCTGTCCGCCATCACCACATACGCCTTATACCACAAGGTATCTCCAACAAAATAGCAGTTATTGTCGGTATGAATATAAATCTTTTCCTGGGTTACTGATTTCTCCTTCAGTAAGTATTCCAAAGAATCCAACTTGTCAGCAAAGCAGACACAGCTTGCTGTCACCAATAGAATGAGTGAGATAATTCTTTTCATTTTGCTTAGTCTATGTTGTTGTTATTTATGTTACACAGTTCACGATAGCTACACATTCTGCAGTGCACAGTATCCTCAGTACGTGGGAAGGTATTCTCCTTGTCGAGTATCTCGTCAATAAGTTTTTTTACACCCTGCATAAAAGGTTCCTTATACTGCCTGGCATCACGGATAGCAACATTATCAAGAATAAGATTCGGAGTATAAGACTCATCATTCATATGCTGCACGTAGAAGAGATTTGGCTGTAGAGGGAGGTCTGACACCATTCTCTTATTTTCCTCCTTAGCAGAATCTGAAAGCATATTGCAATAAAGCAGAGCCTGTAGGAAATAATTGGAATGATACTTTATTGATTCTGGCAGGAAGATATCTCCTACCCCAGAGAGTTTTAATCTGTTAGAGCGTCCAGACAGGCGTCCAGTCTTGTAGTCGATAACACGAATGTATTCCTTTCCATCAATGACAACCTTATCAAGACGGTCTATGAAACCTGTTATGTTAACATCTGGGAAGATTGTCTCTTCTATAGGCATTTCAAGTCCCAAAATAGTCAATGACGATGCTTTAGCATCATAGGAAACAAGGTTTTTCAGAAATCTTAAAACCATCTCGCGGTTTATCACCTGCAGACCACCCAACTTTGGCATTTTGCGATTAGAGTCTTTCAGGTTGAACAACTCTATACGGAAAGCCTCATCCACTATGCGCTGTAAAGATACGTTTCCACGTTCATTCTTGAGGTCTTCAAAGAAAGACTTTGGGATGGTTCGCCCTATCAACGGTCTATAGAGAATCTCTGCAGCCTTATGGAAGATATTACCAAAGGTGCGAGCATCCATTTCCTCCTCATCACTATCCTCTACATCGCTGATGCCCTGCACTTTGTAGAAGTAGAAAGACATAGGACAACGCAGATAACGCCCCAGAGAAGATGGCGAGAGAGTTATAGGTAGTGAGAGTTGCTTTTTTTCCAAAGGCTGGACATAAGACGCTTCTTCCGCTTGTAAAGCAGGAGTCAGGATGCGATGGGTCACAAGGTCAGCATGTTCTGCAAGATACTGAAGCATGAAACGTGACATCTCATTCATCTTACCATCTGTCGTAGAACCACTATATACAAGTGTTGCATCAGGACAACGTTTCAAGATATGCTTAAAATAATAATCATAGATGGCAACCTTGTTATCAATCGTTGTCAGGGAATATCCCTTTCTTACGGAATATGGGATAAAAGATGTATCATTGACATGTGCTGGCATAAAGCCCTCATTACAAGACAACAGCAGTACATGGTCAAAATCGAGATTACGGGTTTCCAAGACACCCATTATCTGTATTCCCTGAAGAGGTTCTCCGTGGAATGGTATCGTTGTCGTCCTTGTTATCTGCGTCAAGAGGTTATACAACAGCGAAGAAGAAAGCGGAGTCTCCTGATTGATGTCATACAATCTCTCCATAATGCAATACATACGGAATACTGACTCATGGAAGAAGTCATCATTTATCTCTTCAGAATGAGCTATCACCTCCACCAACCATTTTAGGCGAGAAATGATATCCTCCGCAGGAGAAAAGAAAGCCTTCAGGTTTTCGTCTAACGAGAGGTCCTCCATTGTAGGATAATATATAGACTGCTCATTAAGAGAGTCATGAAGTTCCATTGCTTTGTCTGACACCAGTCGCATATACGGATGGCGCAGTATGGCATTTATGTTATGGAGAGTAAATGATTTATGCTGGAGCAAATTGCAGTACTGCCTCACCATAGACGATATGGGAGACTTTGCAAGAGGATAGCCAACTGTTATGTTCACATGTTCCACAGATGGCGGCAAGCAATGAAGAACTGTCTCCAAGAGACTTTCGTCAGCAAGCACAATAGCAGTTTTCCTACCTGCAGCAATACGTTCAGGAGTAAGCCATTGGGCAATATAACGAGCCTGTAAATCATTTGTAGGGCTTGAGAGATATGTGACAGGCAAAGGCTCTGACGGGTCATCATCCTGGAAGAATAATGCACCATTCTCAAGACGCAGATAATCGAAGAGTTTTTGTTCTACAGGAGTGATATAGTTAAAGCCAATGAACACATAACGGCTTTCAGAGGTGAGAGGTGAGAGGTGAGAGGTGAGAGTTATCTCTTGGCTTGTAAGCGATTCTATAACCCTGCGATACAACATACCTTCGTATGCAACACCTTTCTCAAGGAGTACCTTTCTAAATGAAGTATATATATCCCCAAAGTGTTTCCATAGTTTCAGAAAGCGTTGCTTCAGTTCTGTGTTGTGGTTTTCTGTGAAATTAGAGAAGAAACGCTGCAACTCAGCCTTCTGATGTTCTGAAAGATAATCGATATTGTCAAGTTCATGAATGTTTACCAACAAAGAGAATATCTGCGAGGCATCAGCCATGTGTTTGTCAATATCATCAAAATCAGCCAGCATCATCTCTCCCCATCCATAGAACTGATCAAGAGACTCTTCAGAACCAGTTATATTGCAATATACCTTATAAAGAGTAATAATCAGGTCTATATGATCTGCCAACTCTATATCAGGCGAACAACTTCTGAAAAGTTCTGAGATTGTTACATATCGTGGTGACCATACCGGAGTTTGGAATGTTGCCAATGCTCTGTTAAAGAACAAGGATGCACGCTTATTAGGAAAGACAATCGTGACATCAGAGAGATTGCCTTTGAATTCTGCATGCAAACTGGCAGCTACGGTATCGAGAAATGTGTTCATTTATATTATTTAGCGAAATTTACTGGAACAATTCTTTCAGATGGAGAGGAAGCATTAACATACCACAGGAATCCCTGCACCTGAGGGTATCCCATTTTGTCGAGCAACTGCATATATCTGCGCACCTGACTCTCATATCCCTGATGAGGACTACCAAATTTAAAATCTATGACAATAGTTTGGTTTTCATCTGTTATCACCCTGTCGGGACGATATTCTCCTGATTCCGTAATGATGGAACACTCGTTGAAGACTTTCCAATGAGAGTCAAACCACAGGCGTACCTGCTCATCCTTAAACATCTCCTCATACTCAGGTGGCACATCATCAAGGGTCATTATATGAGAGAACGCCCAATGCTGCTCTGTTCCTGATAGACGCGCCCTCAGCTGTTCGTCCATATTATCGTCAGCAGCAAATCGCTGGGCTGCATTACTTTGACGGAAATTAACGGAAGAAGTATAAGAAGGCATAGAAAAAATTTCTTCTATCTCCACAGGAAGGTCAAAAGGATTCGCCTTTTTCTCTTCTTTCCCTTCTTCATCTTTAGCCATATTGAGACTACCAAAGGTGAGAGTGAGAGGTTCGTCTTTATCTTCTACTCCACTAAAATAGAGTTCCTTACCATCTATTGTCTTCATATCCTGCATAGACAACAGAGCCTCCTGCATCAGGTATGAACGTGATATCTCCTTGCTGTCACGTTCTCCAAGCACAAAGAGCGACTGGCGAGGACGTGTCAAGGCAACATACAGAAGATTGAAATTATCTACCACACTCTGGATATACTCCTCTGTGCCATCAGCTTCATAAATAGTATTTTTAAGAGAGTCCTTATTCCTATAATCAACAGGCACTAATGGCAACTGTGAGAAAGGAGATTCCTTTGGCTCCACCCACAGAGTATTTGCAAAAGGAGGATTAGCATCCCAGTTGCAGTATGGCACAATAACATGTTTGAATTCGAGGCCCTTACTCTTGTGTATCGTCATAATTGTTATGCCGTCACCAGTAGAAGTCTCTATCATATTGCCACACAATTCCTCATCCCATGCTGTCAGAAAATCATCGAGTACAGGAGAGATATCATTAGAGAAAGATTCGAGGACATCAAAGAATGCTGTTACAAAAGCAGGCTCTGTGCATCCAATCATTGAGACGAGACTTTCAGCAAGGTCATGAAGAGTCTTTTGTACCAATTCCTGACGTTGTTCCTCTATCAATGGCAGCATATCAGGACAAACCAACTGCAGATATGCCTTTGAGAGGTCATCATTAGGATGGGACAACATCTTCATGGCATTTACTATTGCCATAACATTTTGTGAGGCATCCAGTCGGAAGGCCTCAGCAGAGAGCACATGGATATTGTTTTCCTCAAGATAGTCAGCAATCTCACAAACCTCACTTCTTCTGCGCACCAAGATAGCTATATCATTATAGTTAGCACCTTTCTCTACTAATTGGCAAATGATATCATGTATCTTTTTTGGAGTATCAGGGAGTTGCTCCTTAGGAAGCAATTCTATATGTACCAATCCCAGAGTGTTCTGATTTCGAGGTGATACCGTCTGTTCCAAATCATCATAGGCACGTTTCAGGTCTGATTTCCATTGCTCATCCTCTATGCCAGCTATTTCTGCATCAATAACCTTTCGTAAGAAGACATTATTAAAATTGATGATATTACTCCAAGAGCGCCAGTTGATAGAAAGATTGTGTACCTCACTGACATCTGGGAATGATGCCTCCAAGTTATTGAGAAGTCGCCAATCACCAGAACGAAAACGATATATACTCTGCTTTACATCTCCCACAATAAGATTGTTACACAGGTCATCATCTGTTTCATTGCTGATACTCATGCATTCCTTAAGCAATGTCTGGAAGTTTTTCCATTGCACAGTACTGGTATCCTGAAACTCATCAATCATGACATGCTTCAGGTGTGAGCCTATCTTTTCAAATATAAAAGGAGCATCATCGTCACCAATCATCTCATGCAGCAGAGTCTGTGTATCGCTTAGCATAAAGCGTTGTGCAGCAGCATTAAGATTATGGGCACTCTCTTCTATACGAGCCAGCAGACGCATTTCGTTAATATGTCGCAATGTCACAACAGCACTGTTGTAGTCCCTTGCATCCCTACTTCGTGTCTTCTCTATTTTATCGATAGCAGGCAGTATGACATCTGATACAAAGGAGGTAAGATTAACATTATCTGCATCACTCTTTTTATACCATTTTGTGGGGGCATCTTTTGCTTCACAGACAGTTTTATTCATCAGATTCTTCTCATCATAGAAAAGACCCTGAGAGAGCTTTAGGAAATATGACAATGGGCCTATTGTCTTTCTGGTAAAGTCATCCTCTGACAACCCTCGCTTTGCCATCTCGTCAAGGACTTTCTGTGCTTCTTCCTGATACTTATCACAGACAGAATCACGCAAGGCACGTAATGTCTTTTGGTAGTTATCAAAAAAATCCTGATCCTTAAATATTTCCTCGAGTTTATTACGATTTACCTTATAATACTCTTTAAATATAGTGCTACCAAAACTTTTGATATCGCCAATGACATTCCATTTCTTCCCCTCATGCATGGAGTCCATCACATAGTTCATGACAACACGCCTGAGTTTTTTATCGTCAGCAAGGGTATCTATCAATTCATCCACTGCCTCACTAACGACCTCATCATTACTCAAAGAAACACGAAGATTGGCGTTCAGTTGTAACTCATGTGCCAGGTTTCGCAATACTGTCTGAAAAAAGGTATCAATTGTCTGAACCCTGAAGAAGTGGTAGTTTTCGAGCAATAATGACAGAGCCTGTCTGGCATTCTGACGTTCTTTCACAGAACGTTTAGAATCCTGTGTTACAGCCCATAGTTCCATCAATATACGACGTTTCATTTCTGCTGTCGCCTTATTGGTAAATGTTACAGCAAGAATACTTTCGTAAGAAGACGGATTATGTAGAAGCAGATTTATATAATCCATCGCAAGACGATAGGTTTTTCCACTTCCAGCACTCGCTTTATATATCGTTAGAGACTTCATAATAGAGATATGTGCGTGCAAAATTATAAAAAAAACACAAAATAAATAAAAACTTTGCTCTTTATTATTCATTCTTTAATCTTTTTTGTATCTTTGCACGCAAAATATAAACTAAAAAATGTTGAAATTCATATCCCTCGGCAGTGGGAGCAGTGGAAATTGTTATTATTTTGAACAAGATGGTGATGCTATGCTGATAGATGCAGGTGTCGGAATAAGGAATATAAAGAAATTCCTTCACGACAAGGGCATCAGCCTTGACAGCGTCAAGAGAATACTCATAACACACGACCATGCCGATCACATAAAATCTGTGGGGGTAATCAGCACAGAATATGATATCCCCGTCTATGCCACCAGCGATGTGCATGCTGGTATTCTGCGTAACTACTGTGTTCCAAAGAAGATTCCAGGAATCCACCAGCAAGTCATTGAGAAGGATGTTCGTGTAAAGTTGGGCAATTTCTATGTTACCCCATTTACTGTTCCTCATGACAGCAGTGGCAATGTTGGTTATCGTATAGAGGTGGATAATGGAACAGAAGAAGGACTGACCTTCTGTCTTATGACTGATGTAGGACATGTTACAGAGGAAATGCAGAAATACATTGGTGAGGCGAACTATCTCGTCATTGAAGCCAATTATGACAAGCAGATGCTCAAGACGGGTCCTTATCCACAATATTTGAAGGTGCGAATAGAATCTCCTACAGGACATCTGTCAAACCACGAATGTGGTGAGGCTATTGCCAATTATGCTACTGCAAAGTTAAAGCATGTATGGATGTGTCACCTCTCTGAAGAGAACAACCATCCAATACTGGCCCTGAAGACTGTAGAACAGGTATTGCGTTCTTATGGCTTGGTGGCTCAAAAAGATTTTATCATTGAGGACTTAAAGCGCAAATCTCCCAGTGAGTTATTTGAATTAGACTAAATATTTAACAAAAAATAGAGACAACTATGAAAAAGATTCTTTTCTTAATGTTCGTTTGTCTGACATCAGTTGCTACTTTTGCACAAGATCAGACCATTACATTTGACAAGTACACTCATAACTTTGGAAGTTTTCCAGAGAACAATGCTACGCAGAAATGTACCTTTACATTTACCAACACTGGTTCCACACCTCTTGTTATCAATCAGGCTGTAGCATCATGTGGTTGCACAGAGCCTACATATACAAAGACTCCTGTGAAGCCAGGCGAAAAGGGTACTATCGAGGTTAAGTATGTTGGCACAGGAAAATTCCCTGGTCATTTCAAGAAGACTATCACTGTTCGCTCTAACGGTAAGCCAGAATTAGTACGTCTGTATATCGAGGGTGATATGACAGAAGCGAAGTAAAGGTTAACGGTTAAAGGTTAACGTTTAAAGAATTAATTATGAATATAACAAACGATATAATATACATTGGTCAGGATGACAAAGACATCCGACTCTTTGAATCCCAGTACGAGACCCCAGATGGCATGTGCTATAACTCATATGTCATCATGGACGATGATATAGCTATCATGGATACTTCCGATTCCCGCACTCTTGCTGCGTGGAAGGAAGACCTGAAGAAGGCTCTCAATGGTAAGCAGCCAAAATATCTTGTTGTTCACCACATGGAGCCAGACCATGCCTCTGGCATAGGAGATGTTGTTGAGATGTTTCCTGATATCACTGTAGTATGCTCAGCAAAGGCACAGGCTATGATGCCTCTCTATTTCCCTAATACAAAGGTTGCTGACAAGACTATGGTTGTAAAGGAGGGAGATTCCATCTCTCTTGGAAAGCATCAGCTTCAATTCTTCATGGCACCAATGGTTCACTGGCCAGAGGTAATGGTGTCATATGATGCAACAGACAAAGTTCTGTTCTCTGCTGATGGCTTTGGAAAGTTTGGTACTATTGATGCAGACCTTGATGACTGGGCTTGTGAGGCTCGTCGCTATTACTTCAATATCTGTGGAAAATATGGTGCTCCTGTATCTACATTGCTGAAGAAGGCTTCTGCGTTGGAGATAGAACAGATATTGCCACTTCATGGTCCTATCCTGAAAGGTGATATGCTGGCAGAAGCATTGAGACTTTACTCTATATGGTCAAAGTATGATGTCGAGGCAGAAGGAGTATTCATTGCCTACGCTTCAATACATGGTTGCACTAAGGAGGCTGCAGAGAAACTTGCAGATATTCTTAAGGCAAAGGGCTGCAAGAAGGTTGCTATCTCAGACATCACTCGTGAAGACCTTCATGAGGGCGTTGAGGATGCCTTCAAGTATGGAAAGATGGTAGTTGCTGCTTCATCATATGATGCAGGCCTCTTCCCACCAATGTATGACTTCATCCATCATCTCGAGATAAAGGCTTGGCAGAAGCGTGAAGTAGCCATCATAGAAAATGGTTCATGGGCTCCATCTGCTGGACGTGTTATGACAGAGATGTTCTCAAAGATGAAGGATGTTACCATAAAGGGTGACCTCGTAACCCTTCGTGGACGTATGAAGGATTCAGATATTCCAGCATTGGAGGCTTTGGCAGATGCAATCTTGGGTTGATAAAATCATAGATTATTATTTTCCTGAGACAGAAGTCCCTGAACTGAGAAATATCCTCTTAGTTCATAGCAAGGCCGTAGCAGACAAAGCTCGTTATATCTGCCAAAAGCATCCTGAGCTAAAGGCTGATGAGCAGTTTGTGTATGATGCTGCTATGCTGCATGACATCGGAATAATAAGATGTAATGCCCCTTCCATCCATTGCTTTGGTACAGAAGATTATCTGAAACATGGACCTTTGGGAGCAGAAATGCTGACAGAAGCTTCACAGGTGTTTGGTGACAAGATTCCTAATATGGAGAAGTACAAAAGGGTTTGTGCTCGCCATACAGGAACAGGTCTTCCAGGATTCGAGCCTTCATCAATAGAAGAGAAAATCGTGTGTTATGCTGATAAATTCTTCTCCAAGACACGTCTCACTCATGAGAAGACTTATGAAGAAGCTATACATTCCCTTGAGAAATTCGGACAAAAAGGAGTGGAGATATTCAAAGCGTGGCATGATGTTTTTAATTGAATATTGAACATTGAGAATTGAACATTGAAGAAATTCTTCACTCTTAACTCTTCACTCTTAACTCTTACATGACTCTCTATCCTTGTGCAAAAATAAATCTTGGTCTTAACGTTACAGAGAAACGTCCAGACAACTATCACAATCTCGAAACGGTATTCTTACCTATCGCAGTTTGTGATGAGTTGGTTGTGGAGTTAAGTGACGCAGAAGATGTGCCTTCTGAAGACAATCTTGTCACAATGGCATATAGATTATTGTCACAAGAATATACCCTTCCCCCACTCCATATTTCTTTGACAAAGAATATCCCTATGCAGGCTGGTTTGGGTGGAGGTTCCAGTGATTGTGCATATACGATACGAGCCATCAATGAAATATGTCATCTCGGACTTTCCATTGCACAGATGAGACAGTATGCTGCAAAGCTTGGGGCTGACTGTGCATTCTTTATTGACACAGACCCAGAGAATCCTGTCCCTGCATTTGCTACAGGAATTGGTGACATCATCACTCCGATGGAACCTCTCAACTGTCTCAAAGGAAAATACCTCTTGCTTATAAAGCCCGATGTGGCAGTTTCTACGAGGGAGGCTTATATGGGTATCAAGCCGCAAAAGCCACAAGAGAGTCCTGCAGTTTCTGTGCTGAGACCAATAAATGAATGGAGAGAATATCTCACCAATGATTTTGAGAAGAGTATTTTTCCAAAGCTTCCGATATTGGCAGAGACGAAAGAGAAAATGTATGAGAATGGTGCCATCTATGCAGCAATGTCCGGATCTGGTTCTACAGTATTCGGAATCTTTGATACACAACCTGACACCACAAAATTTTTAAACACTACAATATCACAATATTATGCCAAGACAATCAGGCTCTAAGAAGACGCCAGTCATAGATACCTCTATAGGCCATGTGCCCCCACAGGATGTGGAGATTGAGAAAGCGCTGCTTGGTGCTTTACTCATAGACCGAGATGCCTTTACGGTGGTCTCTGAGCTCATCTCTCCTGAAACATTCTGGGACCCTCGCCATCAGAAGATATACAACGCTATCCAGACGCTAAATATCAAGGAGCTGCCTGTTGACTACCTTACCGTCATGGATGAGTTGAAGCGTGAGGGTACCTATGAAGAAGTTGGTGCTCCTGCCTATATCATTGGCCTTACCGAGAATGTGATGTCATCAGCACATATAGAGCACCATGCTTCTATCTTGCGTGACAAATACATGGCCCGGGAACTGATATCCTTCTCTTCACGTGTGGCTACAAATGCCTTTGATGAAGGACAGGATATCAAGGATGTGATGCAAGGGGCTGAGGCAGACCTCTTTGTTATTTCCCAAAACAACCTCAAGCAAGACTATACCCAGATAGACCCTGTCCTGAAGCAGGCCCGTGATGCCATTCAGAAGGCTGCTGCCAATACTGGTGGTATAACAGGTGTGCCAACAGGATATAGGGACCTCGACCATATTACAGCAGGTTGGCAAAGGTCTGACCTTATTATCATAGCAGGACGTCCTGCCATGGGTAAGACATCTTTTGCGCTGTCTCTGGCAAAGAATATTGCTATCGACGAGAAAATTCCTGTGGCATTCTTCTCTTTGGAAATGAATAACCTCCAACTCGTCAACCGACTGATATCAAACGTCTGCTCCATTCCTGGTGGAAAGATTCTTAACGGACAACTGACTGATGATGAATGGAAGCGTTTTGACAACAACATCGGAAAGATGCAGGGAGCGCCATTATATGTTGACGATACGGCAGGATTGAGTATCTTCGAACTTCGCACCAAGGCACGTCGCTTAGTGAAGGAAAAGAAGGTGGAGCTCATCATGATAGACTATCTGCAGCTGATGAATGCCAGCGGAACAAAATTCAACAGCCGTCAGGAAGAGGTTTCTACTATCTCCCGTTCTCTGAAGGGTCTTGCAAAAGAATTGGATATTCCCATCATTGCCCTCTCACAGCTTTCACGTGCTGTTGAGCAACGTCCTGGTGAGCAAGGCAAGGTGCCACAACTCTCCGACTTGCGTGAATCAGGTGCCATAGAGCAGGATGCCGATATGGTGATCTTTGTGCATCGTCCTGAGTATTACCACATCTTGGAAGACTCACAGGGCAACAGCCTCAAGGGAATGGCGCAGATATGTATAGCAAAACACCGTAAGGGTGCCACAAAGGATGTCACACTGTCCTTCAAGGGTGAGTTTACACGCTTTGCTAATCCTGATGAATATGATGAGTATGCTACGAGCAGCCCGACAGAAGGGTCTTTCCGCTCCAGCCGCATGAATGGTGGAGCACTGAATGACGATCCTTTACAGGGTGATGACCCTTTCAATGGAAATATCTCCAATGATGTGCCGTATTGATTAAAAGAATATAAACATTAAATACTATATAAAACTATGATGTTAGAAAAGATTGAAAAACTGACACAAGAAATCAAATCCCTGCATGCTAAGAATGCAGAGGAGTTGGAGGCCTTGCGTATTAAGTATCTCTCACGTAAGGGAGAATTGCAGGCTCTGATGGCTGACTTCAAGAATGTTGCAGCAGAAGACAAAAAGACTGTAGGTATGAGGGTTAATGAGCTTAAGCAACTTGCCTTTGATACTATCAATGGTCTTCGCAGCCAACTTGCAAATGGTGAAGAAGGTGATGCCTGCGAACTTGACCTCACACGTACTGCATACCCTGTAGAACTGGGTACTCGTCATCCTCTTTCTATTGTAAAGAATGAGATTGTAGAGATATTCCAGCGCATGGGATTCACCCTTGCTGACGGCCCTGAGGTAGAGGATGATTTGCACATCTTCACAAAGATGAACTTTGCTGCTGACCATCCTGCACGTGACATGCAAGACACCTTCTTTGTAGAAGAGAGTAAGACCGGTGATGTCACAAAGAACATCCTCCTGCGTTCTCACACCTCTTCTGTTCAGGCACGAGTAATGGACATAGCATCAAAGATGGGCGAAGAAGGTCTTCCAATTCGTGTTATCTGTCCTGGCCGAGTATATCGTAACGAGGCTATCACAGCACGTGCTCACTGTTTCTTCCACCAGATTGAGGGACTCTATATCGATGAGAATGTATCTTTCACAGACCTGAAGCAGGTGATGCTTACTTTTGCCCGTGAACTCTTTGGTCCTGATACCAAGATACGTCTCCGTCCTTCTTATTTCCCATTCACAGAGCCATCAGCAGAGATGGATATCTCTTGCCATATCTGTGGTGGTGTAGGATGCGGATTCTGTAAGCATACCGGCTGGGTAGAGATTCTTGGTTGCGGCATGGTAGATCCAAACGTTCTGGAGCTCTGCGGCATCGACTCAAAGAAATACAGCGGTTATGCCTTCGGACTTGGCGTGGAACGTATCACCAACCTGAAGTATCAGGTCAGCGACCTGCGTATGTTTTCTGAGAATGACAAGCGCTTCCTCGAAGAATTCGTTTCAGCAAATTAAAATACCCACATACAAAAAAGAAGGCTCTCCATTTCGGAGGGCCTTTTTCATTTTTCCATCTGTCGTTTCCACTCTATATAGCCGTAAATGGCAAGTACGGTATATAGAGCATACAAACCCGCTGTAAAGTATATACCTTTATATATATATAGCCCTGCGCAGACGGAATCGACAAAAACCCATGCCACCCATTGCTCTATATATTTCCGTGCAAGCAGTAGGAGGCCCACAATACTGAGGGCTGTGGTAAAGGTATCAAGATATGGGACATTGCTGTTGGTATATGTCAGCAAGATATATACTATGATAGCATACGAAACAACAAATGTCGCTATAAAGAAAGGATATTTCTTCAGGGGCAGATGCTTTATCTGGAGAGTATTTCCTGATTTACTCCTGAAGAATTTCCAAAAGAACAATCCATAAATGGCAGCAATGATATAATATATCTGAATGCCAAAGTCAGCATACAATCCGGCCTCCCAATACACCACAGTATATATGGCAGGCATTACGATGCCAGTAATCCACAGGTATATCGAGGCCTTTATCTCCTGGTAGAGGTATATGAGACCAATGATGGTTCCCAATACCTCCAACCAGTTTTCGTTCAGATAATCAATGAATGCTGTCATGACAAGAGGTAAGAGGTAAGATAATTATCAATTATCAATTATCAATTGTTAACTATCAATTGTCAACTATCAATTGTCAATTACCTAAAAGTTTGCAGACAGGTTTACCATTACATTGAATGGTGCTGATGGTGCAAAGCCTGCACCCCAGAAGTCTCTTACGCCATATTCGTTTACAGCAATCACGCTGCCATTGCTGTTTTGTGTAAACTGTGGTGCTGCCCAACCATTATTGTCAAACTTCGCACTGAACAGGTTATACATTGTTATACCAACCATAGCATCCTTCATGCCAAACTTCTGCATCTTGAAGGTGTAGCTGAGGTCGAGATTTGTGGTGAAGTGTTTCTTCAACTGCAATGTCTCGTATGTGATATTCCCATCCTCATCCATACACTGCATATCCTTGAAGCCCGTATTTGTAAGATATTGGTTTCCTACATACTGACACTGCACAGAAGCCCTGAAGCCCTGATACCTGAATGTCAGGATATGGTTCATGATGAAGTCTGGTGAGAAAGCCAATGGCTGTGTTCCGAGATTTACTTCTGTCACATAATCATTCAGTGTCACCTTCATATCCTTTACACGATTACGGCTGATGGTAGCATTAGCATTCCACGTAAACCACTCTATCGGATGCCATGCAGCCTCCAATTCTATACCTATGCGATAACTCTTGCTGAGATTCTTTGTCAGAGCCTCACCAAGCTCATTTATTTCTCCCGTCAGCACCAGCTGGTCATTGTAATGCATCCAGTACAGATTTGCTCCTGCAGAGAAAACCTCACTCTGGTACTTATAGCCAAACTCCAGATCACCCAGACGTTCTGTCTTTGCCTTAGCATCTTCTCTGTCAGGATTCCTCACCTGCTGAATGAAGTTATTGCGTACAGGCTCCTTGTTTCCGATGCCATAAGAAACATACACTCTGTGGTTGCGGGTTATGTCATAGTTCAGACCAAACTTTGGATTGAAGAAGTTGTAATTGTTATTGACAATATAGTTGCCATCGAGGTTCACACCATACATCACACGAGGGTCCTGTAGCTTATAGTGCACATGACGATACTGCAAATCCACATAGGCATTCAGGTTCCTCAGCAAAGCATAGTTCACCTTACCATATATATTAAAGTCAGTCTTTCTTGAGTTGTTGCGATAGTACTCAAAATCTGGTGTAAAGCTATCCGCAGACGGAGCAACAGAAACAACACCAGGCTTTGCCCAAACTATGCGTCCGAACTGGCTGCCCTTATAGTGGTTCCATCCTGTTCCGAGTACTGTCTGCAGACCTCTTTTGTTATTATATGTCAGCGATGCTACAACGCCATAGAAGTCATTGTCCATCTTCTGCTGGTCAGCAAGGTCTGCAAACACATCATCATCAATGCTCAAGCCAAACTGCTTCCATGAAGCACCTGCCTGATACTGCTGATAATAACCCTTTCCCTTTGTATAATGCAGGGCAATATGTGAATCCCAGTAAGGACTCCACGATTGGTTCCAATGCAGCTGATAGTTCTGCTGATGGTAATTGTCTGTCTGGTCTTTATAGTAGCGTATGTTACCATCCTCATCATAATACTCTCCACAAGAGTTATAAGTGCGACCATACAGCTGCTGCTCATACTTTGAGGTATAGTTCCATGCGTGATAGGTTTCCTCTATACCATTCCATGTTATGAATTTCACTACTGTGTTATCCCCAAAATATCCACCCTGTATCAGGTAAGAATTAAGTTTTGTAGAAGCCCTGTCCAGATAGCCCTTTGAACCAATATTCGACAGGCGGCCCTGTACTCCCCAATGTCCTTTCAGCAGTCCTGTACCAAAACGCAGAGTCTCCTTATGAGAATAATACGAACCACCATTGAGGTCAATGCCTATGAAAGGCTTCATACCGACACTCTCTGTCAGCATATTCAGTGTAGCACCAAAGGCACCAGCACCATTTGTTGATGTTCCTACACCACGCTGTATCTGCATTGACTGCACACTGCTGGCAAAGTCACCCATATTAACCCAGAATACAGTAGAACTCTCAGGGTCATTCAGAGGCACACCATTAGCAGTGATGTTAATGCGTGAAGGATCAGTACCACGCACCCTGAGAGAGGTGTAGCCAATACCATTACCTGCATCGCTGGTTGTCGTGATACTTGGTGTCAGCGACAGTATGTATGGCACATCCTGACCATGATTAACACTTTGCAACTCTACCTTCCCCATATCAGTATATGCTACAGGAGTGTTTTTTGTTGCACGTAATGACCTCACTTGCAGTTCCTGCAATTCAAACATCTTTAGTGAGTCAACGTCACTCAGCTTTTCTGCCATCATCGGCAGACACATTGTTGCCCCCAAGGCAACCATCAAAACTTTTTTCATTCCTTGAATGATTTTAATTGAACATAAAGAAGGGGCTGTTCACTTTCAGTTAAGAGTTAAGGGTTAAGAATTAATTCCTAATTCCTCATTCCTCAATCCTCATTGTTCACTTTTCCTCGCTACGCTGGCATTATCCAGATCAGCTTAGAGGGTCTGTTCTCAGCTCCGCCAATAAACGGGGCACCCCTTGAAAATCGGGCGCAAAGGTAGTAATAAGTTTTGATATAAACAAGAAAAATGCAAGAAAATATTAAAAATTCTTGCATTCTTATTGAAACTTGAATCTTGAAACCTGAAACCAAGAAAGCTCAGTTGAGCTTTCTTAATCTCACCTCTATTCCATCATTCTTCAGCTGAGCAGGAATACTGCTGACATCAGTCTGTCCGAAGTGATAAGGGAACAGCACCTTTGGCTTTACTGTTCTGGCAGCCTTCAGCAGTTGCTCTACCGTCATAGTATAAGGCTGGTTACAAGGCATGAAGGCAATATCTATATCCTTGATATTCGCCATCTCTGGAATATCCTCTGTATCACCAGCAAGATAAATCCTTGTACCATCAAGAGTTAAGATATAACCATTATCTCGTCCCTTCGGGTGGAACTTCTGGCGACCCTCTGTTGTGTTATATGCAGGAACAGCCTCTATGGTGATATCAGAACTAATTGTTGCCTCGTCACCATTCACCATCACCTGTCCCTTGCCATACATCTCAGCACAACGTTTGTTAGTGATGAATTCTGTTGAAACACCAGTCAGCATGTCGATGGCGCCCTTGTCATAATGGTCCTGATGCTCATGAGTCACCAGTATGTAGTTAGCCTTTGGCATAGAGCTGTAATCAATAGTACGGTTGCCTAGTTGTCTTACAGGGTCGATCTGTATTTCCTCTCCTTCATATACTATTCTGACACAGGCATGCATCAAAGAATAAATCTTTATTGTCTTACCATTGGCAGTCTTAAAGATGTCAATCTCGTATGTATCCGTCGTCACAGGCTTTTTACTGTTTTGCCAAGCAACGATGCCACCTTTCAGGTTGACACACTTAAAGCCTTCGTCAGCCATTATCCTTGCAGTATTGGCAGAACGTCTTCCGCTTCTGCAATAGATGGCAATCGTCTTATCCTTTGGCAATAGTTCTTCAACCTTTGTTATGAAGTCACCCTGTGCCTGGTCAATATTTAATGCCCCTGGAATATGTCCATCAGCATATTCCTGTTGAGACCTTACATCCAGCAGGATGACATTTTCAGACTCTATAAGTTTTGCAAACGTCTCAACGTCAGCATCCTCATAATTCTTCTGTCCACAGGCAACAACCACACCCGTCAACGCCATCAAGGCAGTATATACTAGTTTTTTCATAGTTTCTTCCACGCATTAGTTACCTCACCTATATACATGGTATGTATTCCAGCAGGAGAATCCTTGTATCGAACCTTTGGCACATCACCTTTGAAATCCTTTGAATCAAAAGGAGCAGCATACATTGTCCTACATTCTATCACCATCTCAGCCTCTGTATAATATGGAGCGCCATTAGGAGTGTATGCAGTATGTAATCCTAAAGCAGCCGCTTTGTCACCATCTCTGCCACTCATGTGACCCATATATGTCAACACCTTACTATTCTCAACGCCAAATGTCATCACAGTAAAATACTCCGAAGTATCCATGAACTGCTTTGTATAGCGTTGTTCAGCCACATAGACGGTCATAGCAGGCTTACCCCATAGAGTACCTATTCCACCCCACCCTATGGTCATAGCGTTGTTCTTCTCCTTATTACCACTGGCAAGCAGCTGAGCATCCTTGAACCATTGGAAGCCATTATCAGTGAAGTCTTCCTCTACGTTTATCTTCTTGAAACCATTTTCCTCCTGTGCCATCACAGGCATTGCCACTAAAGCCATAACAGACAACAACAGGCCATAAAATAATTTTGTTTTCATAATATTTTATAATTCATTTTTGTTTATACTGCAAAAATTATAATAGCATCACAAGGAATAGTGTACACATGAATACTAAGGCTGAGATGTAAATATCTTGCAACTTGAATCCTGTTGGAGCAAGTTCTGACACTTGAAATTCCTGATGGGAACATTTCTTATATACTCGCCAACCGATGTATCCTGAGACGATGCCCCACAGCATTCCGACGCAAATGTCAGAGAGATAGTGCTGTCCGAGATACAGACGTGTCCACATGTTTATCAGCGCAAGGGCTACCATCACTACTGTCATAACCTTATGACGCACAAGGAGTATGAAGAATGTAGCGAGGGCTGTATAATTAGCGGAATGTGAAGAGAAAAAGCTGTAGTTATTCTCGGCATATCCCTTTACTACATGGAACATTTCCCTCAGTTCCGGCACATTACAAGGGCGCACACGGCAAACGAGGGGTTTTACGATGAGGTTACACACTCCTGCTGACAGGGCGAGTGTGACACATACTGCTGCAAAGCATATAAGGCGCTCGCGTTTGTTGCTGTGATTGTGCAGCACGATGTATAGCAACGTCAGGAAAAACGGCACCCATACCAACGGGTCTGTCAGATTGATAGCAAGATGGTCTAACAGGGCGCTGTCACTGCCCCAGAAGAGCAGTATTCCCATGCGGTCGAAAATATTAATCTCATTCATTTTGTCAAAGGTCAACTCGGCGTTGCCGAGGTCAATTGTCAATTGTCAATTAAATTATATCAACTCCACATAAGCGGCTCTTATCCAGCCTTCTCTGCCATCTGAGAGGCGGATGCCGAACCATCCCTTCATGTCTTTATCTGTTATGCGGACACACGTTCCTTCGTGGATGATGGCTGTCTCCGGTGCCTTTGTTGATGGCAGATTCTTTATGGCGACAGCTTCCTTCACCACAATAGCGGTATCGTGTGTGTTCAGTAAGTATTTTCTGTTCCACGCAAAGAAGACGGAGAAGCAGAAGGCAAGGAACAGTACTACACAGGAATAGAAGGACACCTTCCTGACTGCTATATTGCTGACGAATAGATATGCCAGGAATAAAAGCAAGGCTGCTATCAGCGACACTATAGATATCATTGCCCAATTATCGATGGTGTTTGTCATCACAAGGGCTTTATACCACTCTACGAAAAAAATGTTACTCTCTGGCGGCATCTTGTCGATGGTCTTCGAACGTGTGATATTGATATTGTGCTGGATGTCCTTATTGAGGGGCTCTGTTTTCTGCGCCCTCATGTAGCACACCATAGCATGAGCATAGTCACACTGTTTGTAGAAGGCATTGCCACGCTGGAAGTATTCCTGTGCGCTATCGGGGTCAGGACTTGCTGCTGGAGCAGCCTTCCCAGCATGGGCGCAAAGGGCAAATGCCATTAGGATTATGATGAATATTTTTCTCATTTATGTCGAAGGTCTAAGGTCTAAGGTCTTTAAACTTTAAACGTTAACCGTTAAACGTTATTCTCAATATTTTCTATTGCTTCAGAGGCTTTGTCGTAGGTGTGTTCCATTGCTACTGCCGGGTCGCCTGGGGCATAGCGGGCAAATTCACACTCATCGAGGGCCTCAATGAATTTTCCTATTGTCTCGTCGCTGACTTTTCGTGTGGCGAGTTTCTCGGAGATATTCTCGCGTGTCAGCTGCTCCACAGGTATAGCGAGTTTGTCGCCAACATATCCCCACAGGGCACGCAGCACTTCGTCATAGAACTCATTCGTCTTGCCAGCCTTGAGGAGTTTTGCAGCTTTCTTCAGACGTTTTGTTGCTACCTTGTTGGCCTTCTTTCCACGATATGCCGTGATGTCAGCCAGTTCCATAGCACGGCGGCGGAAGATTATCAGCAGCACAATGAATATTGCCAGCACAATGCCATTGAGGGCGAGATATGCCGTACTGCCAAAGAAGGTGTTCTGCGGGTCTTCTGCCTCGTTGCCACCAATCATGAAATTATGGATATCCTTATCACTCTGCTGTGAGTAGTCTGTTGCAGAGCCACCGCCCTTTCCTTTCGTTACCTTCAACGTCATAGGTTCTGTGGTAAGGGTCTTGTAGGATGACGAGCGAGTATCGAAATATACGAAGCTGATGGCAGGTATAGTGTACTCACCTTCTGAACGCGGAACGAGCAGAATGTCATACAGCATGCTGCCGGAAACTCCTTCGCTGGTGAGGCTGGTTTTGTCTGTCACCTTAGCGTCATATTTCTCAAACACCTTTGGAAGGTCGAGCACAGGCTCCTTGATGAGCTTCATGTTGCCTACGCCCTTTACTACGAAGTGCAGATTAACAGGGTCGCCAGCTCCTACTTGGTTCTTATCAAGGGAAGCCTCAACAGAGAAGACGCCCACGCCACCTGAGAAGTTTGCAGGTTTTTGTGGCAGAGGGTCAACCTGTATGCTGACACTTGGGGCCTTTATCTCTTTGTTCACCTCCACATAGCCGGAGCCGCCGTTAAAGAAGGCTTCAAAAGGATCTACGTTAGGGTCTTCCTGCACCACGATGCCCTTGAAGGTGATAGATGGTATTTCCAGCTTTCCTGACATCTGAGGGAACATCACATACTGGCTCCATGTAACGCAGTTGTATGGTCTGCCGTTGACATTCTCAACGTGGAAACGTTTCTGCTGCGGCAAAGGAATCTCCTGTGTATGAAAGCCGTTAAGGTCGGGCATTTTTCCCTGCAACTGGGTCAGCTCTACCTGGGTATATACCTTATATGTCAGGAGTATTGGTTCCTGCTCATGTACATGCGACTTGTTTGCAGATACCTTTATGAAGAGGTCATTACCCGTTATGCGTGTTCCGGCACGATTTACGCGGGCAGGGCTGCGTTGCTGCTGTTGTGGGCGACCACCCTGTCCGGCATTAGGATTAGGGTTTGCAGTAACCGTTATCTTCAGGGCTTGCGAAGAAGCATTCGAACCTGCTACCGTAGCATGGGCAGCAGGAATCACAAAAGTACCTGTCTTCCTTGCCAGAAGAACGTAGGTATAGGTTACTGACGAGGTGTGTGATGTCTTTCCGTTTACCATTGAGAAACTCTGCTGCGTAGATGTCGATGGTCCCATAAGCACCTCGAAGGCATCAGGGGGAGTTCCCATGCGAAAACCCTTTACGTCAGTAGTGTTTACAACGTATCGTATCTGAAACTGCTCACCATTATATACTGCCGTAGGGCCCTCAACCCTAATGCCCTGTGCCTGCAAGGCCAGAGAGAGCATCGATAACAGTGTGCATAATAATATCGTTAGAAATCTCTGCATTTACCAATTCTTTTCTATGTTGCGACGAGATGGTTTTGCCATAGCCTTCTGCAATCTCTGCTGCGTAGCCTTTTCTTCCTGTACGGCAGCATTGAGCAACTGCTCGGCATTCTCCTTACTCATCTGACCATCCTGAGGACGCTCCTTGTTTTCGTTTTGGTCCTTGTTTTGGTCTTTGTCCTTATTCTGATCGTTTTTATCCTTATTCTTATCTTTGTTCTGGTCTTTATTCTTATCCTTATTCTGATTATTCTTATCGTTCTGATTGTTTTGGTTTTGGTTCTGATTATTGTCCTGATCCTTTTTCAGTTTCTTGCAGAGCACATAGTTATACCTTGTCTGGTTATCGTGTGGCCTAAGCTTCAGCGACTGCTTATACTGCTCCATAGCAGGGCCATACTGCTGCTGTCTCTGCATTATCACTCCCATGTTGTGATATGCCATAGCCTTTCGCTGTTTGCTTGTTTCCACCTTGGTGGCTTTCTCGAACATCTCGTATGCCATCGAATCCTTATTCTGTGCCAACAGCGCACATCCAAGGTTATACATAGCCTGGGCATTCTTGTCATCCGAAGCCATCGCCTTGCGATATTTCAGTTCTGCCTTTGCTGCAGCCCCTTCTGCTCCGCCACGCATATCCCTATTGCCGGAACGTATATGTGAGCGCACGCCTTGGGCATTTACCTCAAGATGCATTGGGGCGATTAACAGAAATATTATGAGTAGCCTGTATAACATTTACTTCTTCTTAAACAATTTCAGATTCTTAAAATATGGGCTCTTTGCCTCGCTGATGAGCACCTCGATAATCATGAGTATGATGATAAGCACTCCCACCCATTGATACTGCTCGTCATATTCGTCATAGACAACACTCTGCATCTCTCCCTTCTGCATCTTTCCCACCTCGTCGTTAAGGCGTTCCTGTGCTGTCGTGGTATTGTCAACATGAATATATACGCCACCGCTGGCAGATGCTATGTCGCGACACATCTGTTCGTTGAGGGCTGTCATAACGGTATTGCCTGTATTGTCTGTCATATATCCCCCACCCTGTAGCGGTATTGGTGCGCCGGTAGTGGTTCCGATGCCAAGCACGAAAACCTTATAGCCCTTCGACTTTGCATCCTGAGCTGCTTCCAAAGCACCACCTTCGTGGTCTTCGCCATCGGTGATAAGGATGATTGCCTTACCTACATTCTGCTGTTGCGTAAAACTCTTTGTCGCGAGGTTTATGGCGCCAGCGATGTCCGTTCCCTGTGTGCGTATCAGGGATGGTGAGACATTATTCATGAACATCTTTGCTGACACATAGTCACTCGTAATAGGCAGCTGTACGAAGGCGTCGCCAGCGAATACTATCAGTCCTATCTTATCCTTCGAGAAGTGGTCCACCATATTCTCAATGAGCATCTTACTCTTCATGAGACGGTTTGGCGTCACATCTTCTGCCAGCATGGAGTTAGAGATGTCGAGACAGATGATTGCCTCTATGCCGTTACGCTTTTCGTGCGACACCTTTGTACCCATCTGCGGACGTGCCAGCATCAGGATAGTAAGGGTCAGGATAAGCATCAGAAACAGGAATTTCGTCCATCTTCGCTTTCCTGAAGAGTCAGGCATCAGCCCTTTGATGAGTTCCTTGTCAGCCAGACGTTTCAGCATACGTCTGCGATGCCACTCCGCCCACATCATTATGAGTGTCAGCAGAGGGATGACACTAAGGAGATATAAATATGTAGATGATTCGAATCGCATTCTTTTTCAGTTAGGAGTTAGGAATTAGGAGTTAGGAGCTAATTCCTCATTCCTCATTCTTAATTTCTTCGTAATATTGTGTATTTAAGCAGTATTTCTAACAGGAGCATCAGCAGGGCGCCGAGTACGAAGGGTTGGAAGGCTTCGTAGCGCTTAGAGAATTTCGTCACCTTCAGGCGGCTTTTCTCCAGTTTGTCGATGTCCTTATATATCTGTCTTAACTCTTTGTTGTTCGTAGCACGATAGTAGTTGCCGTCACTTGTGGCAGCGATGCCTTTCAAGGTCTTGGCATCAATCTCTACCGGAATGTTGACATACTGTATTCCGCCAGCTACGGGCAGCGGATAGCGTGCCACCTTGTTTGTTCCGACAGCGATGGTATATACACGCACTCCGAGACTCTTGGCTATCTGTGCAGCTGTCATTGGAGAGATGTCACCCATGTTGTTTGAACCGTCGGTAAGGAGTATCACCACGCGGCTCTTTGTCTTCGAGTCCTTCAGACGTGAGATAGCATTTGCCAGTCCCATACCGATTGCGGTACCGTCGGATATCAGGCCGTCAGCAGCAATGTCCGTACGCACATTCTTCAGCAGGTTCAGGAGCGAAGCATGGTCTGTCGTCATAGGACATTGTGTGAACGCCTCGCCGGCAAAGATAGTGAGTCCGATATTGTCGTTTGTCCTGTCTGCTATAAATTCTGCCGCAACGTCTTTGGCAGCCTCTATACGGTTCGGGCGCAGGTCTTCTGCCAGCATAGATGTCGATACATCCATTGCCAGCATGATGTCGATACCCTCCACGCTACGTTCGTCCCAGGCGCTGTATGTCTGTGGGCGGGCCATAGCAACAACGATGAGAATGAAGGCGATGCAACGCAGTATCATGGGGAGATGTATCAGCCTTACCCTCCAGCTGACGGGGGCCTTCTTATAGGCAAAGGTGTCGCTGATGATTACCGATACCTCCATCTTTCTTCTGCCACGATTGCGCCATAGTACATACCATAATATATACGGTATGAGCAACAGCAGCAGAGAGAAGTATATGGGTTGTGTAAATGTCATTTAGAATCGTAGGTCATAAAGTTGCCAGCAGAGGTAAGCCAGGAGGGCCACAATGACGGTTATCATGATGCCCATAGCCCATTTCAGGGAGATACGCATGCGGATTGTCTGCTTCTCTTTTTCGGAGATGGTAGGCTCTATGCGCTCTTCTGTCGGCACATTCTCTTGTTTTGTCTCGTTGATGAATGCTATTGCCGAAAGCAGATTCTTGTCGTTCTCACTTACTCCTGCTGTATATTTTGCAAATTTCACGAGGTCGGCGGTTTCGAACAGCGTCGTCAGTTCCTGCAGTTCCGTGTCGCCATGATTGCGCAGCTCTGCCACTATCTGCGAGCTGGTCATCTCCATAGCGTTGAAGCCGAAGCGTTCCTGCATATACTGACGCAGGGCATCCGTCACCTGGGTGTAGTACATCTTCTGGTGGGTATAGTCGGCCATCTCGGGCTTCTCGTTCCTCACCTTTTCTATTATGTTCAGCGCCTTCTGATGTGGAGGCACAATCTTCCTTATCCTTACCTTAAAGGTGATAGGCTTTTTGCTCTTCAGTCGCAGATATGCCAGCCAGCATGCTATGTACAGCAATGCTATAGCGATTGCCATCCAGAACAGGCCGCTCCATTCTTTCCATGAGAAGGGATTGTCCTGCACGTCGTTCGGGCCATAGAACTGGTTGGCGTGTACTGTGTCCACCTCTACCGTCAGTACCTTCAGGGCCAATGACTTGGTGGCATATTCCTTGCCGTCAATCTTTATCTTCTGTGCGGGAATATAGTAGAGGGAGTCATCCCATGCCGTCAGTACGAGGTTTTGGGTCACCTCAATATATCCGTCCTCCAATGCTACGGTATCCAGCGATGGTGTTCCCACCACCTCCAGTGTTGCCGGTTTCGGATTAAGGTTCTGCGGATTAGGGAACTGCACCCTCTGTCCATCCTTCAGCGTTGCCATCAGGTGTAGCGTTGTCTGCTCGCCAATCATCATCTGTACAGAGTCGATACGAGCCTGCACCGTCTGAGCCTGAGCCTCACCCAAGCCAAGCAGCATCAAAAAGCCGACGATATAATATATAATGCATAAATTCCTCATTCCTAATTCTTTTCAACGTCTCGCAAACATCTGTTGCAGGTATTTCACATAGTCTTCGTTGGTGGCTATCGAGACATAATCCACGCTGTTCTTCTGAAAAGTGTCCTTCAGCTTTTCCTTTCTCTCCTGCCAATACTGGCTGTGTGCTCTTCTGAGGGCCTTGCTGGAGGTGTCGATATATTGCTCATAGCCCGTCTCCGCATCGTGTATCCTCAGTATGCCGACATTTGGCAGCGCCTTCAGTATGGGGTCATAGAGTTGTATTCCCATGATGTCGTGTTTTGAGGTACATATCTGCAGAGGTTTCTCGAAGTCTTTTCTGTCGTAGAAGTCGCTGATAACGAATGCCGTACAGCGTCTCTTCTGCATGCGTCCTAAGTATTCCAGCGCTGCGCCGACATCTGTTCCCTTGCGGGCTTCCTTGCCGGTCTGCTGTTCGTCATTGTCGTATGCCAGCATCTCGCGGATGATGTAGAGAATGTGTTTCCTGCCCTTCTTGGGGGGAATATATTTCTCTATTCTGTCCGAGAAGAACAGTACTCCAATCTTATCGTTGTTCTGCATGGCAGAGAAGGCCAGTGTTGCGGCAATCTCTGTTGCCATAGCATTCTTGGTCTGCTTTCGGGTGCCGAAATTCAGTGAGCTCGACACATCGACGAGCAGCATCACCGTGAGTTCGCGTTCCTCCTCAAACACCTTCACGTAAGGTCTGTGGAAACGTGCCGTCACGTTCCAGTCGATGTCGCGCACATCGTCGCCGTACTGATACTCCCTCACCTCTGCAAACGCCATACCACGTCCCTTGAAGGCAGAATGGTATTGTCCTGCAAAGATGTTGTTGCTCAGCCCGCGAGTCTTTATCTCAATGCGGCGAACCTGTTTAAGAAGTTCTGAAGTTTCCATTTCTTTCAATTAGGAGTTAGGAATTAGGAATTAGGAGTTAGGAGTTAATTCCTCATTTCTCATTCCTCATTTCTCATTCCTCATTCCTCACGGTACTTCCACCTTGTTTACTATCTGCGAAACGATTTCCTCTGTGGTGATATTGTTTGCCTCTGCCTCGTAGGACAGTCCGATTCTGTGGCGCAGCACGTCGTGTGCTATGGCACGGATATCCTCCGGTATCACGTATCCTCTGCGCTTTATGAAAGCAAAGGCGCGAGATGCCTTCATCAGGTTGATAGAGGCACGTGGGCTGGCACCGAAGGTAATCATCGGCTTCAGCTCTGCCAGTTCGTAGTTTTCTGGGAAACGTGTTGCAAAGACGATGTTTGCGATATACTGTTCTATCTTTTCGTCGATATACACCTGGTTGACGATGGTGCGTGCCTTTGTTATCTCCTCCGGACTTGTCACAGCGCCATACTGTGCGCCATCCTCTCTTGGCACAGAGTTCTCACGCATGATGCGCTTTTCCTCCTCCAGTGTTGGGTAGCCGATGTTCACCTTCAGCATGAAACGGTCCATCTGTGCCTCAGGCAATGGGTATGTACCCTCCTGCTCCACGGGGTTCTGTGTTGCCATTACGAGGAAAGGCTCTGGCAGCTTGAAGGTCTGTTCGCCGATGGTCACCTGATGCTCCTGCATCGATTCCAGCAATGCGCTCTGCACCTTTGCTGGGGCACGGTTTATTTCGTCGGCAAGGACGAAGTTCGCGAATACGGGGCCCTTCTTCACCTGAAAGGCTTCCTCCTTCTGCGAATATATCATAGTACCGATGACGTCGGCAGGCAGCAGGTCAGGAGTAAACTGTATTCTGCTAAACTTACCGTCAATCAAGTTCGACAGTGTCTTTATGGCAAGAGTCTTTGCCAAACCCGGCACACCCTCGAGAAGGATATGTCCATCACTCAACAAACCAATCAGCAGCGACTCTACCAAGTGCTTCTGTCCCACGATGATTTTGTCCATCCCAGTAGTGAGGTTTGTCACGAAATTGCTGTGCTGCTCTATGAGAGCATTCATTTCTCTAATGTCAACCATATATGTTGTTCGTTTATCGTATTTCGTTTTTCGTAGCGAAGCGTTTCGTATTTCGTTTTTCGTAGCGAAGCAAAGCGCTGGCTTTTACGGCTTGCAAAGGTATAAAACTTTGTTTTCATCTTGGCTTAGATTACATTTTCTTGCGCTTTTTTCATATATTTTTAATTTAACAATGTTAAAATTCGCCGTGATTTGTTAACAACATGCTAAAAAATGGCGCAAGATGCTCGTTACATCCTGCGCCATTGTCGTTTAGCGGTTAGCGGTTATCGCTTAGCCTTCATCACCACTGCCGTCTGGATTAGGGTCTGTGTTACCACCCTGTGAACCACCCTGGTTCTGGCTACCGCCCTGGTTAGTGTTACCACCAGTCTGAGTGCCAGTGTTGTCACCAGTCTGTGTGCCATTCTCGTCCTCAGG
>CAMJIL010000030.1 GCA_946405805.1 uncultured Prevotellaceae bacterium | reverse complement strand
GTCCTTAGCCTCAACGACAGGGGTATAGTCTGCATTTATAGAAGAATAAACATAGGTATCGCCACCATTCTGGCCAAAGGCCTTCTGAACATAATAGTTTGCTGTTGGTCTTATCTCTGTATTATTGAAGAATATCATATCTGGCGTCCAGGAATAGTGTCCGTCTTTTGCAAGAAGAGGAGCATACGAAGACATCACAACAACATCAGCATTTTCCTCAAGATGTGTGAGATAAGCGGCTTCGATAAGAGCATTGGAAACATGATTTCCTTTTGATGCCCACTCTCCGAGATATACCTTCGTTCCATTACGATCATAGTTGTCATAAAAATCGCGATGATGGAAATACCATCCAGGAGTATTATAATAGTGCTCATCCACAATTTCTGTATTGTTTTCCTTTGCTCCACGCCAACCATATTCGTAGTCGGAGCCTTCCCAGAATGGTCCTACTGTTCCAATGACAGTGATTTCAGGATGCTTTTCCTTTATTCCCTTCGAGAGAAAATTATATCTGTCAAAGAAGGTATCACCAAGAAGGTCTTCATTTCCTATCCCGAGATATTTTAGGTTAAATGGCTTTGGATGTCCAGCCTTTGCACGCATTGCTGCAAGAGGAGATTTCTTTGCATCACCATTAGCCCACTCTATAAGGTCAAGGAGTTCCTGCAGATAGCTTTCCATTGTAAGGTCTTTTCCCATATATTTATATGGTGAGGGCTTCCCTTCTAAGTCTTTCAGGAAAGGAATACCACCTTGCTGACCATTCTGACGATAGCCTTCTGCACCACCACGACTGGAGTTCTGACAAGGCACACCAGCAGCAAGTACAGGTACTGGTTCTGCACCAATATCTTCACAGAATTGGAAATATTCATAGAAACCCAATCCACGTGTCTGATGGTAATTCCAGGTATTATAATCACCCTGGCGCTCCCACAAATCTCCTATGGTAGCCTGCCAATGATATATGTTGTTGATACCATTTCCATGAGAAGCACATCCACCTGGGAAGCGAACGAATCGTGGTTTGAGGTCGGCTATTACATCTGCCAAATCCTTACGCAAGCCATTAGCACGTCCTTTGTATGTATCTTGCGGGAAGAGGGAGATAAAATCGAAGTCGAGTGTACCTTGCTGCAATGGTTCCAACACCAAAGAAGCCTTTGCTGCATCAGCGGTAGAAACCAAGACAGCCTTCTTCTGTTTCCATTCATTAGAGGCAGAAACAACAACAGAAGCAAGTTGTTTGTCACCATTTACCAATGATACCTTTACACGACCTTCACCTTTTACGAAAAGTGACAGGTTGTACCTTGCCTTTGCTTTGACAGCAATGCCATCCCACCCCTCATTGACGAGTTTTGCTCCAAGAGATTTCGTCTCAAAAACGGCATAGTGAGCATTGTTTGCGTGAATAGGGTTTGTCGTAGAGATTTCAAAGGAGGCATCTCCTTCTACCTTCCATGAGGTTTTTGCATTCCACTCTCTGCGATCATCTGCCGAATATTCGAAATCACGATTTTGCACTAATTCTGCATACAAACCGCCATCAGCAGCATAACTGATATCTTCAAAGAAGATGCCCATGAGGTTTGGGGAAATAGCTTTCGTATCATCCCAGTCAATCTTCATATCCACCTTTACATCCTTCACATCCTTAAAAAGAGCTGCACCAGTACGCACATAATTCTCACCCTCCCAGGAAGCATTCTGGTCAGCTACGCGCTTACGGGTAATCAGCTTTTCTATATAACAATATGGTACACGAATGGGCTTCTGCCAATCTGCTTTTGCATTTTCTACTATTTTATCAAATGTCTCCTGACTGTCAACATATTCATAATCCTGTGGCTTCCAAAGCACAAAATTATCAGACACTGTGCGAGCAACTTCCTTTACCTTCGGATTAGGAATAAAATATGCCTTAAACTGCTTTCCGTCAAAGAAAATATTTGGATACCACATTTTCTTCTCACGCCCCCATGCTCCATAATCGGAAGCGAAAATAGTATAATCCACGTGGGTCCAATGTTTCTTGTCATGAGAATATGCTATCTGAAGATTCTGGGCGCCTTCCTTGACATCCGGTTTTACCCAGACAGAATCAACACGATTGGCATGAGCACATAGCATAGTGACTGATGCTAAAACTATAGCAGAAAATAACTTTTTCATGTCTTAAATATTATCTTTTCGAAATGTTTTAACAAAAAAAATCAAATTTCGCCTGCAAAGATATGCAAAAAAAACATAAGTTTCGGTTTTTTTGAGGTAGAGATTTGTACATTTAAGTTTTTTTTTGTAATTTTGCGCGCAAAATGATTTAAAAGTAACAATATAATTTCTCTGAAAACTATGAAAATTCTTTTAACAGGTGGAGCAGGCTACATTGGTAGTCATACTGCTATCGAACTAGACAAAGCCGGCCACGAGGTGGTCATTGTTGACAATTTGGTAAATTCAAAAGAGGAGGCTGTTCGTCGCGTCGAGAAGATTATCGGCAAGGAAGTTCCTTTCATCAAGGCCGATGTTCGTGATCGCGAGGCTATGGACAAAATCTTCAAGACATATAAGATTGATGCTGTTATACACTTTGCTGGCCTGAAGGCTGTTGGCGAGAGTGTTGCAAAACCTCTGGAGTATTATGAAAACAACATGAATGCCACCTTCGTACTTGTTGACACTATGAGAAACAACGGATGCAAAAACATCATCTTCTCATCAAGTGCTACAGTGTATGGTGACCCAGCTATCATTCCTATCACAGAGGAATGTCCAAAGGGACACTGCACGAATCCTTACGGACAGACAAAGTCGATGTTGGAAGAGGTGCTGAGCGATGTTCAGAAAGCTGATAAGGAATGGAATGTTGTACTCCTGCGTTACTTCAATCCAATAGGTGCTCACAAGAGTGGCCTGATTGGTGAGAATCCTAACGGCATTCCAAACAACCTGATGCCTTATATCACACAGACAGCAATCGGCTTGCGTAAGGAACTGGGTGTCTTTGGTAACGACTATGACACACCTGACGGCACAGGTGTTCGTGACTACATCCACGTTGTTGACCTTGCTGCCGGACATGTAGCAGCCCTCAAGGCTATACAGAAGAACTGCGGACTTGCTATCTATAATCTTGGTACTGGTCACGGATATTCTGTTCTCGATGTAGTAAAGGCATTCGAAAAGGCAAATGGTTTGAAGGTACCTTATGCTATCAAGCCACGTCGCCCAGGTGATATCGCTACCTGCTACTGCAACCCTGCTAAGGCAAAGGCTGAACTGGGTTGGGAGGCTCAATATGGCATCGAGGATATGTGTAGGGATTCATGGAATTTCCAAAAGAACAATCCAAAAGGTTACGAAGAATAAAAAAAACCGATGAAGGAACCGCTGATTGGTAAAACGCTCGAAGAGCTCAAGGATATTGCAACAAGCCTTGGGATGCCAAAGTTTACTGGTGGACAGATAGCTAAGTGGCTATATTCCGACCATGTAATGAGCATTGACGATATGACGAATATCTCAAAGGTCAATCGCCAAAAGCTCTCCGAGCAGTTTACTATCGGTGCAATGCCTTTCAAGGAGGAACTGACAAGCAGGGATGGCACAAAGAAATATCTCTTTCCTGTCAGTTGTAAGGATGATAACGGAGAGGGGCACAACAAATGTGTCGAAAGCGTATATATTCCAGACAAAGACAGAGCCACATTATGTATCTCATGCCAAGTGGGATGTAAGATGAACTGCCTCTTCTGCCAGACAGGCAAACAGGGATATGAGGGTTCGCTGACTGCCTCCGACATCATCAATCAGATATACTCCCTACCCGATCAGGACAAACTGACAAACATCGTCTTCATGGGACAGGGAGAACCAATGGACAATCTCGATGCTGTTATGAAAGCAACAGAAGTGCTTACAGCGGAATGGGGATATGCCTGGAGTCCGAGACGAATAACAGTAAGTAGTGTGGGAACACCAAAACTGAAGTATTTCCTCGACAACAGCGAATGCCATGTGGCAATATCCATGCATACTCCTATTCACGAACAGAGAGCACAGATGATGCCGGCAGAGAAGATGTTCCCAATAAAAGACGTTGTAGAACTGCTTAGGAGATACGACTTCTCAGGTCAGAGGAGGTTGAGTTTTGAATACATCGTTTTCAATAACTTCAATGACACTATGACTCATGCCAGGGAAATAGTAAAGCTGCTTGAGGGACTTGACTGCAGGATGAACCTGATTCGTTTCCACCAGATACCTGGCATAGACCTCAAGGCCAGCGACGAGAAGAAGATGGAACGACTGCGCGACTATCTCACAGCCCACGGAATATTCACCACAATACGTGCTTCACGAGGACAGGATATATTCGCTGCATGTGGATTACTAAGCACTAAAGACAGACAGATATGAAAAAAAATAATGTTGCTATAGTTGGCAATGTGACAGGCAATGATGCTTCCTTACTCAACAATATGCTGGGTGCAGAAGGAATGTCAGGTTTATACACCTTTACTCTATATGGAGCAGACGGACAACCAGAACAGGATGCCCTGAAGGATGCTATAGATGATTGCTTGGACGAGGAAATTGATATCGACGCCATCGTTTGCCTGCCTTTGGCTCAGGCTCCACACAAAGCTGTGAGACATGCATTGGCGGATGATTCTGCTACTATATTGCCAGTCATGATTTATGACGAAACACGTTATATCACTGCAGGACAGGATGATATAACGAAAAAGGCTGCATTGTTGGAACAGTGTCTGAAACGCGACCTCAACATCCTAATGCCAAGAATTGCCGTCATCTCTTCCGACAGCGAACAGGCTGATGCCATCAAGAAGATGCAAGAGGAAGGAAACAGTTTCTTCGGACCTTTTTCTGGCGAGATGTTGGAATCAGAAGAAATCAGGGCTTTCGATGCTTTCATATTTGCTGACAAAGAAAATATTGCTGAAGAGCAAATCAAAAAACTTCTTGATGATGACAAGTCTCCTGTCACTCTGCTTACAGGCATAGCACCATCTGTTGTGGCAACAGAGCCAAACAATATTTATGATGCTTTGGCATTGGCAACAGATGTGGCAAGGAACAGGGTTTCTTACGACATCCCTCTGAAGAACCCATTACCAAAGCTCTTTGTGGAAAAGAAAGAGGATGGTGACAAGGCTCGCTTTGCTAAGAAGAAGGGTGGATTTGATCCTGCAGCGCACAAGAGAGAGAATGTAACATACAACACCAAAGCACCTACCGCTGAGGAAATACTCAGTGAGGAGCCGATGGTGGAAGAGAGCTAAATTGAGAGTAACTACAAATGGACGTAAAAGAACTTCAAAACATAAAGCAAAGATATAACGTTGTAGGCAATTGTACAGCTCTCAACAGGGCTCTCGATATTGCCCTGCAGGTTGCACATACCGACCTCTCCGTGCTGATTATCGGAGAAAGTGGTGTGGGTAAGGAGATTATACCTCGCATCATCCACGACTATTCTCCACGCAAACGTGAGAAATATTTTGCAATAAACTGTGGCTCTATCCCTGAAGGCACCATCGATTCTGAACTCTTCGGACACGAAAAAGGTTCTTTCACAGGTGCTATCGGAGAGAGTGAGGGTTATTTCGGAGCTGCCAACAAGGGTACTCTGTTTCTTGACGAAGTAGGCGAACTGCCTCTTGCTACTCAGGCGCGTCTCTTGCGTGTTCTGGAGAATGGAGAGTATATCCGTGTGGGTGGTCAGGATGTCAGAAAGACTGATGTCCGCATCGTGGCTGCTACGAATGTAAATATACGCAAAGCCATTAGTGAAGGACGCTTTAGGGAAGACCTCTACTATCGTCTTAATACAATACCTATTCAGATGCCTCCATTGAGGGATCGTGGAGAGGATATCATCCTTCTCTTCCGTCTCTTTGCTATGCAGATGTCTGAGAAATATCATCTGCCAAGAATACAGCTTTCTGAAGATGCCAAGCAGGTGATGCTGAAATATAAGTGGCCTGGTAATGTGCGTCAGCTGAAGAATATCACAGAGCAGATGTCTGTCCTCTGTACAAAGAGGGATATCGATGTGGAGGATATTCTGAAATTCATTCCTATGAATGAGGAGAGTACCCAGTTGGCTACTATCCCTTCTCAAGGCGGAGGAAGCAAGACCTACGAAAGCGAAAGAGAAATGCTGTTTAAGATTCTCTACGAAATGCGAGGCAATGTCAGCGACCTGAGACGAGAAATCAATTCCCTGCGCCAGAAGATTGACGACGGGGCAGCAACAACATATGTTCCCTACCCTGCTACTGTTTCCGGATATAATCAGGCACAGGAGATTGCTGAACCAGAGAATCTGAATATTGCTGACGTAAACAGAGCCATGTTGGAGAAAGCTCTCGAACGTAATGGTGGAAACAGAAAGAAAGCAGCAAGGGATTTAGGTCTCTCTGATCGTACACTTTATAGAAGACTGAAAGAATATGGACTTTAAGAAATACATCATACTGTCATTCATCTGTGTGGTGACATTGACAATGATTACGGCTTGCTCCGTTTCATATAAACTCAATGGTGCCAGCATCGATTATACGAAGACAAAGACAATACAGATAAACGATTTCCCTATTCGTGCATCTTATGTATGGGGACCGATGCAGGTAATCTTCAACAACCAGTTGAAAGATATGTATGGTTCATATACAAAACTGACACAGGTAAAACGTAATGGTGACCTGAAGGTTGAGGGTGAGATAACACAATATCAGCAGAGAAACAAGTCAGTATCAGCTGAGGGATATTCTGCTCAGACAGAATTGTCTATGACTGTCAATGTGCGCTTCACGAATACAAAGAACCACAAGGAGGACTTTGAGAGAAGCTTTACAGCAACAGCATCTTACGAGACAACCCAAAACCTCAACTCTGTTCAGGAACAGTTAGTGACACAGATGTCGAAAGACTTATGTGAACAGATATTTAACGCAACAGTAGCAAATTGGTAATACATACACTCATATCACATCCAGAACGTCTGAATCGTCAGACCTTGTTGGACCTGCGCAAGATAACAGCGGAGCATCCATACTATCAGCCTGCTCGAATAGCATTGCTGACGAATCTCTTTCTGCTGCATGATCCGACATTCGATGACGAATTACGTCGTGCTGCCATTTTCCTGACAGACAGAAATGTACTCTTTCAACTCGTAGAGGCTTCTCACTATGGCATAAAGAGTAAACAGAACAATGAGGAGGAATTGAAGGAAGAGATTGATTCTCCAAGACGTGCTGCATCGCTCATCGATAAATTCCTCAACAATATTCCTGTTGATGACACAATCAGTTCTTCTTCCAAGAAGCCTACTGAGGCTGATGCGAGAAATGACTATATGAGTTATCTGCTGTCAATAGATACAAACGTAAAAGAAAGCAAAGACCCCACCCTCGACATTATCGACGACTTCCTCACAAATGCTGGTGGCAAACTGACCCTCAAGGAGAAGACGGAATTCGCTCCAGAGGTTGAGATGGCTAACGATAGCGAAGAGAGTCCTATAGAGGATAATGAGGTAGTAACTGAGAATATGGCTAACATATATATCAAACAAGGTAACTACGACAAAGCCTTGACCGTTATGAAAGCCATCAACAAAAAGACAAAAAAGAAGAATCCTTATTTCGAAGACCAAGAGAGATTCCTTAAGAAGTTAATAATTAGTCAACAAAAATAATAATTTAAAATTTTAAAAACAATGTACACATTACTTGTAATTCTTATTGTTTTAGCAGCATTGCTAATGATTGGTATCGTTCTTATTCAAGAGTCAAAAGGTGGAGGCTTGGCATCAGGTTTCGCCAGTGCTAACAGCGTTGCTGGTGTTCGCCAGACAACCAACTTCATTGAGAAGGCTACATGGACTCTTGCTGCTGCTATGGTAGTTATCAGCATCGCATGTGCTTATACTGCTCCTCAGTCAGCAACAGAAGGTTCTGTAATCGAGAATGCTGCTACAGAGCAGGCTAACACAAATCCTCAGAACGTACAGGGCTTTGGTGCTGCTCCACAGAAGCAGGCTGCAGACAGCGCTGCTAAAAAGTAAAGCAACACTTTTACTTACCAACCACACATTCACAAACCCTTATATAGTTTCCCATACATACCGCTATGATAAATCTTATCAAAATCCTGATGCCCTCTATCATTATCGCCGCAGTATTCGTACTGTCAATATGGGGTGCATACAAGTTGCTTCGTGCAAAGGTGTTGTGGAAGAAATGCCTGGCATTGTTTCCATTGCTGCTGCTATATATAATAGTATATGGCCTCACCTTTGGTTTCTGGCAACTGAATATCAAAGAGGTGACATACGAGAGTCCTGATATCCCAGAGGCTTTCGATGGCTATAAGATAGTACAGGTAACAGATGTTCATTGTGGTGGTAGCTTCTGGGGACCATATAAGGGCTTGGTGAAAGATGGTTTTGAGAAAATCAATGCCTTGCAGCCAGACCTCATCTGTATGGTGGGTGATATACAACATTTCCTGCCATCAGAATTGGAGGAGCTCAAGGAGGAAATGTCTTCTTTGAAGGCAAAGGATGGAGTGCTTTCCGTTATGGGCAATCATGACTATTGCGCGTATTCCAACTTCTCTCCTGCAAGACAGGCTCAGGAGATAAAGCGTACCCGCAATGTGCATAGGTCTTTCGGATGGAAGATGTTGGAGGATGAACATTTTTATATTCATCGTGACAGCGACAGCATCCTCGTAGTAGGCGAAGAGAACTGGGGTCTGAAGCCTTTCCCACAGGTGGGAGATATCAAGAAGGCTCTCAAAGGAGTTGCTATCAATCCTGCTACAAAGACGGCTAACACCTTCTCTCTCTGTCTATCTCATGACCCAAATGCATGGAAGCATCATATCATGCCAGTCTTCATCCCTAACGTAACACTTGCCGGACACACTCATGGAGCACAGTTCTCTATCTTCGGATGGTATCCTATACAGTATGCTTACGACGAATGGGGAGGTGAATACTATGTTCCAATGAAGAAAGGCTCTGACTCTAAGGCTATGCTGAGTGTTTCTACAGGCTTTGGTGGCAATCTCCCCTTCCGCTTCGGAGTACCACGTGAAGTAGTAGTAATAACACTGAAGAAAAGTAAATAACGGTTAACGGTTAACGGTTAACGTTTAAAGACTTTAAAAACTATCAACTGTCACCTATCAACTATCAACTGACTAAGAACTATGAAAGCAAAGCTTTTATTTCTATTATTATCCATTGCGATGTTCTGCCAAGCACAGGACAAATACTATCCTGTTGCCGTATGGCCGTTTATCTACGAAAACTTTACAGATGCACGCATCTTCGTAGGACAAGATAACAAGGTGGTAAGGGCAAAAGCCAATATCCATCTTCGCCAAACTACACTGTGGTTTATCAGCGCCAAGGATTTCAAGACAAAGTTGGAAGCACAGCCTGGTACTGTAAACAAAATCATCTTCTCCAATGGAGACACATACTATAACATTGATAACAAGATGTGTAAGGTTGTCAGAGAAGACACTATCAACGGAGACATCATGCGCCTCTATAAGTGTTCACAGGTTGATATGGACGACTTTAACAAAAAGTACCAGATGACTCATATGGGAACTGTTGAGAGTAGCGTCTTAGGAGCAGGCTTTGCTGATTTCTCTACATCTGTGGCCAATATCAACGCCCTCACAAGGGAAGACATGGAGCCCCTCCTGGTAAAATACACCTTTTATATATTAAAGAACGGCAAGACTTTCGAAGCACGAGAGAGTGAAATACTCAGTAATCTCGACGACAAAGAAGAAAAAAAGGTCTATCGTGCTTACACCCGTTCAGCAGAAATCCTCTACGGTAGCGAAAAATCAATGCTCAACGTCTATAAAACATTCTTCCTGAAACAATAAACTTGAAACTTGAAACCAAATATGAAACTACTAACAACACTTACCCTACTCGCTCTTCCCTTCCTGGCTGCTAATAGTCAGAAGAAAGACGACATCTGGCTCGACATCAATGGTGTTCGAGACCTTACAGCCGACTCTATAGCTTTTGCCAACCAGGCACGTCCTGTACCTGGCTCTTCTCGCAAAGGCAACAACCCAGTACTCTTTCTCATCGGCAACAGCACCATGCGTACCGGTACCATGGGAAACGGCAATAATGGCCAATGGGGATGGGGATATTTCGAACATGAATATTTTGACGAAAACAAGATAACAGTAGAGAATCACGCCCTCGGAGGTACTTCTCCACGTACATTCTACAAGAGCCCTGACCTCTGGAAGCGTTCCCTCAGCGGCGTTAAGGCTGGTGACTATGTCTTCCTCGAATTGGGACACAATGACAACGGACCAATCGACGAAATCCGTGCACGCTCTTCCTATCGTCCTGACGGAAAACTGAGCATTGCCGAAGATTCTGTTATTATATATAATAAGGTGACACAACGTCAGGATACCGTCTATACCTTTGGTGGCTACACACGCCGTTTCATCAACGAGGTGCGTGCAAAAGGTGCTACACCTATACTCTTCACCCTCACACCACGTAATGCCTACGAGGCTGATGGAAAGACGATACAGCGAAAGCTCTCTGACTTCACCCCTGCCATCTTCGCCATCGGTAAGGAGATGAATGTGCCCGTGATAGACCTCAATGATATCTCGGCAAAGAAATTGGAGCAGTATGGCCCTTGGAAGACCGACTACCACTTCTTCCTTGACAAGATACACTCTTCCGCCTTTGGTGCCAAGATGAATGCTGCCTCTGCAGCAGAAGGACTCGCTAAATGCGATGATCCTCAGGTGGCTGTTCTAAAGACATATCTCATACGCGAGAAGGTCTTTCCTAACTATGAGGAGAAGCTGTTAGCATGGGAGCCAAACAACTATAACAAGAAGGGCGAAGTAATACCAAAGACGAAGACAGCAGAGCAGAAGAAGTCAGCTGTGCGTATCTTCCTCTGTGGCGACTCTACAGGCAAGAATGAAGACAAGAATCCTGACGGCATGTGGGGATGGGGCTCACAAGGCTATACCATCTTTGATGAGAGCAAGTGTACCTTCATCAACTGCGCTAAAGCAGGACGTTCTACACGCACCTATCTCAACGAGAACCGCTGGGAGGAGGTTTATCAGACTCTGCGTCCAGGTGACTATGTCCTCATACAGTTCGGACACAACGACATCGGAGGCATCGATAAGGATAAGGAACGTGGTGTGATACCATGTGCTGAAGACTCCTGCAAAGTCTTTAAGTCAAAGAATTCTGGTAAGTACGAAGTAGTATATTCCTTCGGATGGTACATCCACAAGATGATTGTTGATACCAAGGAGAAAGGTGCTATTCCTGTTATTCTCTCCTTCACCCCACGCAATGAGTGGCCAAAGGGAAAGATAGAACGTCGCAACAACAACTACATACCACAGTGGGATGCGAAAGTAGCAGAAGAGAATGGTTGTGAATTCGTTGATGTCCACAACATCTCTGCCGACTTCCTCGATAAGAAGTTTGCCCGCAAAGACGGCGATGCAGCAAAGGCAAAGCAAGAAGCATCAATCTACTTCAATCACGACCACACCCACACCTCCTTACTCGGAGCCCGCAACAACGCCCAAAGCCTCGCAAAAGGCCTCAAAGCAAACAAATCACCACTGTGCGAGTACTTGAAGTGAGAAGTTAAGAAGTAAGAAGTAAGAGTTAAGAATTAAGAAAATTACTTTTGACCTTTGACCTTAACCGTTAACCTTTAAACGTTATGAGACTTTTCATTCTTTCATTCCTACATTTTTTCATTCTTTCTGCCGCATCAGCGCAGAAAATATCTATCCTAGGAGACAGTTATTCCACCTTCGAAGGCTGCGTGTCAAACGACACCAATGAAATCTGGTATTTCAAGCCCGAAAACCCACTGCATCATAAGAACAACGACGTTACGAAGGTAGAAGAAACATGGTGGCATCAGCTCATCAGCAAAACCAAGGGCTTCAGTCTTGAGGTGAACAATGCCTTCTCTGGCGCCACCATCTGCTATACAGGCTATAGCAAGGGTGATGGTCCACGAGTGCCCATAGCAGCATTGTCATCACATCGCGACTATAGCAACCGCTCCTTTGTTAGTCGCAGCAATACCCTCGGCAATCCCGATATCATACTCGTCTGTGGTGCCACCAACGACTCATGGTGTGGAGCACCCATTGGCGAATATGTTTATGGCAACTGGACAACAGAGCAGCTCTATTATTTCCGTCCTGCGATGGCCAAGCTGCTCTACGACCTCAAGGGCAACTACCCTACCGCCCAGATACTCTTCATTCTCAATAGCGAACTGAAGGAAAGCATCAACGAGTCAGTACACACCATCTGCAAGCACTACGGAGTGCAATGTCTCGATTTGAAAGACATCGAAAAGCAAGGAGGCCACCCCTCAGTAAAAGGAATGACCGACTTCAGCAAGCAAGTCCGCAAAGCATTAGGAAGATAACGGCACTAAATTGCCCTTATTGATACAACCAAAAAGCACCTGAAGTGACAATAAAGAATCCCCACAGATCTTTGTGGGGATTCTTTATTGTTAAGTCTGTCTCTTACTTCTTCTTGATGTAGAAGGTGAAGGTTCTATCTTTTGCTTCCACACGATATGGTTTCAGGGCTTCTGCCATACCACTCCAAGAGTCTGCGCCTCCTACTCCTGCCATCTGCTGGTCGATGTAGAGATTTGTGTAGTATGACTTCTTTATATCCTGAGGATGACGCTGTTTCTTGCTGTCTTCGTCCATATCACGCACTTCGTAATGGAGGGCACAAGCAGAGAAGCTGTCGTCTGAGAATACTTCATAGCCCTCATTACCCTTTGACTGCTTCCACCAGCGTATGTCGCACTTGGAACCTGTCTCCTGCGGACGAACATATGGCCAGAACTGATTGTCTGCGGTTGCAGTATAGATGCCGATGTTCTGGGACATCTTACGGTCTGCATAGTTCTCTATCGGACCACGTCCATACCAGGTGCTCTCGTCCATATCGTATGGCAGGAGAATGACTACACCAAAGCGTGGCATATTAGGAATATCCTTGGCATCTGCATCAAAGACGATACTCTCCTCTACCTTCCATACATTATCGGACAAAGAAGTGTAAGTAAGGGTGAAGTTGGCATGAACAGCATCAATGCGATACTTTTCTACGACTTTATTGCCTTCGAGGGTTCTTGATTCACACCACATACGAGGATTCTTCCATGCTCTGAGACGCTGTGTCAGACGTGCTCCGAAATCGTTGTCCGTCATTGCACGCCAGAAATTTGGACGCAGGGTGAATGGCAATGGAGTGAATGTCTTAGCCTCTGCAGCACCTGTCTTGCTTTCTACCTCTGCTGCATAGTCATAGCTATTGATGAGAATCTGCTGATGGGCTATCTCCTGACCTGCATTGAGAAGAGGTTCGTTATTCTTCATCACATAAGAGACATTGAGGATGGCTTCTCCCTGTCCTAAGCCGGTAGCATCGAATGGAAGGGTTACTTCCTTGCTCTGCTGAGGAGCGATGTTGAGATTATTGACAACTCCTTCCTTTACTACGTTTCCATTAACTGTAACACACCATTTCATGTCAACATAATCGAGAGGACGGAAGAAATTCTCATTCTTCACACGCACTACTCCCTTTGACAAATCGACAGCCTCTGTCCATATATTCTGGTAGTAGTAGGCATATTCATAGCCTTGTGGTGTTACCTTTCTGTCTGTTGTAACAAAGCCGTTACAGTTGAAGTTATTGTCTGAGCCGTCATAGTCATTATAATCGCCTCCATAGAGGAACTTTGTCTTGTCACGCTTGTCGCGAAGGGCCTGATCTACGAAATCCCAGATAAAGCCACCCTGATACTTAGGATATTTCCTGACGAGGTCCCAATATTCCTTGAAGCCACCACCGGAATTACCCATTGCATGTGCATATTCGCACTGTATGAGAGGCTTGAGGTTATTTGGATTCTTTGAATAATCTTCGCAGCTGTATTGTGAGAAATACATAGGACAGAAGATATCTGTTCCCTCACGTCCATGAGCCTGCTCATACTGTACAGGACGAGAGAGGTCCTGAGACTTTACCCACTTATATGCATCCAAGAAGTTATCTGACATACATGTCTCATTACCCAAGCTCCAGACAATGATAGAGGGGTGATTGAACTTTGTTGAGACATTATTCTTGTTGCGCATCATTATCTGCTCATGGAACAATGGAGCAACACGCTTGCCTTCATCGCCATATCCGAATCCGTGAGACTCCTGATTGGCCTCAGCACACATATATATGCCATATTCGTCGCAAAGGTCATACCACATAGGGTCATCAGGATAGTGACATGTTCTGACAGCATTGACATTGAGACGCTTCATGAGGCGGATGTCTTCTATCATGCGTTCACGAGATACTACATATCCTCCATCAGGATCCATCTCATGGCGGTTAGCACCCTTGATAAGTATTGGCTGGCCGTTGACAAGCATTTGGGAATTCTTTATCTCCACCTTACGGAAACCTACCTTCTGGGTTACGACCTCTCCCCCATCCTGTGTGGCTGTAAGGGTATAGAGATATGGCTGCTCTGCACTCCATTTGTTGGCATTGGCGAGTTTTATCTCTGTTTCCTCACCTTTTCCAACAATATTGGCAATTTCCTTACCTGAGGCATCTTTCAGAGAGTAAGTGATTTTTGAAGAGCCCTTGGTCTTTACCTTTACTGTAAGGATACCATCCTTGTAATCGTCTGTAAGACTTTGTGTTACGCGAATGTCTGTAATCTGGTTCTTTGGATTCTTGGTATAGAGATAGCTGGAACGTGCCACACCAGAGAGACGCCAGAAGTCTTGGTCTTCGTCATAAGAGCCGTCACACCAGCGGAATACCTGGAAGGCTATGAGGTTATCACCTGGCTTCACAAATTTGGTGATGTCAAACTCGGATGCTATCTTTGCATCTTCTGCATAGCCAACGTACTTACCATTTACCCACAGATAAATATTGCTGGTAACAGAACCGAAATGGATTATCACCTGCTTTCCTTTCCAATCGGCAGGAATGGTGACGGTTTTACGATAAGAGCCTACATGATTGTCTTTTACAGGAACGTTTGGTGGGTCATTCTTGAAATGTCCACTCCATGCAAAGCCCATATTAACGTATATCGGCTCACCAAAGCCATTCAGTTCCCAACAGCCAGGAACTGGCATAGTGCCCCATGAAGAGTCGTCATACTTCAAGTTAAAGAAGTCTGTTGGACGCTCATCGGCATTCATCACTCCCTTGAACTTCCATACGCCATCGAGGGAAAGTTTCTGTGATGTGGTAGGAAGGACATCAGTGTGTACCGGGTAACGGTTTACCTCATTAACGTTTAAGTCATGCCATTCTGTAAAGGTCTGTCCCATTACAGGAAGGAGGGCAAAAGACATTGCTGCAGAACATAACAGCTTAGAAAATCTGTTACTTCTTCTTTTTGTTGTTGTCATTGTAACCATTGTCATTTTGTTGTTTATCTTGATTGTCTTGTTTAGCTTGATTATCTTGTTTTGATTGCTTGTTTTTATGCAATCTGAGGAACTTCCTTACCTTATCTGTAAAATGCATCTTTGGATGAATTCTCAAGCCTTGTTCAATGTCTGTCTGGATATATGAGAAGTCAACATCTATATTAACAACATTACCAGGAAGGTCTATATGGCCTTTTGCTTCTCTACCATCACTTTCCATATTAGCAGTAAGGTTTTTTACTTTGAACGACCCATAGGTTCCAAAACCGACATTGGCCTTCAGCGAACCGATAGGCAGACGTCCCTTTCTCTTTATGCCAAGGGCCTTTGCCTTACGTTTCGAGGTGATGTCGAAGTCATAGATGGCTCTTGTACGTGCAATATAGAGTTTCTTGGTATTCATTATTGAACCAAGGTCAAGAGTGTCTGTACTCATCGTACCTTTCATGTGACGGGTGTTACCATCAAGGGTGAAATCAAAATTCAGATTGCCATATTTTGTAAACAACGTACCTGAAATATCCTGTCGTCGGAAGAAAATGCCAACTTTACCTGTATATTCGACATCTCCAAGGGCTTTCATCTGTTTTGTCATCTTCAGATTAACCTTCTTGGAGAAATGGTTTACTATCTGTTCCTTGATACCATTTACAGCAGTCATCTTCAAGTCCCAGAAATGCAGAGTAAGGTCGCGTTTCTTAGTCACATCACACAAGTCTCCCTCACCTGTTATATGCAAACGATTGTCATTAGTCGTTATATCTATATTCTTGAACAGGTATCTGTCAATAGTTCCTCCACAGATGACACGCAGCTTCAGCGGAGTAGTAAAGTGGCTCAATGGCGTTGCAAACGGCTTTGCAAGGTCTTGCAGATATACATCCGCCTCAAGCGGGAAGTCATATACCTGCACTCCAGGAATGTCAATATCCACCTTATTAATACGTACGCGCGTGCGCTTCATGGCGACAAAGATGTTGGTAGCAGTTAACCTTTTGCCACTTCGGTTGATAAATGTAGAGAAGTGTCTGATGTCCAAATCACTCGGCTTATCAAGCATCTCAAGATGAGTAATCTGCGCATAAAGGCTATCCTTGGAAAGATAGTTTACTGTAGCATCCATTGATACCACCATATCAAGATGTCCCTGATCAAACCATCCTCTGTTTGGCTTGCCTGTATTCTTACGCGGCTTGTGATTATCGTTCTTGAATGTTATGGAATCAATCTTCAGAGCAAAAGGCTTTGTAAAATCAAGACTGGCTTTACGCTGCTCTATATGAAGTTTTCTCATTGTTACCCGCTTGTCCTGATACTTGAATTTGAGACCACTGATTATTAAATCCAGACTCCTATCGAGCATTGCACGGAATTCTACACGATCAAGTGAGAATGTCATTCCTGATTTCTTTTCAATTACATACAGGTCATGCAAAGCAAGATCCGCAACTTTCTCATCTGCCATCTTACCTGTCACCCTCACTCCGAAATCCTGTATATCAAGATGTTTGACATCAATAGTATCTTTACCCTTTCTTGGAGCAGAGAGGATATCCCACTTCAAACTGGTCCTGCCAACATATAATGTGGTCATGTTTCCTGCAATATGGAAGAAAGGCTCTTCCTTGGGCTTTGAAGGAGTTTTCTTCTTTTGCTTCGACTTCTTCTTGAAGGCATCTAAGACAAACTGATAGTTAGGGGCAGACTTTGGCGTTTTCTTATAAAGAACCATCCTTGCACCCTTCAGAAACAATTTGTTTACATATATCTCACGATTGAAGATACCACCTAAACCCAACTGAGTACCGATAGAATCTACCTGCAGCATTTTGACGCCATCCTTATCGTCCAGTTCTACACCATGCAACATGATTCTACCTCTTATAATATCAGCCTCCACCTCTTTAACCGCCAATCTGGTGTCAAGAGTTTTCTGAAGGGCATCAAAAGTTAAATCATACAACTTCTGCTGTCCCCATTCTGTTGATAAGGCTATATAAAGTCCTGAGATAATAATAACTATCACCAGAGCGAAGCCCAAGAAACATTTTAATAGAATTTTTGCGATTTTTATCAACTTATCTTTCATATCAGGAATTTTATTGCCACAAAAATATAAAAAAGTTAGAAAACAGCCAAATAAATAGCATAAAACATCACTAAAAAATGACTTTTTTGAGGGATATTAGCCCACTTTCTTGGTTTTTACAATAATTTTACCATATAAAAGGGCCTAAAAGCATAAAAACACTTGATAATTATCAAGAAAACGTATATTTTTGAAAGATTTTTTGAAAATTGTTTGCGCACACAGAAAAAAGTTCGTACCTTTGCAATCGCAAACAAGAAAGATATTGTTTAGGTTAGTAGATATATAATAGATTTAGGTTTTAGTTATTAGGTTAGAAAAAGATTGTTTAACTCTTGGATAGCAAAGAAAGACCGTGAGGCTTTTCTTTATTAGAAAGAGATTTTATAGTTAAACATACTTTAAGTGCACTGCAAGTCGTGAGATTCGCAGTGCATTTTTCATTTTAGTGGTATCTAATTAAAAAAAAATCTTGTCAAAATTATTTTACTTACATTTTTTTTATTACCTTTGCACCCGTGAAAATAAAAACGCTTATATATAACCTGTTGCTGGCATACGTTGTCTATATGGTATGCCGCATACTGTTTGTCATAGAAAACTGGTCTATTCTCGGAACCAATTTCCATGATTTATCAATATGGCTTCTTATTAAGGGCTCGCTCCTTTTCGATACATCAGGCATATTCTACACTAATGCCTTGTATGCATTGATGCTATTGCTTCCATGTCATCTGGCAGAGAAACGCAAGTGGTTTAAGGCAGCGAAATATGTTTACCTTTTCATCAATAGCTTCAGTATCATACTGAATCTTGTTGATGCTGTTTACTTCACATACACAGGCCATCGTACCACTACGAGTGTCTTCAGCGAGTTCTCTCACGAAAACAACCTAGCTGGTATATTCTTCCTGGAATTTGCAAAGCATTGGTATCTCATAATTGCTGCCATTGCGATGATAGTCTTCCTATTCCGCTTCTATACAGAGCCAAAGCTATATTCATTTGGAAAGAAAAGGGCTTGGAACTATATACTTTATTATGTTGCCAACATAATGGTTCTGGTATTCTATACAGGGTGGTGTGTTGTAGGAATACGTGGTGGAGCTACTACAGCTACACGTCCTATCACTATCAGTAATGCCAACCAATACGTCAACCATCCTATTGAGGCTGGTATTGTACTGAACACTCCTTTCTCAATCATCAGAACTATTGGAAAGAACGTTTTCGCAGATCCAGGATACTTCTCTCAAAGAAAACTCGACAAGATATATTCTCCTATCAGGAATGACAAATTCCCAATCAAGGGAAAAGCTTCTGTAGCAAAGAAGAAGAATGTTGTCATCATCATCATTGAGAGCATGGGACGTGAATATATCGGAAAGTATAATGATGGTATATTGGAGTCAGGATATAAGGGCTATACCCCATTCCTTGACGAACTCGTAGGAAAATCGCTCACCTTTGACTATACTTTTGCCAATGGTCGCCAGAGTATTGATGCTATGCCATCTATCCTTTCATCAATTCCACGTTTCATAGAACCTTTCTTCCTCACCCCATCGTCTCTTAATGACGTTAGTGGTATTGCTGGAGAGTTAGGCAAGTGCGGATATCAAACAGCATTCTTCCATGGAGCAGAAAACGGCAGCATGGGATTTGAGGCTTTTGCACGTACTACAGGATATAAGAAATACTACGGCAGAACAGAATTCAACAAGGACAAGCGATTCCGTGGAGACCTTGACTATGATGGCACATGGGCTATATGGGATGAGCCATTTATGCAGTTCTATGCACAGACCATGACATCTATGAAGCAGCCATTCTGCACCACGCTGTTTACTGCTTCAAGCCATCATCCTTATGTCGTCCCAGAGGAATATCAGTCAAAATTCCCAGAGGAAGGAGACAATCCTATGCACAAGTGTATAAGATACACTGACATGGCCCTCCATCGCTTCTTTATTACAGCAAGCAAACAGCCTTGGTATAATAATACGATTTTCGTCATTACAGCTGACCACACCAATATACTGGATCATCCGGAATATGCAACAGACCTGGGACTCTTCATGGTTCCTATCATCTTCTTTGACCCATCTGGCGAGATGCCTCGTGGACGCATGCATTGCGTGGCACAGCAGATAGATATCATGCCTACATTGCTACAATATATGGGGTATAACAAACCATATATCGCATTTGGTATTGATTTGCTGAATACTCCAGCAAACAACACTTGGGCAGTAAATCATACTGGTGGTGGCATATACCAGTATGTCAAGGGTGACTATGTAATACAATTCGACGGAAGTGAAGTCCTCGCTGCATATAATTATAAAGAAGATTGGATGATGCAACACAATCTCATTGGTGATGAGAAGAAATTCAAAGAGATGAAGAAAGAGCTGAAAGCCATCATCCAGAGCTATATGCAACGCATGATAGACAACGAATTGATTGTTAGAGCCAAAGAGAAAGAGTAAGAATTGTTTATCGATGTTATTCTTCCAGTACCCCTTGACGGGCTATTCACCTACTCTGTCCCAACAGCGCTGGAAGGAAAAATACAACCTTTTGTAAGGGTAAAGGTACCATTTGGCATAACCAAGACACATACGGCCTTGGTTGTGCGTTTTTCTTCTACACAACCATCAGACAACTCAAAGGTAAAGATTAAGGACATCATAGAGGTTATAGATGATGAGCCTGTCCTTCTGCCTGAGCAATACAGGCTGTGGGAATGGATTTCTTCCTATTATATGTCTCCACTTGGTGACATCCTGAAGGCTGCTCTTCCCAATGGCATCAGAAAAGAAGAGAATTATCGTCCAAGAACAGAGACATACATAACACTTGCAGAACAATACCGAGATAATACTACCATAAAAGATGTAGAAAACCTTCTCATGCGTTCTCCGAAGCAACTGGAGGTATTCAAGGTCTATATGGAGTTGAGTGGATGGAAAGAGATATTTAGTGGTACTACTCCAGCTGACACTTCTTCCATACAGGAGATTACTCGTGAAGAGCTGATGAATGTTACCCATTGCAACTCCTCTGTCATTCGTAATCTTGTGGTGAGAGGAGTCCTTTCCTTATATGATGCAGAGGTGGGACGACTTAACAATGGTGGAGTTGCACATCTTGAAAACATCAATCCGCTTTCTACTGCACAACAGGCTGCTTTCGACCAGATTTCGAAATATAGAGAGGAGAATATCAGTAAGCCAATACTTTTGCATGGTGTCACCTCATCAGGAAAGACAGAGATTTATATTCACCTCATAGAGGAAGCCATAAAACGTGGGGAACAGGTGCTATACCTTCTCCCAGAGATTGCTTTGACAGTACAGATAACAAATCGTCTGCAGAAAATCTTTGGAGACCACTTGGGAATCTATCACTCCAAATATTCTGATGCAGAACGTGTTGAGATATGGCAAAAACAACTGTCAGATTCTCCTTATGATGTTATTCTTGGTGCCAGATCTTCTGTATTCCTGCCATTTAAGAAATTAGGACTCATCATCATTGATGAAGAACATGAGACAAGTTTCAAGCAACAAGATCCTTCACCACGCTATCATGCCCGCTCTGTTGCTATGATGATGGCCACATGGGCAAAGGCACAGGTGATTCTTGGAACAGCAACACCTTCTGCGGAAAGTTACTATAATGCCACACAGGGAAAGTATCATCTCATAAAACTGACAGAACGCTATAAGGCTATCAGGCTGCCACATATTCAGGTCGTGGATGTGAAAGACCTGCGTCATCGAAAGATGATGCGTGGATTTCTGTCTCCACAACTCAAAGAGGCCATTTCACACACTTTACATGAAGGGGAACAGGCTATTATCTTCCAAAACAGGCGAGGATTCTCCCCTATAGTGCAATGTCATCAATGTGGCTGGTCACCAAAATGTCCTAACTGTGACGTTTCTCTTACATATCATAAGAACACTTCTTCTCTTGTATGCCATTATTGCGGATATTCATATCACATGCCCAATGAATGTCCTGACTGCAAGAATCCTGAGTTGAAAGATGTTGGTGCTGGAACAGAGAAAGTTGAAAATATTATTGCTGACGAATTTCCAAGTGCCCGTATTGCCCGTATGGACCTTGACACCACACATACCCGCAATGCCTACGAACGTATTATTTCTGATTTCTCAGCAGGCAAGACAAACCTCCTGATAGGTACGCAAATGGTTACCAAAGGTTTGGATTTCGACAATGTCAGAGTTGTTGGTATCCTTAATGCTGACACCATGCTGAACCAACCAGATTTCCGGGCCTATGAACATTCTTTTGGCATGATGACACAGGTGGCAGGTCGAGCTGGAAGAAAGAACAAACAAGGTCAGGTCATACTACAGACATCGCTTCCTCAGTTGCCTGTCATAAAGCATATCGTTAACAATGATTTTGAGGCATTTTTCTCTTCTCTCATGAAGGAAAGAGAGGCTTTTCACTATCCACCTTTCACCCGTCTGATATATATATTCCTGAAACATAAGGATGAGAATGTTGTCAATAGTGCTGCAATAGAATATGCAGCCCGACTGAGACAGGTTTTTAAGGATAGAGTCTTAGGTCCAGACAAACCTTCTATTGGCAGAGTCAAGATGCTCCATATTCGAAAAATTGTACTGAAGTTGGAGCCATCCTTGAGCATCCAAAAAACAAGACAATGCATCCATGAAACCATGAATGCATTGCTTTCAGACCCTTATAAAAAGAGTGTCCTTATTTATTTTGATGTTGATCCGCTTTAAGGTATTCCTTTGCGTACTCAGCATAATGGGCTGCATAGCTTTCTGCCTGATTAGGAGCAGTCTTCTTTATGAATTTTGCTGGCACCCCACCCCATATCTCATGGTCACCAACTTGGGTTCCTCCCAATACTAATGCTCCAGCAGCGATAATAGCTCCTTCACCTATTACTGCTTTATCCAACACTGTTGCTCCCATGCCAATCAGACAGCCTTTTTTCAAGGTGCATGCATGAACAGTAGCATTGTGACCTATTGTCACATCGTCTTCCATAATGGTTGGGCCTGTAGTATTCGTAACATGAACACAAGCACAGTCCTGGACATTACATCTGTTGCCCATTGTGATAGGAGCAACATCACCACGTACCACAGCACTAAACCATACAGAACACTCATCACCCATTGTCACTTCACCAACAACAGATGCTGTCTCTGAGAAATAGCAATCCTTACCCCACTTTGGGGCTTTTCCAAATGCTTCTTTTATTATAGCCATTATTGTAATATTATTTTGGGACTTGTCAATTGTTTTTCTGTTCCCTTTGTTATTCTATACCTTGTTGAAGGCTTTTTGAAAGTATTTGCTGCCTTAGTTGTTGATTCACCCTTATCAAATTTGGCAAAAGCTTCGAAGTCATACTTCCAGCCAGCACCATTGGCAACCCTGTTTATACGTTTATATATAGCCAGGCGAGAAAGAATATTGTATTCCAAATCTACATAATGTACCACATCACCCAAAAGGCTATGATTGGAACTTCTGTAGAAATTTGCCTTACAGCGGTATGGATCAACCTTTTTAATATCACCTTTTTCATCTATAAATTCGTATTCTTCACCACACTGATCACTTGTCAATGTTATGTATGTATAACCGCCTTGTATCCAAAAACATCCTTCACTGGCATAACGGCTGTCATTAGCAAAAGGAACCAATATGTCCTCCTCCGGATCAACGGTTTTATGAATATAGTATTTCTCTTCTTTATCAGCCTTGTATATATAGTATATAGGAGTAAATTTTTTATAATCCTCTTCAGCAAAATATTTTATATTGGTTGAGAAACCGAATTTTCTATCCTTTTTGTAAGAATTTATTTCTTGTTGTGTGGGTTTCTTATCATACCAATATTCATCACCAAGTTTTCCTATACCATGTCCCACAGCCTCATGCATTATGAGTTCATTGAAAACATTATCACCATTAGATATCGTAGCATAAGCTGGGATATATGACAAAGACCATCCTTGTGGTATAGAATCAACAACAGTTGTATCCAATGCCATGAGAGTTACTCCTGCATAATCTGCAGAATTAAGCAACATAATAGTCAGGGCATTATGCATACGTTCATTACTCTTTCTTAGCGAGCAATAGGTGAAACCACGAATCTTGGTAGTATCACCTGCAACATTAGTATTCTCCCTACTCTCAAGATATGTCTTAAATGCTGTATTGTGTTCATTATAATCTATACCACTATGCTCAGAAACAACTACAACACTATAGATATCGAGATACTCAGCCAAGTCCTTCATCGGCTTCTGCATTGTCAATGCTTTGACAGCATTGCTAACAGCTTTTTGATATTCCCCATTATCAATATCTTTCTGACTATATCCGTCAGCCATTATCACAATAGGGAATCCGTTAGTTCCCTTGGTATGTTCCTGGATGACATAGACATCGCCCCTGGTACCATCATACGTGAAAGAGAAATCACTTGAAGTATCTGGAATATATGGTGCACGATAGTCATCGTCATTAGAGCATCCCGTCAGCATTACTATCAGCATCAGCATTAGTATAGGCAATACTCCATGCATATTGTTTTTCTTCATCATATCCACTAATAATTTTTACATTTTTCATTCTTTCTGAGGTCAGCACATTCTTCAGGTCGTCAACGATGCCCTCTCCAGTCAGTTTTAACAGAGCCTCCTTCTTTGTCCACAACATAGTAAAGGCAATATCTCCCCCCTCTTCTATTTCCTTCAGTTCTGCTTCACTCATGGCATATTCTGCAAGAGCTGGCTTATAACGTCCCATGCACTCGACATCAATGCCTACTTCATTATCACCGATTATAACACCTATGGCATTCTTACAATGAGCCATGTTAAAACATTTCTCACCCTTCCCTGAATAAGGCTTCCCATGCGAGCCATATTCGAAATACGGTTCGTATCCAAGCATTTTCCTAAGCAGGTCATATGCCATAGCATTCTCTTTTTGCCCCTGAACACGCTTAAATTTCTTAGCCCCCTCTTTTCTCCATTCTGGAAGAGAGTTTATTAGTTCTTCTATTTCCTCAGGACTAAGGTCAAGGTTATCTATAATACGATATTGAAACATAGTTTAGGGCTCAAAGGTACAAAAAAAATCGGAAAACAAGAAGAAAACAGTAAAAATATTGTATGCGCACACAAAAAAAAATTTCTCCTTGCACTAACTAGTTAGTGTTTTTTGTACCTTTGCGCCCAGTATTTTTAATGAATAATACACAGACGCACTATGGCATATAACTTATTGAAAGGAAAGCGTGGCATCATCTTTGGAGCTCTCAATGACCATTCTATAGCATGGAAGGTAGCAGAGCGTGCTTATGAAGAAGGTGCACAGATTGTATTAACTAACACAGAAGTAGCAATCCGTATGGGAACACTAAAGGAATTGGCAGAAAAGACCAACGCCACAGTAATTCCTGCTGATGCTACAAGTATAGAAGATCTCACAAATCTTTTTACAGAGGCCCAGAAGGCTCTTGGAGGCAAGATTGACTTTGTTCTCCATTCTTGTGCAATGTCTATGAATATGCGTAAGAAACGCACTTATGACGACCTTGACTACGGATTCTTGGATAAGACTCTCGACATCTCTGCTATTTCTTTCCACAAAATGATACAGGTGGCAAAGAAACTGGATGCTATAAATGAATGGGGCTCTATAGTAGCTCTTACTTATGTAGCCAGCCATCGTACATTCTTCGGATATAACGATATGGCTGATGCAAAGGCTCTTCTTGAGTCTATCACTCGTTCCTTCGGATATATCTATGGTCGCGAAAAGCATGTTCGTGTAAACTGTATCTCACAGTCTCCTACCCTGACTACTGCTGGTGGTGGCATAAAGGGTTTCGATGGCATGCTCGACTTTGCTGACCGTATGTCACCACTCGGAAATGCTTCTGCTGACGATTGTGCCGACTATACCATAACACTATTCTCAGACCTCACAAGGAAGGTTACTATGCAAACCCTCTTCCACGATGGAGGATTCAGCAACATGGGTATGTCACTCAGAGGTATGACACAATACAACAAATCATTCATCCCTGAAAACACAGATAAGGAAACAGGTAAAATTATTTACGGATAACATTCTCAATTTACATCAATGGGTGGCTTTTTTGGAACTATTCAAAACAAACGTTGCGTAGAAGAACTTTTCTATGGCGTAGATTATCAATCACACCTTGGCACCAAGCGTGGAGGTATAGCAACATATAGTGTAGAAACTGGAGGCTTTAAACGTTCTATTCACAATCTTCAGAATACATACTTCCGCACACGCTTTGAAGACGACCTGCCAAAGTTCTTTGGCGAAAAAGGTATTGGCGTCATAAGCGATACCGATGCTCAGCCTCTGCTGATGAATTCCCACCTGGGACGCTTTGCCATCGTCACTGTAGGAAAAGTCAACAATATGGAAGAGATAGCAGAGGAACTCCTCAATTCTGGCAACGTATTGACAGAGTTCTCTTCTGGACGCATCAATCCTACAGAACTTATAGGACAACTCATTATCAAGGGCAAAACATTTGTCGAAGGCATTGAGAATGTCTATAAAACCGTAAAAGGTTCATGCTCAATGCTTATTCTTACGGATACGGAGATTATAGCAGCACGCGACTTCTGGGGCCGTACCCCAATTATCATAGGTAAGAAAGAGGGCGCTATGGCTGCTACTTCAGAATCTTCTGCTTTCCCAAACCTCGGCTATGAAATAGAGTATTTTGTTGGTCCTGGTGAGATAGTACGCCTTACAGCCGATAATATGGAAGTACTCCGTAAGGCGGAAGAAAATATGCAGATATGCTCTTTCCTGTGGATATACTATGGTTTCCCCACCTCTATCTATGAAGGCAAAAACGTAGAAGAGATGCGTTATACTACAGGCTTTGTTATGGGACAGGAAGATGATACTGAGGTAGATAATGCTGGTGGTATTCCTGATTCTGGTCTTGGAATGGCTACTGGTTATGCTGCTGGTCACAAGGTGCCTTATCAGCGCTGCATCAGTAAATATACTCCCACATGGCCTCGTTCCTTCATGCCTGCCAATCAAGAGATGCGTAATCTGGTGGCAAAGATGAAACTTATCCCCAACAAGGCGATGCTGGAGGGAAAAAGATGCCTCTTCTGCGACGATTCAATTGTTCGTGGAACACAACTGCGTGAAAACACTAAAGCACTTAAAGAACTGGGAGCTCGTGAGGTTCATATGCGCATAGCATGCCCACCACTAATATGGAGTTGCCCATTCGTCAATTTCTCAGCTTCAAAGAATATACTGGAACTTATTGCCCGTCGTGTCATCAAAGATTTGGAAACAAATTCTGATCGTGCTACCATGTTGGCAGATGCTGAGACGGCACAAGACATAGATGTTCCAGAAGAGACACTGAAGAAATATGCCAAGACAGACTCTCCGGAATACAATCGTATGGTAAACGAGATAGCCAAGCGTTTGAATATCGACAGTTTAAAATTCTCAAAACTCGAAACAATTATATCCGCCATCGGATTGCCTAAGTGCAAAGTGTGCACACACTGCTTCGATGGTAGTTCTTCATACACTTTACAATGACACGTGCAATTATAACTGTCGTCGGAAAAGATACCGTCGGCATCATAGCAAAGGTATGCACATACCTTTCTGAAAAACAAATCAATATTCTCGACATCTCACAAACCATCGTCCAGGAATATTTCAATATGATGATGATTGTTGATATGTCAAAGTGTAACACCACCTTCGACAAGGTTGCTGCCGACCTCTCCAAAATCGGAGAAGGTATGGGAGTACAGGTAAAATGCCAACTCGAAGATATTTTTGATAAGATGCATCGCATCTGATAATTCTGGATTTCTATGATAAACATCTCAGAGGTACTCGAAACCAATAAGATGATCGAGCAGGAGAATCTCGATGTCCGCACCATCACTATGGGTATCAACCTTCTTGGTTGTGCAGACAGCAATTTAGAGACCACCTGCGACAATATCTATAAGAAGATAACAACTCTGGCAAGCAATCTGGTTTCCACTGGTGAAGCTATTTCCCGTGAGTTTGCCATCCCTATTGTAAATAAACGTATTTCTATCACCCCTATCTCTTTGGTAGGTAGCGCTTGCTGTAAGATTCCTGCTGACTATGTTAAGATAGCAAAAACTCTCGACAAGGCAGCAAAGGAAGTGGGCGTAAACTTCCTTGGAGGTTATTCTGCTATTGTTTCCAAAGGAATGACGAAGAGTGACGAACTCCTCATCCGCTCTATTCCACAGGCTTTGGCAGAGACAGAGCGTATCTGTTCTTCCATCAATGTTGGCTCTACCAAGACAGGCATCAATATGGATGCCGTAAAACTGATGGGTGAGATAATTCTTCAGACAGCAGAATATACCAAGACACAGGATTCCCTCGGATGTGCCAAACTTGTTGTTCTTTGTAATGCTCCTGACGATAACCCCTTCATGGCTGGTGCCTTTCATGGTGTCAGCGAGGCTGATGCCATCATCAATGTCGGAGTATCAGGTCCTGGAGTAGTAAAATATGCTCTTGAGCAGATGGACAAACACGCAAAGCCTGATGGCCTTGCCAATTTCGAAGTTCTATGCGAGACAATAAAGAAGACAGCCTTTAAGATTACTCGTGTCGGACAATTGGTAGCACAAGAGGCATCAGCACGTCTTGGTGTACCATTCGGCATCATCGATCTCTCCCTTGCCCCCACTCCAGCTATTGGTGACTCTGTGGCAGACATCCTGCGTTGCATTGGTGTGGAACATGCAGGAGCACCAGGTACTACAGCAGCTCTCGCAATGCTCAATGATCAGGTTAAGAAAGGCGGAGTAATGGCTTCAAGTTATGTAGGAGGACTCTCTGGTGCTTTTATCCCTGTTTCAGAAGATCAGGGCATGATAGATGCTGTGCATGCTGGAGCCCTAACCATAGAAAAGCTCGAGGCTATGACATGTGTGTGCTCTGTTGGACTGGATATGATTGCCATCTCTGGTGACACAAAGGCTACGACAATATCAGGTATCATTGCTGACGAAGCTGCCATTGGTATGGTAAACCAAAAGACTACAGCTGTCCGTATAATACCTGTTATCGGAAAGACTATCGGAGATACAGTAGAATTCGGAGGGCTCCTCGGTTATGCACCTATAATGCCTGTAAACACCTTCGCTTGCGATCGTTTCATCAATCGTGGAGGAAGAATTCCTGCACCTATCCATTCCTTTAAGAATTAAGAGTTAAGAATTAAATATACAACAACACAACAAAAACAAAAAACTACAATTTCAAAAACTATGAAAAAGATTAGAGCAGCCGTCGTAGGTTACGGCAACATTGGAAAATTTGCTATTGAGGCTCTCGAAGCCAGTGAAGATTTTGAAATAGCAGGCGTAGTACGTCGCAATGGAGCAGAGAATAAGCCTGCAGAACTCGCCCCATACGCTGTAGTAAAAGACATCACAGAACTCAAGGATGTTGATGTAGCCATTCTCGCTACCCCTACCCGCTCTTGTCAGGAATATGCTGAGAAGATTCTCGCTTTGGGCATCAATACCGTTGACTCTTTCGATATCCACACTTCTATCATCGACTATCGTCGTGCCCTCATGCCAGTATGTCAGAAGAATGGCGCTGTTGCTATTATCTCTGCTGGTTGGGATCCAGGTTCCGACTCTATCGTACGTACTCTTATGCAGAGTCTTGCACCAAAGGGTCTCTCTTATACCAACTTCGGTCCTGGTCGCTCTATGGGCCACTCTGTATGTGTTCGCTCTAAGGCTGGTGTGAAAGATGCTCTCTCTATGACAATTCCTGTCGGAGAAGGTATTCATCGCCGTATGGTATATGTAGAACTCGAAGAGGGCGCAAAACTCGAAGAGGTAACAAAGGCTATCAAAGCTGACCCATACTTTGCTAATGATGAGACTCATGTCTTCGCTGTTGACAGCGTTGATGCTCTCAATGATGTTGGTCATGGAGTAAATCTCACCCGTAAGGGTGTCAGTGGTAAGACCCACAACCAGCTCTTCGAATTCAATATGAAGATTAACAACCCTGCCCTCACAGCACAGGTGCTTGTCAATGTGGCACGTGCTTCTCTCAAGCAGCAGCCAGGTTGCTATACTATGATTGAGATTCCTGTCATCGACATGTTACCAGGCGACAAGGAAGAACTCATAGCACATCTGGTATAAAGAAGTTTAAGGGGTTAAAGAGTTTAAGTTCTGAGCACCGAAGGTGCGTTATTTAATCTTTATTCTTTAATATTTAATACATAAAAAAGACCTCGGGCAAATGCTCGAGGTCTTTTTTGTTGGGGTACCCGGATTCGAACCAGGAAAGGCAGGACCAGAATCTGCAGTGTTACCATTACACCATACCC
>CAMJIL010000029.1 GCA_946405805.1 uncultured Prevotellaceae bacterium | reverse complement strand
CATACCATATTTCGCAAACCTCTTCTCTCCGTTGTTTGTCTTTATTGCCGTCATCTTCTTCACGTCGAAGCTGGCAGGCAATTCGGAGATTATCTCCATCCTGGCGGCGGGAGTGAGTTTCAAGCGTCTTATGGTGCCGTATATGGTATCGTGTGTATTTATTTCCATATTGTCATACACCTTAGCGGCATACGTCATTCCTCATGGTACGGTGATACGTCAGAATTTTGAGTCGATGTATAAGAACAACAAGAAGAATACATCGGCCGAAAATGTGCAGCTGCAGGTAGATAGAGGTGTTATCGCCTATATGCAGCACTACGATAACGTTTTCAAGAAGGGATATGGTTTCTGTCTCGATAAGTTTGAGAATAAGAAACTCGTCTCCCATATGACGGCATCGGAAATACAGTACGATACAATATCCGACTCAAAGTATCATTGGAAGGCCATGAACTGGAAGATACGTGAGATGACAGGTATGCGTGAGCATATCACATCGGGTCTGACATTGGATACCTTGATACAGATGGAACCCGTTGACCTCGTGTTCTCAAAAGGCCAGCAGGAAACATTCACGTCACCGCAGCTTTCCGATTACATCAGCAAGCAGATAGACCGCGGTTCGCAGAATGTAGTACAGTATCAGGTGGAATACCATAAGCGCATCGCAAGTTCGTTTGCTTCCTTCATCCTTACCATCATCGGAGCATCTCTGTCTTCGAGAAAGAGGAAGGGCGGCATGGGAATGTATCTCGGTCTGGGCCTTGCCCTGAGTTTCCTGTATATAATGTTGCAGACAATATCATCAACGTTTGCCATCAATGCCGGTACACCGCCCATACTTGCGGCATGGGTGCCGAACATTCTCTTTGGCATCGTGGCATACTTCTGCTATAGACATGCACCGAATTAAGTAATTAGAGCTGATTCATTGAAAATCGTAATATTAAACAAAATACAAGAAAATGAAAAAGTTTCGTATTGTAGATAATATACTCGGTTGGGTGGCATTCCTTATTGCCTCCTTCGTATATTGTTCTACTATTGAACCAACGGCATCCTTCTGGGATTGTCCAGAGTTTATCACCACGGGTTATCTTTTGGAGGTTGGTCACCCACCTGGCGCACCATTCTTCATGCTGACGGCCAATCTGTTCTCTCAGTTTGCATCCGATGCTACGCAGGTGGCTCGTATGGTGAATACGATGTCGGCTCTGTTGTCGGCTGCATGTATCCTGTTCCTCTTCTGGAGTATCACGCACCTGGTGCGCCGTCTGCTCATTGACAAATGGGAGGAACTGACTACTGCGAAGATGATAGCAATCGAAGCCTCCGGTTTGGTGGGAGCACTCATCTACACCTTTTCCGATACCTTCTGGTTCTCTGCTGTTGAGGGTGAGGTATATGCTTATTCTTCCTGTTTCACGGCGGTAGTGTTCTGGCTGATATTAAAGTGGGAAGACCATGCTGACGAGCCGGGTTCTGACCGTTGGCTAATCCTTATTACGTACATGACGGGATTGTCAATCGGTGTCCATCTGCTCAACCTGCTGTGTATTCCTGCCATCGTATTAGTATATTATTATAAAAGGTATCCCGATGCCGACCTCAAGGGTTCGCTGATAGCACTCTTTGTTTCTGTCGTCATCGTTGCTGCGGTGCTCTATGGCGTCGTACCGGGCATCATTACCGTTGGCGGATGGTTCGAGCTGTTCTTCGTGAATACTCTCGGCATGCCGTTCAACACCGGCGTTATTATATACCTTATTATATTGGTGGCTGCTGTGCTGTGGGCTATCTGGGAGACCTATGCCGACAAGTCTGTCATGCGTGGCAATATCTCTTTCCTGCTGGCAATAGGCATGCTGGGCATCCCATTCTACGGTTACGGATGGAGTGCTGCCGTGATAGGCATTGTGGTACTTGCGGTACTCTATCTCTGCCTTAACTTCAAGAAGAAGGGTGTTGCCGTTGTTACCAACCGCATCAAGAATACGGCACTCTGCTGTATGCTGATGCTGATGATTGGCTATTCTACATACGCGCTGATAGTAGTACGTTCGGCAAGCAACCCTCCTATGGACCAGAACTCTCCGGAGGATATCTTCACCCTCGGTAACTACCTCTCACGTGACCAGTATGGTGACCGTCCTCTTTTCTACGGTCAGGCATACACCTCACAGGTGGCTCTCGACATCGAGGGAAACATGTGTATTCCTCGTATGAAGACGGGTGCTCCTATATATCAGAAGGTAGAGAAACATTCTCCTGATGAGCCTGATAAGTATTTCGTTGTCCGCACAAAGGATTCCTACGAATACGCACAGAATATGCTGTTCCCACGTATGTATGACTCCGGTCATACCCAGGCTTACGAAGACTGGATGGGCGGCATTGAAGGCAATGTGAAGGACTATGACCGCTGCGGACAGATAGTACCGGTGAAGATGCCTACATTCCTTGAGAATATCCGCTTCTTCCTGTCTTATCAGTGTAACTTCATGTACTGGCGTTACTTCATGTGGAACTTCGCAGGCCGTCAGAATGACATCCAGGGCAATGGCGAACTGGAGCACGGCAACTGGATTACCGGTTTCTCATCCATTGATGAGATGATGCTCGGCAACCAGGAACTTCTTCCTGACGAGCTGAAGGAGAACAAGGGCCACAACGTCTTCTACTGCATGCCGCTGCTGCTTGGTTTGCTGGGACTCTTCTGGCAGGCTTACAAGGGCAAGAAGGGCATTCAGCAGTTCTGGGTGGTATTCTTCCTGTTCTTCATGACAGGTCTTGCCATCGTCATCTACCTCAACCAGACACCTATGCAGCCACGTGAGCGTGACTATGCCTATGCCGGTTCGTTCTATGCTTATGCTATATGGTGCGGTATGGGTGTTGCTGCCATCATAGACCTCATTACGAGAAAGCTTCTCAAAAATAAGGAGAATGTAGCTCTTGCAGCCGTCATTGGCGTTGCAGCATTGCTGGTACCTGTTCAGATGGCATCGCAGACATGGGACGACCACGACCGCTCAGGCCGTTACACCTGTCGCGACTTCGGACAGAACTATCTCAACTCCCTCCAGGAGACAGGCAATCCTATCATCTTCACAAACGGCGATAACGATACCTTCCCTCTGTGGTACAATCAGGATGTTGAGCAGGTGCGTACCGATGCCCGTGTATGTAACCTGTCATATATCCAGACCGACTGGTACATTGACCAGATGGTACGTCCGGCTTGGAATTCACCTTCTCTGCCTATCACATGGCCTCGTATCGACTACTGCTCAGGCCGTAACGAATATGTCACCGTGAATCCGGAGCTGAAGACCCAGATACTGGAATACTTCGAGAAAGACCCTGTTGCTGCTGCCAAGCAGTTCGGTGACGATCCGTTCGAGGTTAAGAATGTCCTTGCCCGTTGGGTACGCGGCATAGAGGATAATGACGAGATGCACTGTATCCCGACCGATACGCTCTACCTCAACATCGACAGGGAGGCAGTCCTCAAGAGCGGCATGATGCTGCCGAAGGATTCTGCCGGCAATGTCGTAATCCCTGAGCGCATGGCAATCTCTCTTGCCGGAAAACGCGCCCTCTACAAGGGTGACCTGATGCTGCTCGAGATGGTGGCAAACAGCAACTGGACACGTCCGCTCTATGTGGCAATGACTGTGGGTAAGGAGAACTACATGAATCTTGGTGAGAACTTCATACAGGAGGGCCTCGTCAACCGTATCACTCCGTTCCATACCAACGACAGCAACAACTTCGACACCGAGAAGGTTTACAACAATCTCATGACGAAGTTCAAGTACGGCGGCTTGGAGAAGCCGGGCCTCTATCTCGACGAGACTGTCAGCCGTATGTGCGCTACCCACCGTCGCCTCTTCGGCACGCTGCTGCTTCACCTCATTCAGGAGGGCAAGCTCGACCAGGCAAAGAAGGCTGTTGCCTATGCCGAGAAGGTTATCCCTACATACAATGTTCCTATGACATATATGAATGGCGGTGCCGACTTTGCCGAGGCATACTATAAGCTTGGCATGAACAAGAAGGCCGAGGAGACCCTCGATGCTATGTGGAAGACCTGCGCACAGTATCTCAGGTACTACCTTTCTCTGCCACAGAACCGTTTCATGTCGTCACAGCGCGATTGCATGTATAACCTTTATATAATGCAGCGCTTCTGCGAGATAGCATCTCCATACAACAAGCCTCTCGCAGACAAGATGACGGAGATTCTTAACCAACTCATCGCAGCCTACCAGGGTCGCGGTGGCAACTTAGGAGGAGAATAGGCCGTGTTCATTGAACAACCTTCCAAATGGATGAAATGGTTATATCCGAAAGCTCTGTGGCGCATGGACGCTGCAGAGCATTCGGTGTACCTGACATTCGATGACGGTCCGATACCTGAATCGACGCCTTTCATTCTCGATACCCTCAAGGAGCATGGCGTGAAGGCCACCTTCTTCGTGGTGGGCGAGAATGTGAAGCGTTATCCCGACCTCTTTCGCCGCATCATCAGCGAAGGTCATAGCATCGGCAACCATACCTACAACCACATGGGGTCGCTGAAACATTACGTCAGGACCTATCTCTCGAACATCGAGACAGCCGACGCCGTAATGCAGACGGCAGCGAATGTAGGGGGCTCCAGGGAGCCGGTTTCAAGTTTCAAGTTTCAGGTTTCAGGTTCCAATGAACAGGTCGAAGGCCTTTCCCCCTCCCTATCGGGGAGGTCGGGTGGGGGGTGTTCTCCCCTTTTCCGGCCGCCGCATGGATGGATGTGGCTCAGCGCATACCATCTGCTGATGAAGCGGGGCTACACCATTGTGATGTGGGACCTCGTGACGCGTGACTATTCCCGCAACCTCAACGCCTTCGACATCTTCCGTAATGTGGTCTATTACACTCGCAATGGCTCCATCATCACGTTCCACGATTCCCTGAAGAGCATCCAGAAACTGAAGTACGCCCTGCCAGCCTCCATCCGCTACCTCAAGGAACAAGGGTACGAGCTGAAAACGCTGTAGAGAGCCCCTCCCCAGCCCTCCCCAAGGGGCGGGAGTTAGTTGATATTGATATATAATAGATAATAGTTAAATGCCGCAGATGCACGAGCATTCTGCGCCATTGCTTTGTACCTGAAACCTGAAACCTGAATGAGCCCAAAGCGAGCTTCCGTCTGCCCTCGCTTGCCCGGTGTTTTCGTTTTCGTAGCGAAGTGTTTCGTCTTTCATCCTTCATCCTTCATCCTTTCTTCCACATACTCAGCGGGAGAGAGACCGGTTAGTTTCTTGAATACCGTCTGGAAGTAGTTGCGTGTTGTGAATCCGCAGGCCTGAGCCACTGTCTCGTTGCTCCAGTCGGGGTGCTCTGTCAGAAAGTGCTTGGCAGCCTCTATGCGGTGGTAGGTAATCCACTGGCTGAAATTCACCTGCTTCGTTGTCTTCAGCCATGCTGATAGCTGGTAGCGGTGTATGCCCATTTCATCTGCCACCGTCTTGATGGTGATGCCGCTGCGCATGTGGTTGTAATCTTCCAGCCATCGCTTGGCAGTCTGGGCTATCATAGACATTTCTGCAAGAACCGCCTCCTCGGAAGGTGCCCCGTCGGACAATGCCTTCTCCTGCGCCTCACTACGGTTCATAGACTCCTCGTTTTCCTCCGCTTCGCGCATCCGTCTGGCGGCATTGGTGCGGATATAGCCGATAAACTGCAGCCACAGATAGAATATTCCGACGAAAAACACCAGTGCGTATATTGCCAACAGGATGTTCTGTGCATATATCAGCACCGGCACCATCAGCGCCAGCACTGTCAGCACGCCAACGCTCCACTTCATCCAGTCGAGCAGGTTGCTGCGTTCGCGGTCGAAGTAGTTGTTCAGAGCCCGTCGCATGCGCCTCAGTTCTGTGAGCAGCAGTGAGGCAAACACTACCTGCATCACGGTATAGCACAGGCTGCCCATCATCTCCGCGTTGCGCATCTCCGGTGTGTTGCCCATCAGCGGATGACCATCCATCTGTCCAATGGCAGTCATCAGTGTCGCGGCCGCTATCCAGGCCACAGGTCCCGTCAGATATTCCCACAGGCGTATGCGCCCCTGGCGTTGCAGGTTCAATATACTCAGTGATATCAGTGTAGAGCAGGGTATGAAGAAGAGCAGGTTGATAAATACAGCCTGTGTGACGCCCTGCTCCCTGAAACTGAAGGCATATTGCAGTGCAAACTGCACGCCAATCAGCGTCAGTCCGGCTGCCAAAAACCACCGTGAGCGGTTTGTTACACGGTCATAAGTCAGGCGTCGGGGCATCCACAGTGTCAGTGACATCGTCATCAGTGTCATCAGCATAACTGCTGTAAATTGCATTTCTTTTACCATAACAGTGTGCAAAATTACTATTTTTTTTGAAAAAAGGGGTGTACAATCTTTATTTTGTTAAAATTTGTACACCTATTTTGTTGAAATTTGTACACCTTTGTTATTTTTTGTACACCCCCACTGCAATTTTTTTTGTAATTTTGCACTCATGAACGACATAATTAACGATATTCTCATCTCCCCTTGGCTCACTTACGTCATTTTCGCCCTCTATGTGATGATGTGGGTGATGTTTATCACGTCTTTTATCCGCAGTTTTCAGAAAGATTAAGGTTCAAGGTATAATTACTTGAATATATATAAAAGGTAAAAGGGTAAAGGATAACAACGGCGCAGGATGCTCGTTGCATTCTGCGCCGTATATTGTATCCGATAACCGATGAAACCGTTATTTTTCTTTCAGCATTTCCAATGCCTTGCTGAGCTGGTCGGGGCATGAGGTGGGTTTGTTACCGCAGAGGATGCCTTTGGTGCTCGCTATGACGTCGTCGATGTGCCTGCCTTCTGCCAGACGGGCAACGCCGATGGTATTGCCAGGGCAGCCGCCCACGAATTCTACTTTCCGGATGATGTTGTTATCATCTGCTGTGATGTTGATGCAACGGGAACATGTGCCCGTAGTGGTGTATTGGATTTGTTTCATAATGAAAAAATGAAATAATGAAAAAATGAAGAAATGAAGGTTAAGGCTAATTTTCTTAACTCTTAATTCTTAACTCTTAACTTTCTCCATCCCTCGGGAGGGCCGGGGAGGGGCCTTATAGCTCTCCCTTCCTGTGTCGGAAGCGGATTTCCTTCAGGGTATGGTCGCCCATGAAGCGGCTTTTGTCAACATAGCCGTTGATGCCGCGGAGACGGCCCTTGCCGGTGTACTGCCAGATGAGGTAGTCGTTGCCGTCTTTCAGCACTGGCTCCGGCGGACGATATTGCGCTATCATGAGAGGATAGCGGTCCATCTTGCCGGCCAGATATTTGTTATAGAAGTTGGTGCCGCTATAGATGAGGGGCTTTTGGCGGTAGTAGTGTTCTACGAGTTCGAGGAACTTGAACAGGGAGTCGCAAAACTCCTCTACTCCCAAGCCGGATGCCACCTCTACATCGATGAGCGGTATGAGGTCCTGCTCGCTGGGACGGCATTGCAGCACGAAGTTCGCCAGTTGTGTCTCTTGCTCTATCTTCGCCCTGTAGAAGTGGTAGGAGCCGACCTTCAGTCCGTACTGATGAGCGGTGAGGATGTTGTTCTCATATTCCTGGTCGATGCGGTTGCCGCCCTCGGTGGCTTTGATATATACGTATGCCATGGGGGTGTTGTTGGCAACCGTCTCCCAGAATATCTTTCCCTGATAGTGGGAGATGTCGATGCCGTGGATATGTGAACACGTGTCCTCACACTCTACCTGTGCCGAAGCAATGAGCAGGGAGAGCGTGAAGGCTACGAGTAAAAATATGCGTTTCATTAATTCTATCTCGCTGGTGTAAGTTTGATGCACAGTTCGTCGAGTTGTTTGTCGTCGATGGCTGATGGTGCATCGAGCATTACATCGCGGCCACTGTTGTTCTTTGGGAATGCTATGCAGTCGCGTATGCTGTCGAGACCTGCCATGATGCTGACGAAGCGGTCGAGACCGAAAGCGAGACCAGCATGTGGCGGTGCTCCGTACTTGAAGGCATTGATGAGGAAGCCGAACTGTGCCATAGCCCTTTCGGGGGTGAAGCCCAACACCTCGAACATCTTTGCCTGCAGCTTGCCGTCATGGATACGCAGTGAACCGCCGCCGACTTCGATGCCGTTGCAGACAAAGTCATATGCCTTGGCACGTACCTTTGCAGGGTCGCTGTCGAGGAGTGGTATGTCGTCAGGGTTTGGCATCGTGAACGGATGGTGGGTGGACATGAGACGCTGCTCTTCGTCGCTCCACTCGAACAGTGGGAAATCGACAATCCACAGGCACTCGAACTTGTTCTTGTCCATGAGTCCCAGCTGACGGCCCATCTCCAGACGCAGGGCGCAGAGCTGTATGCGTGTCTTGTTGGCGTTGTCGCCGGAGAGGATGAGGATAAGGTCGCCCTTCTTTGCCTCCATCTTGTCGGCAACAGCCTGCAATTGTTCAGGGGTGTAGAACTTATCAACGCTTGACTTGATGGTGCCGTCTTCATTCACCTTTATATATACGAGGCCCTTGGCACCTACCTGCTGTGACTTCACAAAGTCGGTCAGCTGGTCGAGCTGCTTGCGAGTATAGCTTGCACAGCCCAGGGCGCAGATGCCGCCGATGTATGCTGCATTGTCGAACACCTGGAACGTGCCCAGTTTCAGGACATCATCGAGTTCCACGAACTCCATGCCGAAACGCAGGTCAGGTTTGTCGGAACCATATTTTGCCATTGCCTCGTGCCATGTCATCTGACGCAGCTTTGCAGGCAGTTCCACGCCGCGAATCTCGCGGAACAGGTGGCGTGCCATCTCTTCGAAGATATCGATGACATCCTCCTGGTCAACGAATGACATCTCGCAGTCAATCTGTGTGAACTCCGGCTGACGGTCGGCACGCAGGTCCTCATCACGGAAACACTTTGCTATCTGGAAGTAACGGTCGAAACCGCTCACCATGAGCAGCTGCTTCAGAGTCTGTGGCGACTGTGGCAAGGCATAGAACTGTCCCGGATTCATGCGTGAAGGCACAACGAAGTCGCGTGCGCCTTCTGGGGTGGAACCGATGAGGATAGGTGTCTCGACCTCAATGAACTGGCGAGAGTCGAGGAAGTTGCGGATGAGGATGGTCATCTTATGGCGCAGCTCGAGATTCTTGCGCACCATAGGACGGCGCAGGTCGAGATAGCGGTACTTCATGCGCAACTCGTCACCGCCATCGGTATTGTCTTCGATGGTGAATGGTGGGGTAGCGCTCTCGCTGATGATATTGAGTTCACTGACGATAATCTCGATGTCGCCCGTAGGCAACTTCGCATTCTTGGAATAACGCTCGGCAACGGTGCCGACAGCCTGAATGACGTATTCGCGTCCCAGGCGGCCTGCCTGCTCCTTGAGAGCCGCAGGGCAGTCTTCGTTGAAAGCCAGCTGCGTGATGCCGTAACGGTCACGTAGGTCGATGAAGGTGAGACCACCAAGATTATGAATGCCCTGTACCCATCCGGCAAGGGTTACTGTCTGTCCGACATTTTCAATGCGGAGTTCTCCGCAGGTATTTGTTCTGTACACGATGTTAATTTATAATTGAAAATTGATAATTGATAATTATCGTTATATCGTTATTTCGTTATAACGTTATGTTAAGGGCCTTCAGCCCTCAGCCCTCAGCTTCCAGCAGTTTTTCTGCGCGGAATTGGTCAAGGAACGACGACACGTCATTGCGTGCTGTTGTTTCGTCGATTTCGTATTCGTCGAGAATTACTTTTACCAAGTCGTCAACTTCGAACGGGCCTTGCTCCATGCGTTTCCACAAGAGCACTGACGACTCGTTGAGGGCTATGAGTTTGGAGAAATCGATGTTTTCTTCTCCCATAGGAACGAGGAAACGTTCGCCGCACACCTCGTTAAGGACTATTCCTTTCTTAATTTGCATATTTTTAGTATTTTGTTAAATGATTTCGATATGAATTCCCTTGGATTATTCTTTGCCCTGTAGCATAGCAGCAGCGGATAGCGCAAGGGGCGCAACTTGAGCCACAGATGCCAGTAGCAGGTGTACCAGAAGCTGTCAACGGGCGTCACCCGTTCGCTTCCCTTTCTGTAAAATCCCGTAGCGATAGCCAGCACGTCGCAGCGGTGGATGTGCTCGGGAGAGAAATTGCCGTCGCCGTACATCGTTATGTTGTCGCCGGAGATGTCCACGATGCGATGCAGGGCATAGCTCTTGGGACTTATCTCGGCAAGGATGACATCACCAATCTTCAGCTTCTCCGGTGCCTTGGTGAGCAATGCCTTATCGCGTCCGTCTTCCAGATAGGGCCGCATGCTGTAGCCACGCAGCGGAAGTGTCACGGTATGTCCGTCACGAACATACTCCGCCACCTTGGGGATTATTATTTCGTTAGGTAACTGCATGCTGTGATGGCTGATTGTGCGTCAGGCAGACAGTGGAGTTCTGTCACCTTTATATTTTCAACAAAGAGAGAACACGTGCGGCAAACACGTGAATAGAGTTCCGTATCCCATTTCATTGCCGAGCAGGCAGAGAGGACTGTGGTAAACGCCTCAAGGGGTGACTGCGGAATCATCTCGTTATGGTCGGCGCGCTTTATCATCACTATGGCACCAAGGGGAGTCCTGACATTGCGGTAGCACGGTGTCTTGCCGCTCCATGGAGAGCCGTAGAGAATGGCATGGGGTTTTCCGTCACCGTTGCGCTCGATGCGGATGATGGGATTGTCATCATTGACGAGGTCGCAGTCAGGAATGTTTCGCAGCCAGTTGGCCACCTGTGTGCTCTTTCCCGTGCCGCTCTTTGCCGTGAAGGCATACGACACTCCGTTGTGGCGCACCACAGAGGCGTGGATGAGAAGAGTGTCAAAGTACGCGCTGGAGAAAGCATAGGAGAGCATCAGGGCATTGTTGAGGGCAAAGCGCATCGTCGGCAGACTGCCGCGGATGGCCACCTTGCAGTCAGAGAACTGCTGAGAGGTCTGGAGCAACGCACAGGGGAATCCCGTGATGTCGCGGACCATAAACTGATAGCCTCCCGAGGGAAGACGGTCAACACGCGTCATGCCATTGCCGGTATCGACATCGCGAATGAGACGGGCATCCTTTATCTCCTTCAGTTTGTCCACGATGGTAAGATTCATCAGCGGCTGTGCATCAGAGGGAATATCCGTCTTGAACGGTATGAACGACGGCAGGATATGGTCCAGAAGCAGAGATGACTCTACGCCGAGAGAAGAGGCCGTCTGCAATGTCTCTGAAACAGTGATGTTGATGATATGTCCACCGAGGAGGTAATTCATCTGGAGAACGTGAACTGGCTTTTATCGGCTGCCTTTATGGTGTAGCCGAGTTTCTTGTAGTATTTCGCGTCCTTGAGGAATTTCTTGTCGAGCTTCTTCAGATTGGTATCAAAGACAATCGCTCCCGTATATTTGCTCTCGCCGATGGATGTGAGATAGTTTGTCAGCTGCTCAGAGAGAGTAGCACGGTTCTGCAGGAACTTCTTGCTGTTGAAAACCATGGAGTCGAGGCGTTGCTCGTCGGTGAAATATACCACAGAATCGACGGCAGAGAAACCTACTCCGTATAAATATATGGTCTTGGCATAAAACTTTCCAGGTCTCTCCACCTTTACTTTCTGTGGCTTTGGCTCTTTATTTTTCTTTGTCTTCGAATCTTTACCAAGGGTAGGGCTGATACCAAATCCCTGTGGCTGCTGCGGTGGAGTCTGCGCATTGGCAGGGATTACCATGATGGTGAGAAGAAGTAGTGCCAGGAGTGTTGTTGCTTTTCTCATTTTACGTTCTGCTGTTTTACGGATTTGTCTTATTCTTTCGCGGCTATAGTTGAGCATGTCGCCTATCTCTGCCATAGTGAGTTTTTCCTTTCCCTCGATACCGTAGTAGTGACAGATGACGTTGCGCTCTCTGTCATTGAGCCTCTCGAGACGCTGATGCATATTCTCATTGAGTTCTGCATCTTCCACCGCCTCATTGGTATAAGGCCGGCCGGCAGACATCTTGTCGGAGATTTCCTTCTTTATCTCTCCGCTGGGCATGATGCGTTCCATAGCCTTGCGGATATGGTAAATGGCATAATGAGCAAAGACGGGTTCTTTCTCGGGATTCCACTTGCGGGCAGCAATGACAAGAGCCATATTTCCTTCGCCAATAAAGTCATCGGCGGTCATGCCGGGACATTGCTGCGCATACTTATATGCCAGCGTCTCGACAACGTGGAGGTTTTCTTTTATGATATCATCTATAGCCATGGACTAAGCATTTTTGCCATCCAACCATACGTCTTCTTCCATCTGCTGCGCCATTTGTCCCACGACTCTTGGGTGAGCAGGAACGACTTGGCTTTGTCGTTGATGAAGCGTTGGTCTAACTGGCGGGTTATTTCTTTGTTGACGATGACGGCGTTACATTCATAATCCCACGCCAGAGAGCGGGCATCGAGATTGCAAGAGCCGACGGTTGTCAGCTTGCCGTCAACGGTGATTACCTTTGTATGATGGAAACCGTCTTGGAAGATATATACCTTTGCACCGCGTTTCATCATCCAGTGCAGATGATAGAAGGATGCGTCCGGCTCCATAGGGATGTCACTCTTCTGCGACATCATAATCTCAATATGCAGTCCGCGTTTCAGGGCTCTCTTGATAGCTTTCTTCACGCTATGTGTCAGCGAGAGGTAAGGATTGACAAGACGGATGGTATCCTGAGCATTGTCGAAACAAGAGATGTAGAACTGTCGCATTATCTTGTTTGTCCTGTGGGGCTCACGGTTTATGATGCCCACCATCATATCTCCCTTTGGCGAAACGAGGGAAGAATCATTAATGGCATCGCGTCCCGTTTCCTGTTTCCATGCACGCTGGAAAATCTTCTGCAAAGTGGAAACCTCTGTGCCCGTAATAGAGCAGTGCATATCGCGCCATGCTCCTATCTTCGGAGTGCCGTGGATATAATAGTCAGCAACGTTCATACCACCGATGAAGGCAATGCTGTCGTCGATGACAACAATCTTTCTGTGGTCACGATGCATCACGTTGTTAATCCAAGGGAAACCGATAGGGTCGAACACCTCTATCTCGACACCATGCTGACGCATATGCTCAAGATGTTCTTTCTTCAGCGGGCGGTTATTACTCTTGTTTCCAAAGGCGTCGAACAGCGCACGCACCTTCACGCCGCTGTCTGCCTTCTGTTCAAGGAGACGGAAGAGAGCATTACCGATGCTGTCGTTGCGGAAATTGAAGTATTCTAGGTGAACGCTGTAGCGGGCATTGCGGATAGCCTGAAATTCTGCTGCAAATTTTTCCCTGCCGTTGGTGAGAAGATGCACATGGTTGTCATGAGAGAATGTGACACCATAACTGCGCAGTTCCTGCACAATCAGCGAGTCGCTGGACTGTGCGCGGCATAATCCGGAAAAGAGCAAAAGGCCTGCCCAAAGAATAAGAGTATGATGTCTGAAGTACAACAAAATATAATCTTGAAACTTGAAACCTGAAACCTGAAACTTTATACTTTATTATGAACGTCAACCTGTGGGAATGGTATCTCGATGCCATTGTCATTGAGGGCATCATAAATAGCCTCGAGCACTTCGCCGTCATCCAGATACTGCGTAAATACATTCACCCACACGATGACTTTCAGTATGAGGGCAGAATCTCCGAATTCCTTCAGTACCACCTTCGGCTCCTTCGTAGGGTCGAGACAATCGAGGCCGCTGATGGCAGAAAGGATGACACTCTTTGCCTGCTTGACGTTTGTGCCATACGCCACACCAATATCAAGAATGTGACACTCGTAACCATGATTGCGTGTCATATTCTTATAGTTCTTAGTAAAGAGCTGGGAGTTTTGGAATGCTATCACAGAACCGTCGGTAGTATCAATCGTTGTAGAGATGTATGAAATAGAAGACACACGTCCTCTGACACCATCACAGATGATGAGGTCGCCAATCTTGATGCGTCCTGTCATTAGCGAGATGCCGTAATAGATATTTTCCAGAATATCCTTGGATGCAAAACCGATACCAGTTGAAAGACCTCCGGAGATTACTACGAGCCAGGTGCTTGAGACATTGAAGACAGCAAGAGTGATGAGGAACCATACACCCCAGATGAAAATCTGCAGGATGTTGCGTATCATCATGAAACGCTGTGCAGCATTGTCAGGGTCGTGTTGCTTCAGGCTCTGCAGAATGACTGCTTTTGCTGTGCGGTTGATGTAGTTAAATATAAACCACAATGTAATGACAATAGCAATATCCAAGACGCTGGCGCGGAAATTGCTGATATTGACGAAGTCCTTTGTCAGCAAGTTGAGTGTCATATCGCTGAGGTTGAAGACTTCTGTAGCCCAATAAAGGCTTATCATGACGCTGGCAACAGCAGATGTCGGCAGAATGACAGAATAGATGAAACTATGTACCCAGGTTTCGGTAATCGGCTTGTCCTTGAGTTGATGTCTCTTTGAGAACTCCTTATACCAGTCGCGGAGACAGGTGATAGTAAGTATGCACGTCAGCTGCATTATCCACCATATCAGTATCTGGACAGAGAGCAGCGTGAAGCCTATCATGGAGCATACCAGAGAAACTATAAATACTATTTGTGAGAAATTGGCATAATATAGATCTGTTTTTTCAACATCTATTTTCTTCCAAAGAACATACCATTGCCATAAGCAGCAAATGAGCAGGATAGGGGGGAAGATGAGATTTACCAGAGCATTAGGAATCAGCACTACTCGGAAACTGATTACCAGGAATCCATTTACCAGCAAAGGCATGTAGAGGAACAGGGTGTTCATTGTCTTTCCAGCCTGTACACGAATGATAATGGATATGATGATAACACTCATGAGCCATGCAAACTGTACCAACAGGCCCGAGGCCATAGTGATAAAGTTCTGGGTAGAAAATGCTTTGACAACACCCAGAATGATGGCAAAGGTAACAGCTGTGGAAGCAAGGATTATGCATGCGCGTTTTGCCAGAAACCATTCTCTGACGGATTCGCTTGCGCCCCTGCGTATTATTTTCGTTCCTATCCAACGGACTATAATCTGGTTTAGGATGATGGCTATCATGCCATAGAACAGTATGACAATGAACAATCCTAATATCCATCTGCTATCCCATTGAGAGCGAATATTGTTATAGCGTATGTATTTCTCTCCGATACTGGTGCGCATCTGGGTTATGAAATAGCCAAAACGCGAGAGAATGGTGAAATAGTTGTCGCCACCGTTTTTGAAGATATTATTCTGAATCTCAGCATACTTTGAATTGGCATAGTCATTGAGATTCTTCAGACGTTCTTTTGTTGTCGAATAGTACGAAATGTATTCACGCAACTGCTCACGACTCTCAACCACCATGCGACGTGTGTTTATGGCAAGTGCCAGACAGACATTACGATCAGTCTTTCCCTTGTCATTAAGCATCATGACAGGCATAGAGCGTAGAGTAGTTATGAGGCTGTCAAAACGCTCTACCTCGCTATTGTTCTTTTCTACATAGGCACGAAAAGGAATCAGATGCTTCTCAAACTGCTTGTATTGCTCCGTAGCTTCATGGCAGGCATATGCAAGGTCAAAGACGTAACCATCCTTTTGAGAATAAAGCATCAGGGCATTCTGGTTACTGCTCTGCATAGTCTGCATGAGACTCTTGAATACCAACTGGCCTGCCATCTTCATTTCCTCCTGCTTGCTGCTGTACTCATCATGGTACTTTTGCAATTCCTGACGAAGAATTGCAAGAGAACTGGAGAGGCTGTCTTCCTTCAAAACGGCTTGCGTCGGAAGTGCAAACAGCAACAGTAGAAGTAATGAGATAAATGTATGAAATCGTTGAAGCATAGTGCTGGAATTAAAATTATGCGCGCAAAGGTACTACATTTTTGATACATACACAAATGTGTATAATGGTTTTTTCTTAAAAAAGTATAAAAAGAACTATGTGTGAATAATAATGTATATCAGGTTTTATATTTTTTTCTAACTTTGCGCCCACTATGCAGAAGACAAAAGATACAAAGAGCCTGCGATTCCTTACCAAAGGTACTATTTGGGATATGCAGGAGAGTGACATTTTCTTTATGTGGCAGAAACCTGATAAAGAGGATGCTGCCCAAGAACATGCTGAACATTACATGGATATCATCAAGACCGCCTTTGATGTGGAGGAGGTTCCTAATGTAGGTGATGGTAAAGGTAGGTTGGCACGTGAGATTGAAAAGAAGTATGAGGCACGTGGTATGCGTGTCGGTGTTATTCCTATCAGACACAAAGAGCAAAAGTGGGCAATAAAGAAAAAGCCCATCAACAGGGTAACAGATTTGACCTATGAGAATATTCGGCATATCTCAGCTGCCAAGCTTCTCGAGATTATCGACCGTAATTTTGGTGGGGGATGGGATAGCCTTAATCAGGGTGTTAAGGATATCATTCTGTCAGGATTTGATATCTCTACCAATGTCGTGCCAGCTGAGAGACTCAAGCGTCCAGGTGGATTGTATGAGTTAAAGATGGCAGACGGATATGAATGCCTCGAAATTGAAAAAGGTGGCTGGGTAGAAGCTATCTTTGCTAAGGTGAAACCTATGAGCATCAAGCCGCGTCTGCGCTTCAATGATGAAGAAGAGGACGACTTGGATGAAGGCAAGAAGAAACGTAGGCGTCGTAGTCAGGAAGATGACTTGGATGATGACTTGGATGGAGATGATAGTGATGATGATATGGATTATAAGTATTCTATTGCTGATGAGGATGATCTCGACGATATCGATGAAGATGAACTGACAGCAGAGAGCTATCGCACTACGATAGAAGAAGATCCAGATGATTTGTCTCTTGACGCAGCAGACCTGTCAGATGATGACTACTAAAAAATTATCCTATGCAAAAGATATTGTTTTCGTTGCTTGCAGCCAGCCTGTCAATGACAGCTGTGGCGCAAGAAAAGTACGAGCAAGGTAAGCCTAATGACAATAACTACCGCTATTTGGATAATTACTTAGCTCTCAAAGAATATATCGACTATTCAAAGTACCCAAACTTCAAACTTGGTGTGGGTACTACTGTTGATTCTTATCTGCAGAAAGGTCTGGTTTATAAGTTGACGAATGCCAACTTCACAGAGACTGTTGCTGGCAATGCTATGAAGATGGCAAGTTGCGTAGATGGTAATGGTAACATGAACTTCATAAAAGTTACGAACTATGTGAATACAGCAACAAAGGCAGGCCTTAATGTTTATGGTCATACTCTTGCTTGGCACTCACAGCAGCCTAAAAGTTGGTTATTGAAGCTGATGGCTGACAGACCTGATCCAAGTGGTGGTAAAGAATATGTAACAATTGCCAACAAGGATTTCCGTACCACAAAAACCTGTGGTTGGACTTCGGATAAAAGCAAGTATGGCTTCTCCATTTCTTTTGGCGTTTCAACAGGTCTCAATATTACGACTACTACAAGTTATCCTTGGGAAGTGCAGGTTGTGCCTATGGATAATATCCAACTTACAGCTGGACAGACCTATAAACTGACGATGAAAGTAAAAGGTTCAGGTTCTGGTCAACTGAATTGCAGCCTTAAAGATTGGCAAAATAGTGGTGTAAGTTTCAGCATACCTTTCACCACAGATTGGAATGAAGTGGAGGTAAGCGTCAAACCTACCATTAATAATAATTTCGTGCTCGCACAGGTTGCTAATTTTGTTGGTACTGTTAATATTCAGTCTATCAAGTTTGAGGGCTATAAGGATAAAACTATTCCACAGACAAAGCAGGAAAAACATGATACCCTTGTCTATGCTATGAATAAGTGGATTAAGGGCATGATGTTAGCTTGTGGAGGCAAGGTAAAGGCTTGGGATCTTGTCAATGAGGCTATCTCCGGTGGTGGCAATGATGGTCAAGGCAACTATGCATTGCAGCACTCTGAGGGTTACAATAGTGGCACTTGGGATGTCGGAGGTGATGCTTTCTATTGGCAGGACTATATGGGCGATTTGGATTATGTCCGTCAGGCATGCCGCTTGGCTCGTAAATATGGTCCAGAGGATGTGAAGCTGTTCATCAATGACTACAACCTTGAGGGTACTTGGGATATAGTTACCAAAGATGGTATCAGTGCCAGTAAGAAAATCTGGTCTCTTGTAAATTGGATTAAGAAATGGGAGGCTGATGGAGTTACCAAGATTGATGGTATAGGCACCCAGATGCACATTTCGTTTAATAAGAAAGAAAGTGCTCAAAATAGTTTGAAGAATGCTATTACTGGTATGTTCAAACTCATGGCGAAGTCAGGAAAAATGGTTCGTGTGAGTGAATTGGACATGGGTTACAATGATATTAATGGTAATAGTGTTTCAGTAGGTAGCATGACAGAAGCGCAGCATAAGGAAATGGCTGCTTTCTATGAGTGGATTATTAAGCAGTTCCTGACTATCGTTCCACCAGAACAGCAGTGGGGTATATGCCAATGGTGTGCTAATGATAATAATTCTCAAGGTGGATGGCGTGCTAATACTCCTGTAGGAATATGGGATGTTAACAGCTATCGTAAGCACGTTTATGCTGGCTTTGTACGTGGATTGAATGGTGGTGAACCAACAGAGATAGATAACGTAAAGGCTGAAGAGAAAGTTGATACTTCAAAAGGCATCTACAACATCAATGGTGTTCGCATGTCTGCAACATCAATTGAGGAACTCCCTGCCGGATTCTATATTGTTAATGGCAAGAAGATTTTCAAGTAAGTCGGGCTGTCAATCAAAAGAATTTATCGATTTCAGAGTTCATCAATAATCTCTGATATCTGATCATAAGTAAAGCCACGCTGCATAGCAAAGCGTATGAGCTTACCTCTCAGTTCATAATCGCTTGAGGCTTTTACAGAACGTTTTTTATTCTGCAATAATGATTTCAAAATATCGTGATAATCATTATTGCAGATTTCTTTTAATATAGGGTCATAGATATCTCTTGGGATTCTCTTTGCAAAAAGGGCATTCTCAATCTTTTTTACTCCCCAATGATTGTATTCTTTCTTTGCTCGGATAAATGCTCGGGCAAAACGTGTTTCGTCGATAAATCCTTCGCTCACAAGATACTCTAAGACCTTTTCCTGAAGGTCCTCTGCCACCTCCCAGCGGGTCATCTTCCTGACCATGTCATACTTACAGTATTCTGCCTTTGAGCAAATGCCTGTCAGCTTTGAGAGTATCTGTTGTTCTGTCATCTGTAGCAAAGAATAAAACGTTGTTTTCCAAAAGAATCATTCACAATGGAGATATCATGAAAACCTTGGTCGGAAAGGGTATTAGATAGCTGATTGGCATAAAGCGGATTTATCTCGAATGCCAACAAACCATTCTGTTTCAAACCCTGTTGCGCATATTTCCCTATTGCCTCATAGAAGAGCAATGGTTCCTCATCAGGCACAAAGAGGGCCTCATGTGGCTCATGGTCTAACACATTCGACTCCATAAGAGCAGCCTCTTTTCGACAGATATAAGGAGGATTGCTGATAATGATATCCCAATAGGGTTCCTGAGGACATGATGCTTTAAAAATATCCTGACATTCAAAAGCAACTGTAGCCTTCAGTGCTTCAGCATTCTTACCAGCTATTGCAAGGGCTTTCTCACTGATATCCCATGCTGTGACGTTGGTGTCTTTCTGTAATGCCAGCGAAATGGCGATGCAACCACTTCCTGTTCCGATATCAAGAATGTTTAGTGGGCGGGAGCCTACTGACATAGCAGAAATCACTATATCGACAAGTTCCTCTGTCTCAGGGCGTGGTATCAGCACCCCAGGCTCTACATGAAAGAAACGACCACAGAAAGGAGCTTTGCCTGTAATATATTGTACAGGTTCCCCTTTCTGAAGCCGTGCTTTGAGAGTTGCTAACTTCTGTTTGTCGGAGGGCGACATTTTCTCTAATGCGCCTCCACAAACATCAGTTAATGTCAGTCCGAAGACATCTTCAAGCAATATCCGTTCCTGCGCTTCCACGTTCCTTTATATATAGAATACACTCATGGAATGTCTTGAAGGTATGTTTTCTTGGGACAAGGGTAGGTATAATATGTGTCTTGTGCATTATGGCATCTGGCTGTGGCTGTATGATAGTCATAAAGACCTCTATGCCCTTTGCCTGCATATCCTTAATAGCTGTTTCCATTGCGTATGCACCTGACTGGTCCATAAATGAAACACGTTTCATTCGGATGATGACTATTTTGGCATCCGTCGGAATATCGTGCATCACATGGTTGAAACCTGTTATGGAACCAAAGAATACAGGTCCATTGAGACGCTGAATGTAAACTTGCTTTATTACATCTTCAGGAAGATCTTTCTCGTCTTCCCAAGGTTCGTTCTTGTCAAATTCGTCTGCCAGTGTTCTGCCACCATATTGGTTTTCTATAATTTCTCCAGCACGCATCATGAAGAGGAAGCATGCTATCACCATACCAATGCCTACAGCAGTGAGCAAATCTACGAATACTGTCATGAGGAAAACCACTACAAGTACGAAAGCATCTGCCTTAGGAACGTGTGTCAGGTCCTTAAAGCCTCTGAAGTCGATAATGCCCCATCCGACAGTAATCAGGATACCTGCCAAAACAGACAATGGTACATATTTTACCAGAGACCCCAGTCCCAGGAGAATAGCCAACAGGAATAGTGCATGTACCATACCGCTTATCTGGGTTCTGCCACCACTCTTTACGTTCACGACAGTACGCATGGTAGCACCAGCACCTGCTATACCACAGAATACACCTGCCAGACAGTTGCCAATACCCTGACCAATGAGTTCTTGGTTAGGATTATGCTTTGTCTTTGTTATATTGTCAGCTACTACTGAGGTGAGCAGAGTGTCGATAGAACCAAGACCAGCAAGAGTGAGACCTGGTACTATGGCTGCTTCTATGGCAGTAAACCAATTTATGCCGCTAAGGTCAATACCCTCTTTTGCAAAGAATGGCATAGGAAGTCCTGATGGTATGTTGCCAATTGTCAAAGCAGCATCGAAAGAACATAAAATGCTTATAATTGTCATCACAATAAGTGCTATGAGTGTAGCAGGCACTTTTTTTGTGATGCGGGGTAGGCTGATTATGATAGCGATAGTTCCGAGTCCCATAATGAGGGCCATCAGACTCACTCCATCAGCACAAGCGCCTGGGAAGTTTATTATCATGTCGATGGTGGCAACAGGAGACTTCTTGCCAATCATCGGATAAATCTGCTGAAGAATAATAATGACACCAATACCGCTCATGAATCCTGACAGCACAGGGTAGGGGATATACCTTACATATTTTCCTATGCGTATCAATCCGAAAAGAATCTGGAACAATCCACAGAATATTCCTGCCATCGCCATTGATATGAGCACTGTAGAGAAACTGCCACTGCTGGCTGTCCATGCTGCACTAATGAGAGATGCGGTAATGACTGTCATTGGTCCTGTAGGACCAGAAATCTGTGAGTGTGTGCCACCAAACAAGGCAGCAAAGAAACCAAGTAATGTGGCTCCTATCAAACCAGCTAATGCTCCCAAGGAAGGCGCTGCTGGGTCATTGATGCCACCGAAAGCCTGAATACCAAAAGCAAGGGCGAGAGGCAGAGCTACTATTCCAGCTGTTACACCTCCAAAGATGTCACCCTTAATGTTGTTTGTTTTTATCATTTTTTTTAAAGATTCATCGCCTCCGCAGGGACCCTGAGAAGGCGATGGTTAGTTATCGTTTTCGTTCCCTCCCCTAACTGGGGGAGTCGGAGGGGGCTTTACTTCTTGAAATAGCGATTATACAATCCCTCGAAGCCTTTGCCATGACGAGCCTCGTCCTTAGCCATCTCGTGTACTGTGTCATGGATAGCATCCCAGTTCTTAGCCTTAGCATTCTTAGCAATGCGGAACTTGTCCTCACAAGCACCAGCCTCTGCATTCATGCGCTTCTCAAGGTTTGTCTTTGTATCCCATACAACGTCACCCAGCAGCTCAGCAAATTTTGCAGCATGCTCAGCCTCTTCCCAAGCATAACGCTTGAAAGCCTCTGCTATTTCTGGATAACCCTCACGATCAGCCTGACGGCTCATAGCAAGATACTGACCAACCTCTGAACATTCACCCATCCAGTGATTGTTGAGGTCTTTTATCATCTCTTCGTCAACGCCATATTCCTTGGCGATGCCGATAACGTGCTCTTGAACGAACTGAATGCCACCAGCATTCTCTTCAAGCTCCTTAAACTTTGAGCCAGGAACTTTACACTGTGGGCACTGCTCTGGAGGGGTAGGACCTTCGTGGATATATCCACATACGGTACAAATGAATTTCTTGTTCATAATTTGGGTTTGTTTTTGTTAATAATAAAGATAACTGTACGTTTCTGTGGCAAAGATAAGAAAATCTTTTCAAACTACCAAATAAATACGCAAAAAAACTGAAATTTGAAACTTGAAACATGAAACTTGAAACTCTCAACTTTACAAAATACTTATTTTTAAGTATTGTCAGTGTTGTGAAATAGCCGTACCTTTGCATCGGAATTTTTTTACAAAGAATATACAAGACAAAAACACTATGCAGCAGATGGCAGAAATGATGATAGGACAGGTGTTGCCTCCAGAGGCGAAGGTTCTTATGAACCATATCTATGAATATAAGAAAGGAGTGCGAAGCATGATTCTCTTTACATGCAATCGTCGTTTAGAGACCTTTGCTACTCAGCGTTTACGCCGTCAGTCTATCGATTATGTGGTGCAGCCTGCTGGCAAGGATAGCATCAATGTTTACTTCGGTCGTAGAGAGTGTCTCGATGCCATCCGACTGTTTGTTACCCGACCTCTTAATGAACTTACACCAGAGGAGGATTTTATCCTTGGTGCGCTGCTTGGCTATGACATCTGTGCACAGTGTGAACGTTATTGTGAGAGGAAAACTGCTGCAAGTATCTCGCAACTAGCGGGATAGCCTTTTTCTTGGCTTGTGTCAATAAATAGCGAGTGTGCTCAAAAAATATTTCCTTTTTTTTGTTAAATTAAGGAAATTTGTGTAAATTTGCACCCGATTTAATAAAATGTTACGTGCGCATGCGCTATTTAGCTCCTATTTTTTTTCCTGTAAGCTGTCTTCTGTCCATTATCTGTTGTCTCTTTGTGACGACAGGATGTATGGAACGTACCTCTGGTGTTGCAGATTCTCTTGATGCAGACACTGTAGAGATTGCTAAGGGCGAGTCAGCCCCCCTTGATTCTTTGTCGAAGATGATATCTCAGGCTCCTATGCCAAAGGCGGCAGATGAGTTGTTTGAGGATTTCTTCTTTAACTATGCTGCAAATGTTGAAGTGCAGCGAGCACGCACCATTTTCCCTATGGTGTATGAGGATAATGGCCTCGAAGTGCTTATTGAAAGCAAGAAAGAATGGAAGAGGGAAAGTTTCTTTATGGCTGATGGATATTACACCATTTTGTGTCAAGACCAGAAGCAACTGAATATGATTGGCGATACAACAACCAATGAAGCGCGAGTGCAGAAACTCTCTTTCCCAGACAATGAGGTGAAGGAATGGCTCTTTTCTCGCATCAGGGGAAAGTGGTGTCTGCGTTCTATTACTGTGAAGGAGCTGACAGAGGCACCAGATCATGAGTTCCTGAAATTCTATAACACATTTGCTACAGATACCCTGCATCAGGAGAGTTACCTGGCACCATACGTCACATTCAAGGGTCCTGATCCTGATGAAGACTTCTCAACAATGGAGGGTGATATCATGAGAGAGCAATGGCCTATGTTCAAGCCTTGGTTGCCAGAAGATGAATTCTACTGCATCAGGTATGGTAAGCAGAATAATGTAGCATCAGATAAGAGATATTTCTTCATCAGGGGCATTTCTAATGGAATACAGACAGACCTCGTCTTTATCAGAAAAGGAAAGACATGGGAACTGGTAAAGGTAGAATCTTAAAGAGTTAAGAGTTAAGAGTTAAGAATTAAGAGTTAAGAAATAGACTCTCAACTTTCAACTTACCACTGACTATCAACTATAAACTTTAAACCTTAAACTTTAAACGTTAAACGTTACATTGTACAGCTTACTTCATTATAATACATTTGGCATAGACCAAGCCTGTGAGGCGTTCTATGAGCCTGCTACAGAAGAGGAACTGATAGCCCTTCTGCCAGAACTGCGTGAAAAGCCTCTTCTTGTCATTGGTGGAGGAAGTAATCTTCTTCTCACACAAGATTTCAAGGGCAATGTGCTCCATCCTGCTATTCTTGGCATAAGTGCTTTTGAGGAAGACTCAGAGGTACTGCTGCGATGTGGCGCAGGAGAGAACTGGGATGATGTTGTGGCCTATGCTGTCAATCATGGCTATTATGGCATGGAGAATCTGTCCCTCATCCCTGGAGAGGTGGGTGCTTCGGCAGTTCAGAATATTGGTGCGTATGGTGCAGAAGCAAAAGATATCATATATGCTGTTGAGGCTGTAGAGATAGCCACAGGCGAGAAAATCGTAATCCCTGCAGAGGAATGTCATTACGGCTATCGTCAGAGCCGATTCAAGAATGAATGGAAAGGTCTGTTCGTCATAACAGCTGTTACCTATGCCTTGTCAAAGACTTTCACTCCAAAGTTAGATTATGGAGGTCTGAAGGGACAGTTTAAGAATCCTGAGAAGGTCACTGCTGCTGATGTGCGTAATGCTGTTATCAGTATTCGTGAATCAAAACTTCCTGATTGGCATGTAGAAGGTAATGGTGGTTCTTTCTTTATGAATCCAGTAGTTAGCAAGGAGAAGTTAGAAGAACTGCTCAGCAAATATCCTGATATGCCACACTATGACACCAAGATTCCTGCCGGCTGGATGATAGAACAATGTGGTTGGAAAGGCAAGACCCTTGGCAAAGCAGGAGTTCATGACAAGCAGGCTCTCGTACTCGTCAACAAGGGTGGAGCAACAGGACAGGAAATACTGACCCTCTGCAATACCATCATTCATGATGTCAATGAGAAATTTGGAATCACCCTGCACCCTGAAGTGAATATCATATAACGGTTAACGGTTAATGGTTAACGGTTAAAGTTTAATTATCAATTTTCAATTATCAATTATCAATTCTCAATTATAATACATGATTACAGTTACAAATCTTGCAATTCAATTTGGTAAAAGAGTTCTTTACAAAGACGTTAATTTAAAATTCACACCTGGAAATATCTATGGCATTATTGGTGCTAATGGTGCTGGTAAGTCAACACTGCTGAGAGCTATCAGTGGTGAGCTGGAGGCTAATAAGGGTACTATAGAACTGGGTCCTGGTGAACGCCTCTCTGTGTTGGAGCAGGACCACTTTAAATATGATACATTTACTGTCATCAATACAGTCCTCATGGGCCACCAGCCTCTGTGGAAGAATATGCAGGAGCGTGATGCCCTGTATTCCAAGTCTGAGATGACAGAAGAGGATGGCAATCGTGCAGCAGAATTGGAAGAGCAGTTTGCAGAGATGGATGGTTGGAATGCTGAAAGTGATGCAGCACAGCTGCTGTCTGGACTTGGCATCAAGGAAGACAAGCACTATCAGATGATGTCAGAACTGTCCAACAATGAGAAGGTGCGTGTGATGATGGCAAAGGCACTCTTCGGAAATCCTGATAACCTGCTCCTTGACGAGCCTACCAATGACCTCGACCTCGATACAGTACAGTGGCTGGAGGAATATCTATCTAACGTAGAGCAGACAGTCCTCGTAGTGAGCCACGACCGTCACTTCCTCGATGCTGTTTCTACACAGACAGTGGATATCGACTTTGGTAAGGTGACAATGTTTGCTGGTAACTATTCCTTCTGGTACGAATCAAGTCAGCTGGCTCTGCGTCAGGCACAGAACCAGAAGGCTAAGGCTGAGGAAAAGCGTAAGGAGTTGGAAGAGTTCATTCGCCGATTCTCTGCCAATGTGGCAAAGTCAAAGCAGACAACATCTCGTAAGAAGATGCTTGAGAAGCTTAATGTTGAGGAGATACAACCTTCTACACGTAAATATCCTGGTATCATCTTCCAGATGGAGCGTGAGCCAGGTAATCAGATACTTGAAGTAGAGAATCTGAAGGCTGTAGAAGAGGATGGTACAGTACTCTTTGACAATGTGTCATTCAATATTGAGAAGGGTCAGAAGACTGTCTTCCTGTCTCATAATCCAAAGGCTATGACAGCCCTCTTCGAAATTATCAATGGCAATCGTGAGGCCGATGGAGGTACTTACAAGTGGGGTGTTACCATCACAACAGCCTATCTGCCACTCGATAATACAGCATTCTTCCAGAGTGACCTGAACCTTGTTGACTGGCTCTCACAATATGGCACAGGTAATGAGGTGATGATGAAGGGCTTCCTTGGTCGTATGCTCTTCAAGCAGGAAGAGGTTGAGAAGAAGGTAAATGTCCTCTCTGGTGGTGAGAAGATGCGTTGTATGATAGCAAGGATGCAGCTGAAGAATGCCAACTGTCTCATCCTCGATACACCAACCAACCACCTCGACCTTGAGTCTATTCAGGCTTTCAATAATAATCTCATCACTTTCAAAGGAAATATTCTCTTTGCCAGCCATGACCACGAATTTATCAATACTGTGGCAGACCGCATCATAGAACTGACACCAAAGGGAACCATCGACAAACTGATGACCTATGATGACTATATCTATGATGAGCAGATAAAAGAGCAGAAAGCCAAGATGTACGAATAATAGGTCAAAGGTCAAAAGTCAAAGGTCAAAGGTCAAAAGTCAAAGGCTTAAACCTTTAAACTCCTTAAACTCTTAAACTTTTAAACTGACTATAAACTCTACACTCTACACTCTAAACTAAAAGATGGCACACTTATTGTAGTGGGATTAGTGCAAAACAGAAGGTAAAAAGTAAAAATGAGTAAAAAAAACAAAGAAAATAAGGATATAGAGTTAGAAGAGAAAGCAAATGAAGTAGAAAACCCAGAGGCAGCTGCTGAGGCATCTGAGAACCAAGAGTCAGCAGAAGCAGAAGCAAAGGAATCATCTGAAGCAAAGGATGAGGAAAAGACTGCTGAAGCTCCAAAGGAGCCATCTCTCGAAGAGCAGATAGAAGAACTCAAGAAGCAGGCTCTCTATAAGCAGGCAGAATTTGAGAACTTCCGCAAGCGCACTTTGAAAGAGAAGGCAGACCTGATTCTTGCAGGTGGTGAAAAGACTATTACGGCTATTCTCCCAGTGCTCGACGACTTCGAACGCGCTATGGCAGACCAGAGTGATGACCCTGCTGCTATCAAGGAGGGTATGAAACTCATCTTCCAGAAGTTCCAGAAGACTCTTGAATCACTTGGCGTGAAGAAAATCGAGACAGATGGTGTCGATTTCAATGTCGATTACCATGAGGCGATAGCACAGGTTCCTGGCATGGGTGAAGACAAAGTGGGCAAGGTGATAGATTGTGTTCAGACAGGCTATACCCTAAACGACAAGGTGATACGCTTTGCCAAGGTCGCCGTGGGACAATAGAGTGTGGAGTAGAAAGTTTAATTTTCAATTCTCAATTCTCAATTTTCAATTCAATAAATGGCAAAGAGAGATTATTACGAGGTACTTGGCGTTGACAAGAAAGCCAGTGCAGCAGACATAAAGAAGGCCTATCGAAAGATAGCCATCAAATACCATCCTGACCGTCAGGGTGACAAGAGCGATGCTGAGAAGGCTGAGGCAGAAGAGAAGTTCAAGGAGGCAGCAGAGGCATATGCTGTGCTGTCAGACGATCAGAAGCGTCAGCAGTATGATCAGTTCGGCTTCAATGGTCCTGGTGGCTTTGGAGGCGGTGGCTTCGAAGGCTTTGGTGGTGGAGCAGGATTCTCTATGGATGATATCTTCTCTATGTTCGGAGATATCTTTGGAGGACATTCTGGCTTCAGCAGTGGCTTCGGAGGCGGTGGCTTCGGCGGTTTCGGAGGAGGTCGCCCACAGGTACATCGTGGCTCCGATTTGCGCCTGAAGGTACGCCTGAATCTGATGGAGGTCGCTACTGGTGTCACCAAGAAGTTCAAGGTGCGTAAAGATGTCACCTGCTCCAGCTGTCATGGCAGTGGTGGTTCTGGCCTTGAGACATGTTCTACCTGTCATGGTTCAGGTATGGTTATCAAGCAGCAGCAGAGCATCTTTGGCATGATGCAGACACAGGGAGTTTGTCCTACCTGTAATGGTGAAGGAAAAATCATCAAGAACAAGTGTCCTAAGTGTAATGGCGAAGGAGTTGAGCATGGTGAGGAGATCGTTGAGATAAACATCCCTGCAGGCGTTCAGGACGGCATGATAGTAAATGCTCCTGGAAAGGGTAATGCAGGTCGCAGAAATGGTGTGCCAGGCGATATAAAGGTGTTTATTGAGGAAGAGAAGAATGACACTTTTGTTCGAGAAGGCAAAGACCTTATCTATAACCTTGTTCTCGACTTCCCAACGGCAGCCCTTGGTGGCGATGTAGAGATACCTACTGTTGAGGGTGGTAAGCTGAAGATGAAGATAGAGCCGGGAACACAGCCGGGTAAGACTCTTCGCCTGCGTGGTAAGGGACTTCCTGCTGTTCAGGGTTATGGCTATGGCAATGGCGACATCCTTGTTAACATAAGTGTGTTTGTGCCAAAGTCATTGTCAAAGGATGAGAAGAAAGCCCTCGAAGGCCTGCGCGGTTCAGAAAACTTCAAGTGTGACAAAGACACAAAGACCAACTTCTTCGACAAACTCCGTTCGTACTTTGGGTAATTGAACATTGTCAAAGGTCTAAGGTCCGCTCGGCCCAAAGGGACGCTTTCACCAAGGGTTTGCACGCCCGACTGAAAGAAAGGTCAAAGGCTTAACCCCTTTAAACTCTTAAACTCCTTAAACTTTAAACTTACCACTGCCTCTAAACTCTACACTCTCAACTCTAAACTATGCAATATGCATTGACACTCCAATATCTCTATAACGTAGCTCCTGCCTTTGAAAAGGTGGGAGCTGGTGCTTATAAAGAAGGCCTCAGCAACACCCTTGCCCTTGACGAACACTTTGGACACCCACATACGAAGTTTAATACCATCCATGTCGCTGGCACCAATGGCAAGGGAAGCACCTCACACACCCTGGCTGCCTACCTGCAGCTGTGTGGATACAAGGTAGGGCTCTATACCTCGCCACACTTGGTGGACTTTAATGAGAGGATAAAAGTCAATGGGCAACCGATTCCTCATCAGTATGTCATAGACTTCGTAGAGCAGGAGAGACCTTTTTTTGAACCCCTTCAGCCATCCTTCTTTGAACTCACTACTGCAATGGCATTCAAATACTTTGCAGAGCAGCAGGTAGATATCGCTGTCATCGAGGTGGGGCTGGGAGGACGTCTTGACTGCACCAATATCATAACACCACTGTTGTCTGTCATCACCAATATCTCTTTCGACCATACAGGCTTCCTTGGCGATACCCTGGCAAAGATAGCAGGTGAGAAGGCTGGTATCATAAAGCCAGGTGTTCCTGTTGTAGTGGGAGAGACAACCCCTGAGACACGTCCTGTTTTTGAAGGTAAGGCAGCAGAGATGCAAGCTCCCATATTCTTTGCAGAGGAAAGACCTCTTGTCACCCCAGAATACCTTGCAGACTTTGTGTTGAAGGGCACCTGTCAAACCAAGAATCTCAATACCATACTCAATGCCATCAAGGTGTTGTCAGAACATTGTGGGATAGGGGAGCGTCCCAAGACTGTTTCTGCTGCCCTTAGCTCTGTTGTCAGTCTCACAGGTCTCCGAGGTCGTTGGGAGGTCATTCAGCAGCAGCCCCTTGTCATCTGCGATACAGGCCATAATCTCGCAGCTTGGGAATATCTGGCAGAAGGTATTAGGACGACAGCAGAACGTTGTGGAGGAAGGTTGCATATCGTCTTTGGTATGGTGGACGATAAGGATGTCAATGCTGTGTTAGACCTCTTGCCCCATGATGCCATTTATTATTTCACTCAGGCCGACACCCATCGTGCCATTCCCTCAGAGAAGCTTCTGTCTTTGGCACAGTCTCGAAATCTTCATGGTGAGTCATACCCTGATGTGAAGTCCGCCTATGCTGCAGCAATAGGTAATGCCAATGCTTCTGATTTTGTTTATGTCGGAGGCTCCAGCTACGTCGTTGCCGACTTCCTCAGCTGAGATTTCATCCCCTCTGCTTCATTAGTTGTATCAATAAGTAAAGAACGTTTTCGTTAAGCCAGATGAGCAATGCCAAGC
>CAMJIL010000028.1 GCA_946405805.1 uncultured Prevotellaceae bacterium | reverse complement strand
AAAACGACCTCACCGACGACGACAAGGCTGCATCGGCAAAGGCACAGATTCACCGTCCACCACTCAACTTCTACGAAATGGGAATGCAAAAGGGTGATGTGCTTACATGGAAAGACGATCCAACCGTTTCCGTTACTATAATATCGGAGCGGAAAGTCAGTTATGAGGGTGAGGAAACTTCTATCAGTGCGCTTTCTGCAAAGTTGAAAGGCTACAAACTCAAGCACATTGCCCCCGGTGCTCACTGGCTCTATAAGGAAAAACTTCTCAGCGATATTTACGACGAAACTTATCCGTTTGAAGAATAGAGAAAAATATGGCAAGTAATATTTACCCAACAAAAGATGAGGTTGTTTACAGAAAAGGGGTAGGACTAAAATACTTCTCCTACTTCGATAATATGTTCTATATAAAACAAGTTAGGGAAGGTGTAGAAATCCTTGCTACGAAGTCACACAAAGAATGTCATTATGATATAGGAGGTTCTTGGTATGAACATCATAATATTGATTTTCAAGTTAATCCAGTAAGAGGAAGGACATTAGATAAAAACAATAAAATTATCTGCAATGGTGATGTAAATGTTTTAAATATTTTCAGTCCATATAGTAAACTTGTTTTAAAATGGAGACCTCGTTGCATACTTACCTTATTAGTACCAATAGGTGATTATATTGGTTATAGCATGGATGTTTTAGAATTCAACTATAATGAGGATGAGATAAACGAGTATGCAAAAGAGCTACAGATAGAGAGATATAAGGAGGAAATAAAAGCAGCAGAGTTAAAGACTGCTTTGAAACAAGTTGCTCGACAAAGACTGATGGAAGAAGGCATATTGTTTGATGAAGAGCACAAACGACCTTATATCTCACAAGATGTTGTTGGCTTTGTTTATATGCGAGATGGCGGGCGTTGTCGTGAATGTGGAGCAACAAAGAATCTGCAACTTGACCATATTATTCCATTTTCCAAAGGGGGCTCGTCAGAACCTGAGAATCTCCAAATACTCTGTAGAGAGTGCAATCAGAAGAAAGGTAATAAAATACATAACCTATGAAACAGCAGAAAGACGATATTAATATAAATGACGTGTGTATCACCCTTGAGGTGGAGAGTGAGGTAATAGAGAAGGTTAATAAGGGTGAGATTACCAATATAACCTTGGATATTACAGAACATAACCAGAACCTTGTCCTTGAGACTGTTGAGGGACATTTGATATTGGTGATAGATAAGAAACCTATAGCTTATCGTAGTTGTTATTTATATAATGATGGTGTATTTCCTTATGCCATAAAAGGGTCGTTGGATTATCTGGTGCTGAGTGCTGGGGAGGAGAGCTGTCTGACTCGTATCATTGATGTGAATACTGAGCCTGGTATCCGCTTTCGCTTTCAAGAGGCTGACAAGTCTATTGTAGAGGACCCTGAGGGTGATTGCTGTATTTGGAAGGTGGATTTTGAGGTGGTGCCGATGTCAATGGATGCAAGGACTTACCTGATGCGTTGGAATCCGTCAATAAGTTCTTTTACTGAAAAGGATTATGAGGAATGCTTCGAGAATATGGTGCATGGGATGTTTCGCATGAATTGGAGCATCTCTGAGTGGCAGGAGGCTCGAAGGGGTGATAGCTTCTATATGCTGCGTTCTGGTGATGACAAGGCTGGTATTGTCTTTCAGGGGCAATTCCTCTCTGACCCATATACTGGTGATGACTGGGCTGGTTCTAATAAGCGCAGGTGTTATGTGGATATGGTGTGTATGAATGCCATAGAGCCAAAGGATACGCCACTCCTTTCCCTTAAAAAGCTACAGAAGGTTATTCCTGAAATCGATTGGGCGAAGGGCCATTCTGGAGAATTGTTATCGGAAGAAGTCGTAGAGAAGTTGGGCGACCTTTGGGATGGTGTCTGATGTAAGAGGGAAGAGAGATGCCGAGGATAGAATCCTCGTGAAATAAACGGGACGAGATGGTAGAGGGAAGAGGGATACCGAGGATAAAATCCTCGTGAAATAAACGGGACGAGAGATGTAAGAGGGAAGAGAGATGCCGAGGATAGAATCCTCGTGAAATAAACGGGACGAGAGATGGTAGAGTGAGCAGAGATGCCGAGGATAGAATCCTCGAGAAATAAACGGGACAAGAGAGAGGGGAAGATGTATGATTGTTGTATTGTCATTTTGATGTAAATTTTATTTGCACTCATGAACAATGAGAGTAGACACATAGATAAACATGAGACATTTACTTGGTTGCAGCCTGGTGCGTGGCGTAAGCCTTGTATCGTGCATGTTACGATGGTGGCTAATGCCCGACAGCCTTTGTTTGGCTCGCTATCGCATAATGGTACAGAGGCAACAATAGATAAGACTCGTATAGGATGGGTGCTAATCAATCAGCAACGCAGGATGCTAGAGATGTGTCCTGAAATAAAAATCTTGGCGGACAAGGTGATGCCTGATCATCATCATATGGTGTTGCAAGTGACGAGGACGATGCATCGTAGCATAAAGGAGGTTGTGCGCGGATATATGCAGGGATGCAAGGCAGAGGCGCGTCAGCAGGGATTTATGGAGAACCTGTATGACGAAGTGCCGTACTTCCGTGTGCTGACACATAAGGGACAGTTGCATGCAATGATAGAATATGTGAAGGCTAACGCGGAACGTGCGTGGCAACGCAAACAGAATCCAGATCTCTTTCGTATGCATAGGAAGACGGAGGTATGTGGGTTGCAATTTACCACACTGGGTAATCATTTCTTGTTGGATTGGCCCGACAGACAACAGGTGGAGATGTCGAGGAGTGCCAGCGAGGAGCAGATAAAGGAACGCCTGAATGCTGTGATAGCGGCAGCGCATAATGGTGCTGTGACATATACAGCAGCTATCAGCAAGGGTGAGCGTATTATAGCCAGAGCGGTGCGGGAGCAAGGCTTTCCATTGGTAGTGTTACTGAACGATGGCTTCCCTAAAAAAGGCTCACAGCAAGAACATTACTACAAGCCTGGTGGGGTGTATTTTGATGCTTGCTCAAAGGGAAAACTGCTGCTGATGGAGCCTGATGAGAGTAGCTATACGCACCCTGATGTGAAGGCTGCTACAGAGGAGACCTTGCGACGAAAAGCTGAAGCGAAGCATCTTAGTTATAGGGATGTACCAACCGATACGCAGCGCTATCGCTTCGTGGCCCTAAATGAGATGGGACGAATGATGGTGAGCAAAGGGATACCGAGGATAGAATCCTCGAGAAAAAAAACGGGACGAGAGAGAGTAGAAGATAAACGACCTTGGGGATGAATAAAAAAGGGTAAGAACTATGAAGAAACTAATATTTTTTGCGTTGATAGTATGCTTGTGTGTTGGTGTACAGGCTGCTAAGAAATCTGCTAAGAAGGCTTCTGACAGCCCTTTGGCGGCTTATCTTATGGTGTATCATAAGGATGCGGATCATAGCCTTCATATGGCTTTGAGTCGTGATGGTTATTCGTGGAAGGCGCTGAATGGTGATAAGGCAGTAGTGAGTGGCGATACTATAGCACAACAGCGGGGCATAAGGGACCCACACATCTATCGTGGCAATGACGGAACATATTATATCGTGGCTACTGACTTGCACCTGTTTGCCAAACGCATGGGGTATCGCGATACGGAATGGGAACGCGATGGTGCCAAATATGGATGGGGAAACAACAGGGGATTGGTGATGATGAAGTCGAAGGACCTCATCCACTGGACGCATACTGTTGTTCGCATCGACTCGTTATTCCCAGAACGTTTTGGAGACATAGGATGTGCATGGGCGCCTGAGACTATCTATGACCCAGAGGTGGGAAAACTGATGGTATATTTCACAATAAGGGAAACGGGTAGGGGAAAGACAAAACTGTACTATTCGTATGCTAATGATGACTTTATATCATTGGTGACAGAACCTCAGCTGCTATTTGTTTATCCTGACGAGAATATACAGATTCTGGATGCTGACATCATGCCTATGCCTGACGGAAGATATTGCATGACATATTGTGCCCAAGAGAATCCTGGCGGCATAAAGATGGCTATCAGCGAACATATTAACAGGGGGTATGTGTATCAGCCGCAACAGATTGATGTGGAACCAAGGTCATGTGAGGCCCCTACGATGTATAAGATAATAGGACAGGATAAATGGTTGCTGATGTATGACATTTTCAGCATCAGACCTCATAACTTCGGATTCATGGAGACAACGGATTTCAAAACGTTCAAAAGCCTCGGACACTTTGGGGACGGACCAACAAAACGTGATGGCTTCGCAGAACAAAAACACGGAGCCGTAACGCATATTACAGAAGAGGACGCTAAAAGGCTGGAGAGTTACTGGTAAAGATTATTGGTGCTTGTTCTCAATCTCGTTGAACAGGATGTCGTCTCCTTCAGAGACAACTGTTATAATGCAGACTCCTTTGTGACCCATATCATTATAGGTGACCTTATACATATTGTCTGCTAACTCTTCTATGTCGTTTACTTCCTGCACATCACTATCGCCATCCTGAGCACCACTGCGGAAGTCCCATACTGCGTAGCCATCGCCATCATAGTCGTAATCATCTGCCAATTTCTTGGCTAAACTCTTTGTACAATACTTATAGGCTACTTCGCGAGTCATTTCTTCTCTGCCAAAAACGTATCTTTGGTAGAATTCCTGAATCTTTTCTATAGCCTTAGCATTTTGATTAGGTTGATTATCTGCAGACTCCTCAGTAACAGCAGAGTCTGTAGCTGTTACGAAAGAGTTATTATCTTGATGTCTTTGAGACTGCTGTTTGTTTCCGCATGATACAACTGCTACAGCAGTTGCAATGATAAGTAATTTTTTCATATTTTTCTAAGCAAAGAAGGCTACTTCAAAGTAGTCATTCAGATGTGGGGTGTGTTGGGATAGTTTCTGGATGGCGTTAAGGATGGAGTGACGTAAAGCGATGGATGATGTCTTAGGGCTGATGGATGACTTAAAGGTGCTGTGGGCTTGGTCAATGAATTCATTGAGTTCGCTATCGTTGAGTACCATCTTTGTTGACAGCAAGCGTGCCATTATGCAGTAGCCTTGCAGTTGTGCCATTTCGTATGGCTGGGCAATGAGCTGCAGGGCCATATCTTTGGCGTATGGTAGGTGTTGATAGAGATTCATAGCAGCCAGTTCTGCAATCTCTTGCGTGGGTGTCTGTTCTACCCAAAGCATTGCGAGGTCGGCAGGAAAAGTGTCTGCTGGCATCAGCATAGTAGCGAGAATCTTACATTCGCGAATGTTTTCTTTCCAAAGAAGGGAGGAAAGAGTGAAGAGAGACCCCCTCCCAGCCTCCCCAAGGGGAGGAGTTAAGAGTTCGCCACTGGGGGCATCGGTTAAGTCTGCCTTTATCTCTGCTGTCATCTCTTGCAGATGTTGCAGGGAGACACCCCAGTTGAGGTGGTAGTTGACGCCTTTGTCACGAAGCGACTGAGCGGTAACACCATTCATATAGAGCCTGAAACTCTGCTTTATCTCTTTTAATTTTTCTTGCATGATTAAAAGTCCAACGTGACTTTTCCGTTCAGCTGGCGACCCGTGAGGTAGTTAGGAACAGCATACTGATGGTTTGTAACGTCTGTAACCCAATAGTACGAATTGACGTTGTTATGGCCAAGGAGGTTGAGACAATCGAGACCTACCCAGATGTTCTTCAGGTTGAAACGTCTATCTTTCTGATTCTCACGTTTGAAAGCACGGAAACTCATACCGATATCCACACGCTGATATGCTGGAGCACGGAATTTCTGACGATTGTTGTCAGTATGTGGAGGGCCGAATGGCAATCCGTCAGCAAAGGCCAGACGTAAAGACATACGCCAGCGGTCTGTACCTGGGAAATAGTCGGTAAAGAAGAGATTTACGGCATAGCGCTGGTCTGTAGGAAGAGGAATAGTTGAGCCCCTGTATTTCATGCCAGTCTTCATCAATGAGAATGATATCCAAGAGTCTGTTCCTGGTACGAACTCACCATAGAGTTTGAAGTCGATACCTGCTATATATCCGTTACATTCGTTGATGCCGTTATAGGTAATCTTGACGTTGTTGATAGAGTAGGGGATAAGGTTTGAAAGAATCTTGTAATAAGCCTCTGTAGTAAACTTGAACGGACGGTTAGCAAGTTTGAAACGTAAGTCGTAGGCAGCAATGAGATGAATGCTTCGCTGCGACTTTATCTTGTTGTTAAGGGTGGCATAGGTTACTCCGTTTACAGTTGTGGTATCCTTCAATTCCTTGAAGAATGGAGCCTGATAGTACAGACCTGCTGCAAAGCGAAGGGTGGTATTCTCATTCCAATGAGGTATTACAGCAAGGCTCACACGAGGAGATATAATTGTTTCCTTGTTGAATGACCAGTTAGCAAAGCGAATGCCATAATTGAGGGTGTAGAGATTTGACTCCTGAGGAGATGTGAACTTCCACGCGTCCTGTGCATAGAATTCTATCCTCCTTGCACTAAGGGTATTCTTTGCAGCAATAGTGTATATCATATTCAGGTTGTTGCCTGTGTGAGGCATTACATATCCTGAAGAGTCACGCATTTCGTATTCGCGAGAGTTTTCCTCCACCTTCTCCCATCTTATGCTCAGGGCTGTCTGGATGTTGTGATGTTTGCTCTTATTCTCGAGGAGCAGCTTCATGTTTCCTACATTTGCTGTAAGGTAGTTGCGGGCATACTCCATATATGTTCCGACACCCAGATTCTGTTGTGTCTCAGTTTGTGTGAGCCAGTATTGTCCCTGTATGTCGTAGGTCTCCTGCTCCTTGGTATGGAAGGCAGAGCCGATGAGTGAAAGGGCCGTGTTGGCATTGATGTTACGCTTGATGGTAAGGGCTCCGAAATAAGTGCGGAAGAGGTCTTTCTCCTGTCCATCAAAATATACCTTGAACGACTTTATATCATCTTGTGTTCCGAATGTTGTCTCACGATCTTTTGGGTAGAAATTATACTTAGACTGCGAGATGTCACCTATGAAATCTACCTGCCAACGTTGGTTTGGTGTCCATGAGAGATATGTTTGATAATCAATAAATCGTGGGTCATATTCACCTGTTGTATCGAAGGTCTTCAGAAGGGCTTTCGTCTGCTTATATCTAAGGCCGTTTGCCCAAGAGAATTTCTTATTGCCAAAGCCAAAGTAAACACTTCCTCCCATCAGACTGGCAGAGAAAGAACCTTCTGTACGTTGCGGCTTGCGATACTGTATAGCAAGGGCTGATGACATCTTATCACCATATTGTGCCTCATAACCACCAGTAGAGAATTTGATGCCTTGTACCATATCAGGATTGATGATACTAAGACCTTCCTGCTGACCAGAGCGGATGAGGAATGGACGATATACCTCTATGTTGTTGATATACACAGAGTTCTCGTCAAACGAACCACCTCTGACGTTATATTGTGATGACAATTCGTTGTGGGAACTTACACCAGCCTGAGTCTGTATCATCTCTTCTACAGCATTGCCTGTAGTAGATGGTGCCATCTTCATATCAGTAATGTCAAGTTCCTCAGTACCACCTGTCTGACGACGTCTTTCTGTTATGGTGACATCATCCAACAGAGTCTCGTCTTGTGACAGGGTAATCTGAATATTCTGTCTGCCACGAGGTCTTCTGAAGACACGAGTCTTGCTCTTATAACCTATCATGGAGAATTTCACCACAACAGAATCGGCTGAGATAAGATTGATGGAGAACTCGCCCTTCATATTTGTCATTGTGGCTCTTCCTTGGCTCAAACATGAGACAGAGGCAAGTTCTACAGGATTCATATCATTGTCCATTATCTTACCTGTGAGCAAAAACTCATTTTGTGCGGACACTTTGGCGCCACATAAGGTAAGCAGAAATGATATCAGTATTATGATATGTCGTTTTGTCATTTTTTATACAATAAGTCTGTTATAAAACGAAGTTTTGTATAATTTATTGTACAAGACTCTGTTCGAAAGCTAAAACGAAGACGAAAACAGGTAGAAAAACTAAAGTTTTTTATGTATTTCTTCTTTTTTCGACATTTTTTTATTAATTTTGCAGCGTTTTGTGTGGTAAAATAATAATTCTTCAATATAAAAAACATGACACAAGGTAAAGTTGATGTGCTCCTCGGTCTTCAGTGGGGCGACGAAGGAAAGGGAAAAGTAGTTGATGTACTGACCCCTAAGTATGATGTAATAGCACGTTTCCAGGGTGGTCCTAATGCTGGACATACTCTCGAATTCAATGGAGAGAAATATGTGCTCCGTTCTATTCCATCTGGTATCTTCCAGGGTGGAAAGGTAAATATCATTGGTAACGGCGTTGTGCTGGCTCCAGACCTCTTCATGGACGAAGCAAAGGATTTGGAGAAGAGCGGACATGACCTGAAATCACGTCTCTACATCTCTAAGAAGGCACACCTCATTATGCCTACACACCGAGTATTAGATGCTGCCATAGAGGCTTCTAAAGGCAAGAACAAGGTTGGAACAACTGGTAAGGGTATTGGTCCTACTTATTCTGACAAGATTGCACGTACAGGTCTCCGTGTAGGTGATATTCTGGAAAACTTCGAGGAGAAATATGCTGCTCACAAGGCTCGTCACGAGGAGACTCTGCGTGCCATGAACTATACTGATTATGACATCACTGAGGTAGAAAAGAAATGGCTTGAGGGAATAGAGTACATCAAGCAGTTTACCCTGGTAGATTCAGAGCATGTAATCAATAAGATGCTGAAGTCTGGCAAGAGTATGTTGTGCGAAGGTGCTCAGGGTACTATGTTGGATGTTGACTTCGGTTCTTATCCTTTCGTAACCTCAAGCAACACTATCTGTGCTGGTGCCTGCACAGGTTTGGGACTGGGTCCTAACAAGATTGGTGAGGTGTATGGTATTATGAAGGCATACTGCACTCGTGTTGGTGCAGGACCATTCCCAACAGAACTTTTTGACGAGACAGGACAGAAGATGCGTGATATAGGTCACGAATATGGTGCTGTAACAGGTCGTGAGCGTCGTTGCGGATGGATAGACCTTGTTGCTCTGCGCTATTCTATCATGGTGAATGGTGTTACAAAGCTTATCATGATGAAGAGTGATGTGCTTGATACATTCCCAACTATCAAGGCTTGTGTGGCTTACAAGGTGAATGGTGTTGAGACTCCTGATTTCCCTTACAGCATTGAAGAGGGTATAGAGCCTGTTTATAAAGAGCTGAAGGGTTGGCAGACGGATATGACAAAATATACCTCTGAGGACCAGTTCCCACAGGAGTTTAAGGACTATATCAAGTTCCTCGAGGAACAACTCGAAACTCCTATCACCATCATCTCAATAGGACCAGACAGAGAACAAACAATAGAAAGAAAGTAAATGGCACAAAAACCAAGTATTCCAAAGGGAACCAGAGATTTTGGTTCCCTTGAGATGTCTAAACGAAATTATATTTTCAACACTATTCGTGGTGTCTTTGAACTCTACGGCTTTCGCCAGATAGAAACACCAGCAATGGAGAATCTCTCCACATTGATGGGAAAGTATGGCGAAGAAGGTGATAAACTGCTGTTTAAGATTCTCAATAGTGGCGATTTCCTACACGGAATGACACCAGACGAGGTTGCTTCAACAAGCACACTGAAACTCGCTACAAAATTCTGCGAGAAGGGTCTGCGCTACGACCTTACTGTACCATTCGCACGTTATGTGGTGCAGCATAGAGAAGAACTGCAGTTGCCTTTCCGTCGCTACCAGATACAACCTGTATGGAGAGCCGACAAACCACAGAAAGGACGCTATCGTGAGTTCTATCAATGTGATGTTGATGTGGTAGGTTCTGACTCCTTGCTGAATGAGGTGGACCTGATGCAGATTACTGATACCATCTTCTCTCGTTTCGGAGTAAGGGTGATTATCAAAATCAACAACAGAAAGATTCTCACAGGTATTGCAGAAGCTATAGGAGAAGCTGACAAGATTATCGACATCACAGTAGCTATCGATAAACTCGATAAGATAGGTATTGATGCTGTTAATGAAGAACTGCGTAATGACGGCATCTCAGAAGAGGCAATAGCAAAACTGCAACCTATCATAAACCTGCAGGGAACAAATGCCCAGAAACTCGATACTATAGCAGAGGTGCTTAAGGACTCTGAGGTAGGACAGAAGGGTGTTGAGGAATTGCGTTTCATACTCAATACCTGTGATGGAATATTGAAGAACGAACTGCAGTTAGACCTCACTTTGGCACGTGGCCTGAACTATTATACTGGTGCCATCTTTGAAGTAAAGGCTGCTGATGTGCAGATAGGTTCTATTACTGGTGGCGGACGCTATGATAACCTTACTGGTATCTTTGGTTTACCAGGACTCTCTGGCGTAGGAATATCATTTGGTGCAGACCGCATATATGACGTACTCAATCAGCTTGACCTGTATCCTCAGGAGGCTATAAATGGCACACAACTGTTGTTTATCAACTTTGGCGAGAAAGAAGCTGCTTACTGCTTACCTATTGCAAAGGCTTGTCGTGAGGCAGGCATTCGTACAGAGGTGTATGCTGATAGCGTAAAGATGAAAAAGCAGATGAGCTATGCCAATGCCCTAAATATTCCTTTCGTAGCTCTCGTAGGAGAAAACGAAATGGCAGAGGGAAAGGTGATGCTGAAGAATATGACAACAGGCGAACAGAAACTTGTAACACCTGAGGAACTGATAGAATGGATTTAAAGGATGTCTCTTTCCTGAACCTGATGCAATGTCGCATCTTCAATGTGCTTATCATAGCCAATCCCTATGATGCCTTTATGTTGGAAGATGACGGACGTGTTGACGAGAAGATTTTCTCGGAATACATGCAGCTGGGCTTGCGCTATCCTCCTTCCTTTACACAGGTATGTACGATAGAAGAGGCCTCGGAGGCTATCAGCAAGCTACACTACGACCTCATCATCTGTATGCCAGGTAATGCTGACAATGATGCTTTTGATGTAGCGAGGGCAGCGAAAGAGATAACTCCAGATACACCATGTGTCGTATTGACACCATTCTCACACGGCATAAGTCGAAGAATGGAGAATCTGAATCTCTCTATCTTTGATTATGTCTTCTGTTGGTTAGGAAATACAGAACTGATTCTCTCAATCATCAAGCTTATAGAGGACAAGATGAATGTGGAGAATGATACACAGGAAGCGGGTGTGAAATGCCTGCTGCTTGTGGAGGACAATATCCGTTTCTATTCATCCATATTACCACGCCTCTATAAGTATATCCTTACGCAAAGCCTTAACTTTGCTACTGAGGCCCTTACTATGACAGCAGAAATGCTTCGCATGAGGGGACGTCCAAAGGTGCTTCTGGCCAGAAATTATGAAGAGGCGTGGGAGATATATTCTCGCTATAAGGAACATATGCTCGGAGTTATTACCGACTGCCGCTTCCCAAAGAATGGTGAGATAGACCCTATGGCAGGAATGAAGTTTCTCAATGCTGTTCGTGAGGCAGATGAATATCTGCCACTCATCATGGAAACGTCTGAGGATATAGAAAAGCTGCAGGCAGAAAACCCGGAACTGAGGGTTCATTATGTAGATAAAAACTCAAAGAAACTTGATGTGGATCTTCATAATTTGCTAGCAAGCCATTTTGGCTTTGGAGACTTCCGCTTCCGCAATCCTAAGACAAAGGAGGTGGTGCTGAAGGTGCAAAACCTGAAAGAGTTGCAGGATAATATCCTCACTATACCAGCAGATTCTCTTGAACTCCACGTCAGACGTAACCATATCTCCAGATGGCTGGCAGCGCGTGCTATATTCCCAGTATCAGAATTCCTGAAGAATATAACGTGGCATAAATATCCTGATGTAGAAGCACATCGTCAGTTTATCTTTGATGCTATTGTGGCATATCGCCACATGAAGAACTTAGGCGTCGTAGCAGTATTCAATAAAGACCGCTTCGATTCCTATTCACATTTTGCCCGTATAGGAGATGGCTCGCTTGGAGGAAAGGGACGCGGTCTTGCTTTTCTGGACAACATCATAAAGAAACACGAAGAATTGCATCAGCACGACAATATGAAGGTGATGATACCTAAGACTGTTGTGTTGTGTACAGATATCTTTGACCAGTTTATGAACGAGAACCACCTGTGGGAGATAGCCCTTTCCGACATACCAGATGAGGAAATATTACAGGCATTCCTGCAGGCAGATCTTCCTGATTCATTACATGATGACTTGGATCGCCTGATAGAAGCAACACACAAGCCTCTTGCAGCACGTTCGTCATCATTGTTGGAGGATAGCCATTACCAACCTTTCGCTGGCATATACAGCACCTATATGATACCATATAGCGATAATAGAGAAGAGATGTTGCGCAACCTCTCAAAATCTATTAAGAGTGTATATGCTTCTGTTTATTATCACGATTCAAAGGTATATATGTCGGCTACCCAGAATGTCATAGATCAAGAGAAGATGGCTGTGATAATTCAGGAGGTTGTAGGACAGCAGTATGGCAATTATTATTATCCGAATATCTCTGGTGTCCTGCGTTCCATAAACTACTATCCAGTAGGAGAGGAGAAACCAGAAGAGGGTATTGCTTCACTTGCTCTCGGATTGGGAAAATATATTGTTGATGGAGGTCAGACGCTTCGTGTGTGTCCTGCTCATCCTACTCAAGTGATGCAGTTGTCGGAAATGGAGATAGCCCTACGTCAAACACAAACATCATTCCTATGTCTTGAGAATAAGCCACAGGAAGAGAATGTGGATGTTAATGAAACTGTTGACCATACTCTTAATTTCCAAACCAATGATGGCTTTAATATCTCTCGCAGAATGGTAAGTGATGCTGCAGCAGATGGTTCGCTACAGTATATTGCATCAACCTTTGACCCTGTGGATAACATCATCCGTCCAGGTGTCTATGAAGGAGGAAGAAAGATAATATCTCTTGCAGGAGTATTGGGGGCAGATGTGTTCCCTCTGGCAGATATAATGCAGAAATCATTGCAGCTTGGTGCAGAAGAGATGCGTCGCCCTGTAGAAATAGAGGTGGCATGTAATCTGCATGATGATAGAACAGCAACATTCTACCTATTGCAGATTCGTCCGATAGTGGACAGTAAGCAGGAACTGAATGAGGACCTGCTATCAATACCTGATGAAGACTGCATCCTGCGTTCACACAACTCTTTGGGACACGGGATTGTAGAAGGTTTGGAGGATATAGTATATGTAAAGATGCCTGACGATGGAACTCTGCCTTTAGGAGCAACAGCATTATCCATTCAAGATGAGATAGACCAGATAAATGACGGTTTCCTTGAAAGAGGTGAGAGTTATGTCCTTGTTGGCCCAGGACGTTGGGGCAGCTCCGACGAATGGCTCGGAGTACCTGTGAAATGGCCTAATATCTCTGGGGCAAAACTGATAGTGGAAGAACTGCTGCCAAACAAATATATTGACCCTTCACAGGGGACGCATTTCTTCCAAAACCTGACATCATTAGGTGTGGGATATTTTACTGTTGACTTGCTCAGCAGAGAATACTTCGACAGCCTTCCTGCCGTAAAGGAGACAAAGAATGTCAGACACATAAAACTTCCAAAACCTGCTACCTTGAAGATGGACGGCATGAATGGAGAGGGAGTACTGCTCTTTTAAAGTTAAAAGTTAAAAGATAAGAGTTAAAAGTTATAATTTAGGATGAATTTTCAGAGGACACAATTACTTCTTGGTGAGGACTTCCTTCAATATGCGCAGAAAGTGCGCATAATCCTTTTCGGAGTAGGAGGGGTGGGGTCTTGGTGTGCTGAGAGTCTTGTGCGTTCTGGAATAACAAATCTTACGATTGTAGATGATGATGTGATAAGTCCTACGAATATTAACAGACAACTGATGGCAACATCTTCTACTATAGGACAGCCAAAGGTAGAGGTGATGCGCCAGCGTCTGCTTGATATCAATCCTGAAGCTTCCATAACAACACTTCGTGAGAGATATACTTCAGGTAGTGCTGAAAAGTTTAATCTGCAGGAGTATGACTATATAATAGATTGTATCGATTCTTTGAAAGATAAGCTACACCTTATCTTATATGCCAATTCTCTGCCAGCTCGTGAGGATGCTGCAGAACCTATATATCCAGTATTCTTCTCATCTATGGGAGCAGCTCTTCATATAGATCCGACAGCAGTCAGAGTGGCTGATTTCTGGAAGGTGCGCAATGACCCCTTTGGCGCTTTGCTAAGAAAGCGCTTGCGTCAGGCTAAATCTTTTCCTAAAAGACATTTCCTATGTGTATATAGCGAAGAATTACCACTTGAGAATCTTGGAGAAGCAGACGAGACATGTTCCTATAAGGCTGTCATCAATGGTAGCCTGGCACATATAACAGGAATATTCGGTTTTACCCTCGCAGGATTAGTACTCGAAGATATTAGTAACAAATTGAAGTCCATAAACAAATGAATTACGACAAAGCCTTTGTCCTAACAGACACAAACACTATCAAATATTGTTATCCACAGGCCCAAGACCATCTGGCACGACTCAGTAATGTTCCTTGTACAGTCATAACAATCGGTGCTTCTGATATGGAGAAGAATCTCTCCTCTGTTACCCATGTATGGGAGTCGCTCCAACAGGGTGGTGCCACACGTCATTCTCTACTCATTAACCTTGGTGGTGGAATGGTGACAGACCTTGGAGGTTTTGCTGCTTCTACATTCAAAAGAGGTATCGATTTCATAAATATTCCTACCACACTACTTTCTATGGTAGATGCTTCTGTTGGTGGTAAGACAGGATTTAACTTTGGTGGTTTGAAGAATGAGATAGGTGTATTTAATGACCCCAAGGAAGTAATTCTTGATACCTCGTTCCTAAAAACTCTCGACGAGACGAATATCTGCTCTGGGTATGCAGAAATGCTGAAGCATGGACTCATTAACAGAGAAGGCGATAGGATGTGGAATGAACTTATTGCTTTTGATATTCTAAAGCCTGATTTGCAACAGCTACAGCGAATGGTGCATGAGAGTGTAGAGGTGAAGAAACGTATTGTAGAAGAAGACCCTCATGAGCATGGAATCCGTAAGGCCCTCAATCTCGGACATACTATAGGACACGCTTTCGAATCGTGGGCTATGAAACATCCTGAAAGATTGTTGTCAGGACCATTGCTTCATGGATATGCTGTCGCATTTGGTATGATAGCAGAATTATATCTTGCTTTCATTAAGTGTAACTTTCCGCAATCCATTATGCGTCAATGTGTTACATATATCCGAGATGTGTATGGCACATTACCGATTACATGTAATGATTATCCGGAATTACTGGAACTGATGACCCACGATAAGAAGAATATCGCAGGTACCATAAACTTCACTCTTCTTGGAAATATTGGAGATATCCTCATCAACCAGACTGCTACAAAGGAGGAGATAGAGGAGGCTCTTGACTTCTTCAGGGAAGGATAAATTCTTCTTCCCTGAAAAAGTGATTTATAACTTTACGTTCGACAAATCTACGAGTTGGTTTACTATTGCGTAAATAGTAAGACCAGCAGCAGTATGTATCTGTAATTTCTTAGCGATATTGCGCCTGTGGGTCATTACTGTATTAGGAGCAATAAACAACTTTTCTGCTATCTCCTTATTCGTAAGTCCCTGCACAACTCCTACAATTACATCCTTTTCGCGATCAGATAATATCTCTCCATTATCTGTTGTTTGTTCTATTATGGTGCTGATAGGGTTTTCTGCATTTTTAAGGAGAGCCTTCTTCTTTTCTTCCAGATGCTTTACTGCTGGCATGAATATCATATCCTCCACATTAGTATGGAGTTTTAGCAATTCTTCAAGATTAAAGATATCGTAAAGTGTAGCAGTCAACAGGTGGTTGCTTTTAGAGTCAGAAGGCAGATACTTTATTATAATACTTTTTAACTCCTTAATCTTATCACCCGTCTGGGCATGATGCTTAGAGAATGTCTCGATATCATAATTTTCCTTGATGTTTCCATGCAGAAGTTTGTCAACATAAGGGAATAGATTTGCTTCTTCCGACTTCATGTGGTGTTTTATGAAGTTAGCATAATCATCGAAAATCTTCATAATGAGTTTTCCCAATTTGCTATTGTCATCAAGGGCCTCAACTAATTCCTTTCTGATAAAAGGTAGTTGGAATTCTATATAATATTTATGAGAAGCCTCTAAATAGTTGAGAAGGGTAAAAACATCCAGATTAGGAATATCATCATGAGAATGATATCCGTTTATAGTAAGGTTTACGATAGCAAGAAATGTGAATGTATCAACATTCTGCTCTTCGCACACTTCCCGTACTGTCTTGTTACCAAATCCTAAGCTGATGCCAAATGCAGACAGATTCTGCAATACTGTATAATTGTCTCGGATGAGAGAAATCATCTGATCATTTGGCTCATACATTTTTACATTTTTCATAACAGATATTTGTGTCTTGTGTAAAAATTATTTCTTCTTTAGTTTTGCGAATTTCAGCAATAGTTTCTTTGTTCCCGAATAAGCAAATTCTACTACAGCCTTTGTGCTATCCCCAGCTCCTTCTATAGCAGTTATTACTCCTTCTCCGAAGCGTTCGTGTATCACCTGGTCGCCAGCATTAAAGGTGGCATTATTGTTGCTTGTCGGGAATGTAGGAGAACTTGTTGTGACAGTTCTTTGAGAAACCTGTGGTTGTGTAATGTTGGCAGGTCTGAAAGACTGACGCTCTACAGGTCTGAAAGAAGATGCTGGTCTCTCTATAGGCCTGAAGTTTCGTGGTGTTGAGTATGTTGTCTGTCGCCTTTCAGGATAACTTGTCTTTCTGCTGCCATATCCTCCGATATCGAGAAGGTCTCTGTCTATGTCTTTCAGGAATCTGCTTGGGGCACTGAATTCCATCTTGCCATAGCGATAACGCATATTGGCATAAGTGAGGAAACAATACTTCTCTGCTCGTGTGATGGCAACATATAGAAGCCTGCGTTCCTCTTCTAATCTGCGTTGTGAATCTGTTGACTGTGGAGAAGGGAAAATATCTTCCTCCATTCCTACTACATATACGCAAGGGAATTCCAATCCTTTGGCACTATGTATTGTCATCAGTTTTACGCTTGCCTTGTTCTGTTGTTCTATATCCCTGTCTGTCAGTAATGCCACATCTTTCAGAAACTCCATCATATCCGTTGGCTCACCTTCTTCTTCGCGGGTTTCAACAAATTCCCTCAACGAATTGATGAATTCCTCCAGATTCTCCTGCTTTGAGAGATATTCCGGTTCTGTGCTGGAATAGATATCGTCATAAATACCTGCCTGACGAATTACATCCTTTCCCAACGTAAATGCATCCACCTTATAGAGATTCTCATGCATAGAAGAGATAAAGCGGCAGAAGTCTGCACACTTAGGAACCTCTGTTGCTGCTTTCCATAATGATATGCCCCTTTCCTGAGCATCAGCACTTATCCTGCTTACTGTAGTATTTCCGATACCACGAGTGGGGTAGTTGATGATTCTCTTAAATGCTTCTTCATCATCAGGATTGGCGATAAGTCTGAGATAAGCCACTACATCCTTTATCTCCTTACGCTGATAGAAACTCTGACCTCCATATATTTGGAAATCGATACCATTTCTGCGCAACTCCTCCTCAAACGGACGGCTTTGGGCATTGGTGCGATAAAGTATGGCGAAGTTGTCATACGACATTCCGTCATTGACTTTACGTTTGATGTCACCAGTAATGAAAGAAGCTTCCTCTCTGTCTGAAGACAATTCCTTTAGCTTTATCTTTTCACCTTCTTCATTGCGTGAATAGACATCTTTGTCTATCTGCTTTATATTTTTATGGATGAGGCTGTTGGCAGCTTTTACGATACATTGTGTAGAGCGATAATTCTGCTCCAGTTTGAAAAGCTTTGTTCCTGCGAATAGTTTTTGGAAGTTCAGGATGTTGTCGATTCTTGCACCTCGGAAAGCATATATACTTTGTGCATCATCACCCACAACGCATATCTTTCCATCTTTTACCAGCTGCAGGAGAATCTGTTGCTGTATGTAGTTGGTATCCTGATACTCATCGACAAGGATGAATTTATATTGTGACTGGTATTTCTCTCGGATGTCAGGATGGTTGGCAAAGAGTTGATGAGTATTCAGAAGCAGGTCGTCAAAGTCCATAGCATTACTTTTCCGACATCTTGCCTGATATTCTGTAAAAATCGCAGTCAGGTCATTTGTCTCCTTGTCAGTATTTCCTATTATTCTGTTCGATATTGAAGCACTATTCTTGGCGCTGGAGATACGTTTCATAACATCCCCAGGACGGTATGTCTTCTCATCAAGATTCATCTCCTTTATGATAGTGCGACAAAGAGACTTTGAGTCTGCTTCATCATATATGGTAAAGTCTCCTGTATATCCCAATATCTCGGCTTCCACTCTTAGGATGTGTGAGAAAATAGAGTGGAAAGTCCCCATTCTCAGATACCTAACATCACCTTCTCCCACAAGATGTGAGATACGCTCTTTCATCTCGCGGGCAGCCTTGTTGGTGAATGTGAGAGCCATTATCTCCCAAGGCTTCAGTCCTGCCTGTGCTATGAGGTAGGCAATCTTGTATGTAAGAACACGCGTCTTACCCGATCCGGCACCAGCAATAACCAGTGACGGACCATCGATATATTCTACTGCTGCCTTTTGGCTATCATTTAGTCCACTTAACATATTTCATCTGTCGAAGGATAAAAGCCTGTCTCTTGTGCATATAAGAAGAAGGCTCTCTGCTTGAGAATTTTCGAGGGTTGGGTAGGGTGGCAGCTATTAGGGCACAGTCTCGCCTTGTCAGTTCCAATGCTGTCTTCCCATGAAAGTTATATTGTGCACAGGCATCAACACCATAGATGTTTTCGCCCATCTCGATAGAGTTCAGATAGACCTCCATAATGCGTTCCTTGCCCCAGATAAATTCTATCAAGGTTGTGAAATATACCTCCAGTCCCTTTCTTACCCATGAGCGTCCAGGCCACAGGAAGACATTCTTTGCTGTCTGCTGTGAGATGGTTGAGGCGCCATACTTATTGCGTCCAGCCTTTTTGTTGCGTTTTACTGCTGTCTGTATGGCATCAAAATCAAAACCATGATGAGTGAGGAAACGTTGGTCTTCACTTGCCATTACTGCTACAGGCATCTCTGGTGAGATTTTCTCTATTGACACCCAGTTGTGGTGCCATAAACTATGGGTCTTTACTGACTGGATAACCATCAGAGGTGTTACCCAAACAGGAAAGACCTTATAAAAAACTACCGCAAGGAGAGTAGAAGCAAAAAACGCTGCTACTATCCCTGCGAGAATGTTTCGTAAGAATTTCATGCCCAAAGGCTACTTTTTTTCTTAGGGATAGAAATTTACTTATTGTTTACTCTGTGCCTCAGCATCCTTAATCATCTTTTCAGAAGCATACAGATAAACCTCTACACGACGGTTCTGCTGACGACCTTCTGCTGTCTCGTTGCTTGCAACAGGATTGCTTGCACCATAGCCCTGCACGTTCTTGAGCTGTGCGTAAGGTACACCATTCTGTGTGAGGTAGTTAGCGACTGACTGTGCACGATTGAGAGACAATGGGTTGTTAATCTTGTCAGAACCAGTATTGTCAGTATAACCTTTGATATCAATAGAAACATCGCTGTTCTGTCTCATGATGTTAGCCAGATTGTTCAGTTCTATCTTGCTATTATCATTCAGGTCATACTTGTTTGTAGCAAAGAGAATACCACTGTTGAAGGTTACCTTAACAGCAGACAGACCATTGTTGTCCTTTACTGTCTCTACTTCTGCATTCTTCAACTGCTCCTGTGCCTGCTTCTTAACCTTATCCATACGGTTACCAATGATAGCACCTGTTCCAGCACCTACTGCAGCACCTATTGCAGTACCTATTGCAGCATTACCGGCAATACCACCAATGATAGCACCTACAGCAGCACCACCGCCAGTTCCAATGATGGCACCCTGACCTGTCTTACTCATGTTATTCCATGTGCTACAACTTGAAAATACAACACATAAGCCCATTATGAGGGCAACAATCTTAAGCTTTTTCATAATAATTAGTGTTAAATAAATACCATTTTAATTAAAATCTTTTGCAAAGGTAGAAAAAAAAATGTACCTTTGCAACAAATTTGATTTTTTAACACAAAAATATAACAAAATTAACAAGACAAAAATGGAAAAGAGTGCATTACAGATTGCTCGTGCCGCTTATCAGCCAAAGTTACCAAAGGCTCTGCGTGGAGCATTGAAGGCTGTAGAGGGTGCCCCAACGCAGTCAGTAGCAGATCAGGAAGAGGTAAAGAAGCTCTTCCCTAACACATATGGCATGCCATATCTGAAGTTTGAACCAGTAGAAGGTGCTATGCAGACAGCACAGATGAATGTAGGTGTTATCCTCTCTGGTGGTCAGGCTCCTGGTGGCCATAACGTTATTTCTGGTCTGTTTGATGGTATCAAGAAGTTGAATCCTGCTAACAAACTTTATGGCTTCATCCTGGGTCCTGGTGGCCTTGTTGACCATAAGTATAAGGAGCTGACAGCTGATATTATTGACGAATATCGTAATACTGGTGGTTTCGATATCATCGGTTCTGGTCGTACAAAGCTCGAGAAGAAGGAGCAGTTTGATAAGGGCTTGGAAATTCTTAAGGAACTCAACATCAAGGCTCTCGTTATCATTGGTGGTGATGACTCTAACACAAATGCTTGTGTTCTTGCAGAGTATTACAAGTCTATCAATGCTGGTGTTCAGGTAATCGGTTGCCCTAAGACTATCGATGGTGACCTGAAGAACTCAGAGATTGAGACATCATTCGGTTTCGATACAGCAACAAAGGTATATTCAGAGGTTATCGGTAACATCATGCGTGACTGTAACTCTGCCCAGAAGTATTGGCACTTCATCAAGCTGATGGGTCGCTCTGCTTCTCATGTTACTTTGGAGTGTGCTCTTCAGACTCGTCCAAACATTACCCTCATTGGTGAGGAAGTAGAGGCAAAGAATATGTCTCTTGACGATGTTGTGACATATATGGCAAAGATTGTTGCTGCTCGTGCTGAGAAAGGAATGAACTATGGTGTTGCCCTCATCCCAGAAGGTATCATTGAGTTTATCCCAGCTATCAAGAAGCTTATCGCTGAGCTGAATGACCTTCTTGCAAAGCCAGAGGCACAGGGTCTCGACCAGAATGGTGCTATGGCATTTGTGAAGGAAAATCTTTCAAAGGATAATCTTGCTATCTTTGAGTCTCTGCCAGTAGGTGTTGCTCGTCAGTTGGCTCTCGATCGTGACCCACACGGAAACGTACAGGTATCTGCCATTGAGACTGAGAAGCTGCTCGCTGAAATGGTAGCAGTAAAACTTGAGCAGTGGAAGAATGAAGGTAAGTTTAATGGTAAGTTCAACACTCTGACACACTTCTTCGGCTACGAAGGACGTTGTGCAGCACCATCTAACTTCGATGCTGACTATTGCTATTCTCTTGGCTTCAATGCTTCAATGCTTATGGCTGCTGGTAAGACTGGTTATATGTCTTCAGTAACAAAGACAAACCGTCCTATTGATGAATGGCAGGCTGGTGGTATTCCTATCACTATGATGATGAATATGGAGAAGCGTAATGGCGAGATGAAGCCAGTTATCCGTAAGGCTCTTGTAGAGCTCGACGGTAAGCCTTTCCAGTATTTCGTATCACAGCGTGAGGTATGGGCAAAGGATACATGCTTCTGCTATCCTGGTCCTATCCAGTATTTTGGTCCTTCAGAGGTATGCGATCAGCCTACAAAGACTCTGAAGCTTGAACTCGATTAATATTGATTTATCATAAGCTCTATAGAAAATACCCTCGGAAGCCACACAGCAAATGGTGGTGGATGGGGGTATTTTTCGTTCTCGTAGCTTATGTAGCCTTCTTCTATTATTTCTTTGTCGGCTCGACAAACTATCGTTGGCGTGCCTTATATGGCGACGGCAACTATCCTGAAGGAGAGGGCTATGAGATTCGTGGCATTGATGTGTCACACTATCAGAATAAGATTGATTGGGAGCGCTTGCGTAATGCTATGATAAAGAAAGCCCCTGTGCGTTTTGTCTTTATCAAATCCACAGAAGGCAGCAATCTCATAGATGAGAATTTCAAGGATAACTTCTACCAGGCTCGCGAATATGGTTTCATTCGTGGAGCATACCATTTCTACAGCACAAAATCTTCTGCCCGCGAACAGGCTGCTTTCTTCCTGCAGAAAGTACATCTCGAAGAAGGAGACTTGCCTCCTGTGCTCGATGTGGAGCATAAGCCGGAAGATATGTCAACAGAAGACTTCCAGCGAGAAATTCTTACATGGCTGAATATCGTGGAAGACCGTTACCACGTAAAGCCAATACTTTATACATACCATAAGTTCAAGGAGAAATACCTCTCTGATGCACGTTTTGATGACTATCCCTATTGGATAGCCCACTATTATGTATCAGAGATGAAGTATAAAGGTCCTTGGAAATTCTGGCAACATACCGATGCAGGAAGACTTCCAGGCATAAAGGGGTATGTTGACTTTAATATCTATAACGGTTCTTACTACGACCTAAAGCAGTTGTGCATTAAGTAAAAAAAAAAGAGGCGATGTCGCCCCTTTTTAGTTTCAAGTTTCAGGTTTCAAGTTTGACTTCGTCGATACTCCCAAGGTCTCTCCGTTCTGTCTAAGCCTCTTCGCAGAAGCAACATCGGCTTGACATCACAGGTCGCTTTGGGCGCATTCAGGTCTTTAACCTTTAACCTGTCAACTATCAACTATCAACTATCAACTGTCAACTAACTAATATCCAATCGGATGATTGAGCTCCAGATATGACGTTTCTGGAAGGTTCAATTCCTGTTTCAGGGTATCATAATCCATCATAGCCCTTGCTACAGTCTTCATACCGAGTGCTGTGCAAGCCAGATAGATGTTCTGTGATACATAGCCTGCATCCATAGCACCATATTTATCATTAGGGAATCTGTCAGAATCCTTTGTGCTAACCAATACGAGTGATATTGGAGCTGTCTTTGCGAATGGCTGCATCTTGCCAGCAATAGCTTCGCGTATGTCTTTGCCTGACACCTTCGTTAGGGTATTTGCTTTTGCATTATAAAGGCATACACCGTCTTTTGAGCAAACATAAACCTTGATGTCCTGCATATTGATAGCAGAAGGAGCAGTAATCTTTCCTGTCTTAGGGTCGCTGACACCACAGGCAGCCCAAAGGATGGTAGAGAGAGTCTGCAGGCTTATTTCCTGCTCAGAATAACTACGTGCAGAGCGACGTTGCTTGAGAGCATCTCCAAGAGACATTGAGAGTTTTGAAACCTCAGGCTGTGGCAGAGTAATAACGTCCTGTGCCTGAATGCTGCCTGTCATTATCAAGGCCAGCGCAAAAATAATAATCTTTTTCATTTTGTTTGTTGTTTTTAGGGTTTTGTTTTTCGTACGAGGTTATAGTTTTTCGTCTTTCGTTTTTCGTCTTTCGTTATCGTTTAATAATTCCCACATAAGTGAGCAAAACTACATTCATCAGCAAAGCATAGATGATAGCAGGAATTGCTATTCTGCCGTCATTGAATATAAATGGGCTGGATGCTACTGCTATGGCTTGTGCAGCATTCTGCATGCCAACCTCTATGACGATGGTGCGACGTTCTTTGGTATTGAGACCCACAAGGCGTGAAATGCCTGACGCAATACTTACAGCAATAAGAAGCAATATGCCAACACACATACCAATAAGGGCAAAGTTGTCAACAATGGTGTGATAGTGTTGCACAAAGAATATACCTGCCAGCAACATGAGTGCAGGGAAAGCCAGTTTTGAGAGTACTTTGTCTATCTTTGTGGCTGTTGTAGGCATATACAGACGGCAAAGAATGCCCAGTACTATTGGCAGCAACATGGTAATAAGGTTCTGCATCAGCAGGTTTCCTACTGGCAGATGTACTCCTACTGCTGCTCCAACATATTCTGTGGTCCATTCCATGATGACAGGAACAGTAAACAGAGTGATAACAGAACTGACAGCAGTAAGTGATACTGATAGAGCTACATCACCTTTTGCCAGCATTGAGAAGATATTGCTCGAAGAACCACCTGGGCAGCATGCTATAAGCATTACTCCTATAAAGAATATTGGTGGCAATGAAAATAAGAATGCCAATGCACATGCTATGATGGGAAGGATGATAAGCTGTCCAAACATACCTGTCAGCATAGCCTTTGGGCGTTTGGCGATAAGTACGAAGTCAGAAGGCTGGAGCGTAAGACCCAACTCAAACATCAGTAATGTCAGTATTGGTAAAACAATTAGAATGCTGTTCATTACTCAATTCTTAATTCTTAACTCTTAATTATCAACTATCAATTGTCAATTCTCAATTATCTTAAGCGGGCAGGCATTGACGCATTTGTTGCATTTCAGGCAATCCGGATGCAGATACCCTATTTCCTCGCCACGAGACTCATAAGGAGTCAGCTGCATTGGGCACACACGAGCGCATTGCTTACACTTCATCTCACACTCACCCGACACATGAACATTAGTAAAAACCTTTGGCAGAGGAGCCTTCTTTGGTGCCACCCAGCTGGATATGCTTCCCATAGGGCAGAAACTGCACCATGTGCGTGGAGCATAGATAAACGACAGGATGATACCCACAACAGTTGTCATGACAATAATGGTCCAGAATACCCGACCTATATCGCTCCACATAGCCATTCCTCCTTCGCTCCAGCGAGCCTGACTCAACTGAATGCCAAACATGGTGAAGATAAAGAACACCATAAACAGGCGGAACCCAAAGGTTCTGACAAACTTTGGTATCGGACGATGTGGAGAATACTTTGACAGCAAGCGATCATACATATTTCCACGAGGGCATACATTTCCGCACCAGAACCGACCTCGCCAGATGGAAGTCAGCACAGGTCCAATCATACATATCAAGGCAAGCAATCCTATAACAGGATGGAACCACCCAATAATGATGTATGCAAAGATAATCCAATAGAGCTGTGGCCCCTTGGTATCAAAATGCTTATGAAACCGTTTTTGTGGCATATGTATTTATTTTGCGTAAAGAGAGTGCAAAGATACAAATAAATAACGAAACAGAAAAATATCTTTTAATTTTTAACTTTTAACTATCAACTATAGTTTTGACGAGATTACGGCTCACAGCTCACGAGGTTATGGCTCGTCCTTAGTTGCTAATAATGGCAGGTTATTGAACAATAGAGGCAGGTTATTGAAAAATAAATGCTCTCTCCAGAGTCTGCACGTGTTTCCCCCAGGAGGCTACACATGTCACCTCGAGGAGTCTGCAATTTTCAACCTTAATCTACTAAGCAACTAAGCTATTAAGCTAATAAAACTCTCAGTTTTCGACTATAAACTACACAAAATCGTATCAAAGTCTCAATTTTTTCGAGCACCAATTTTTCATGATGTGGGGGTAGAAGTACACAAAAATGAGATAAAAACACTAAAATACAGGCCTTTTAGAGCGGTAATTTACATTATATCTGTGACTGTTATAGGTCATAACATTGCCGAAGCAGCACAAGCAAGAAATCGTAAGTCATTGCTTTTTAGAGAGTTGGTTTGTAATTAGTATATATTGCAGTCTCAGTCTCAGAGTCTCAGTTGTTTTTTAATATACCCATTCTTTCCTTATAATATATATATATTAATATTTATATTATTATATATCAATAAGTTACGAGACTCAGAGATGGTATTTTTCATTTGATGGGTATCATTATTTTTTAACTGAGATTTGAGATTTGAGACTGTTACCTTTCAAAGCCTTAAACGAAACCTATCAATAAACATATTCTCTCTACAGAGAAAACTTATTTTTGAAAAATCTTACAATTTTCTTTGTCAGTTTGAAAAATAGTTGTAATTCTGACCTGTCGGTCTAAGGTACTCCGTTATGAAAATAAAAAAAAATGTCTTTTTATTTGTATTTCTCATAACTTAATCGTACCTTTGCACTCAGAAATCTAAATAATAGGAAATGAAGAAATATGAACAAATAGAAGAAGAGCCACAGATGGCACAAGAGGCTGTGTTGGTCAACATGATTAACACCAGAAGCGATATTAGTCGTGCCATAACTGGCGAGGAGCTCCTAAATCGTTTACGTCCTAGAATCAAGGGCCTATTCCAATGAAGCAGGTACTCTTTGCCCCAGACGTAGAGGAAGACCTTTTCCAGTTGATTAGAATCCTTGTGGAAAAACATTATCTGAGTACATTTGATTATGCCGTTTCCTATGTTGAAGACCTCGTGGAATATATAAATGAGCATATTCATACATACCCCCATAAAGATGTACCAGAGCATTTCCTCAGATATGGTTCGGATGCTAAGTACATATCGTATAATAGAAGCAACCATACTACGTGGTATATTATATTCGAGGAAAGACAAGAAGCATATTTCGTAACTCGAATTACAAACAATCACGTTAGTGGACAGTACTTCAACCAATAATAACCAACTAAAAAGCAAATGCTTATGATATAAACGAAATAAACTAAAGACATATAGGATTTGAACATCCACTTTTGATTCTTGTATTCAGATAATTGGGGAATTAGATGATACTATCAAGAACTGAAGTAGATAGTTCACGCCAAATCGGCGTGGGCATTTACTCGTTTAAGATAGTAAGGTTATCCCCAATACCTCTGAATACGTAGACGAAGTAATTTGTCCACGTTTTTTTTGTGTTTAATAAATTAAGAACTAAAAGCTCCAAGATATGAAAAAGAAACTATCATTACTATTTCTCATTTGCATTTTAAGTGCCTTAAACATCAATGCAGCAGTCACAGAGGGTGTGTGTGGAGATAATGTAAACTATTCTTTTGACTCTTTCTCTGGAGTTTTAAGAATATATGGTACTGGAGCAATGAGTAATTATGAACAGAATAATCCTGCCCCTTGGTCTAGGCAATACATAAAATCAATTGAAATAGCTGATGGTGTGACATCAATAGGAGATTGTGCGTTTAATGTTTGCACTGATGTTACCTCTGTAATTATTCCCAACAGTGTTGCATCAATAGGAAATTATGCTTTTAATTATTGTAAAAACCTAACCTCCATAGACATACCCAATAGTGTGACATCAATAGGAAATGGTACTTTTTCTAATTGTTCAAGCCTTAAATCGATCACTATTCCTAACAAGGTGACATCTTTAGGAAACGGTATTTTTTCTGGTTGCTCAAGTCTTACATCAGTAATTATCCCTAATAGCGTGACATCAATAGGCATTTGTGCTTTCTCAGGTTGTTCAAGAGTCGTCTTTGTGACCATTCCTACCAGCGTAACATTAATAGGAGATGAGGCTTTTTATAATTGTTCAGGTCTTACTTCTATTGAAATTCCCAATAGTGTGACATCAATAGGAGAAAGTGCATTCTGTGGTTGTTCTAACCTAACCTCTATCACAATTCCCAATAATGTAACATCAATAAGATCTAGGACTTTCGAAAATTGTACCAGCCTTACATCTATTAAAATCCCCAATAGTGTGACGAGCATTGGAAGTAGTACGTTCTCTGGTTGCTCCAGCCTTACCTCCATTGAAATCCCCAACAGCGTGACGAGCATTGAAGGGTATGCGTTCTATGGTTGCTCTGGCCTTACCTCCGTCACCATCGGCAACAGCGTGACGAGCATTGGAAATTGGGCGTTCTATGGTTGCTCAGGCCTCACCTCCATCACCATCCCCAACAGCGTGACGAGCATTGGAAAACAGGCGTTCTATGGTTGCTCTGGCCTTACCTCCGTCACCATCCCCAACAGCGTGACGAGTATTGGAAGTAGTGCGTTCACTGGCTGTTATTTTGAAAAAAATGATTTTATTAACAACAGTTCACTAGATGCTGAAGCAAATAATTATTGGGGTGCAACCATTGTTGAAGATAGATCATTAGGTTATTATGTTGAGGATGGTGTGTTAACAAGATATTATGGTAATCAAGAAACTTTTATTGTTCCTAATGATATAAAATCAATAGGAAGCAACGCCTTCTCTGGTTGTTCTAACCTCACCTCCGTCACTATTCCCAATAGTGTTATATCGATTGGTAATAGTGTTTTCTATGGTTGTCATAATCTTACAAAAGTTACTCTAAATAATAATGCAATCGTATCAAAATCATATAGTTCAAATTCTACGATAGGAAGCATCTTTGGTAATCAAGTAAAGCAATTTGTTATTGGAGATAATGTAACATCAGTAGGAGATTATGCTTTCTATAATTGCTCTGGCCTTACTTCTATAACAATTCCTAACAGCGTGACATCTATAGGAAATTCTGCTTTTTATAGTTGTTCCAGCCTTACTACTATTGAAATTCCTAATAGTGTAACATCAATAGGAATCAATGCTTTCTATAATTGCTCAAGTCTAACTTCTGTTGAAATTCCCAATAGTGTGACATCAATAGGAATCAATGCTTTCTATAATTGCTCAAGTCTAACTTCTGTTGAAATTCCCAATAGTGTGACATCAATAGGAAATTATGCTTTTTCCAGCTGTTCTAGCCTTACTTCTGTTGAAATTCCCAATAGTGTGACATCAATAGGAATCAATGCTTTCTATGAATGCCCTAACCTTATAAAAGTCGTATTAAATAGTAATGCTATCGCATCAAAATCAAAATATAGTTCGAGTAATTCATTACAATATACATTCGGTAGTCAAGTAAAGGAATATATAATAGGAAATGATGTAACGGAAATAGGGGATTATATTTTCTCGTACTGCTCAAACCTTACTTCTATTGTCATCCCCGATAATGTAACATGGATAGGGAATTGCGCTTTTAGTGGCTGTTCAAACCTAACTTCAATAACTATTGGTAAAGGTGTGGATATAGCAGGAGATGTATTTAGAGAATGTACATGCCTTACAAAAGTTATCATTAGTAGTTACGTCTCTTCATCGTATAAAAACTCAGACTGCCCATTAAAGAATAAATTTGGCAATCAAATAGAGGAATATATAATAGGAGAAGATGTAACATCTATAGGAAGTTATGTATTCTCTGGTTGTCCAAATCTTACTTCTATCACTATCCCAAATAGGGTGACAACAATAGAAGATTATGGTTTTGCCAATATTCCCAAATTAGAAAAAATATATTGTTATGCAGAGAATGTTCCTGTTGCAAGTCGTAATGCTTTTGAGAACTCTTACATTGATTATGTCACTCTTTATGTTCCTGCATCTTCAGTAGATGCTTACAAGTCAACTGCACCTTGGAAGAATGCAGCCCAGATATTGCCTTTAGAGGATTATAAAGAGAAATGTGCAACTCCTACCATCATATTTGAGAATGGAAAGTTGTCATTTAGCAGTGAAACAGAGGGCGCTAGATTTGTATGCAATTTCTCAACTCCTTCAGAGTCATATGAAGAGGGCGCAGCAGTTAGCATGCCAAACAAACTCCAAGTGTCAGTCTATGCTAAGAAAGATGGCTTTGAGAATTCTGATGTAGCAACCAAGGAGATTGATTTAGGCACTAGTGGCCTCCGTGGTGACGTAAACAACGACGGCACAGTAAACATGCCTGATGCGATGTTTATCGTGAACAAGATACTAAATGGCAAGTTCCCGGACGAAGACTTAGAATTGGAAAAGGCAGGTGTTCGATTTGGCTTCTATGAAGAAGTGCCTGGCTATTCTGTCAAGATTGATAAGATTAATGTAGAAGGTTTAAGAGTTGCGGAATTTGGTTCTGTAGGTACCACTTTAAAGGAATCAAATAGCGACATAACATTTGACAAAACTGATGGTAGCTACACAAACGTTTATTTTAAGGATGCCAATGAAAATCCACAGATGGTTGTAGAAGTTGATTATACTCTAACTTCTGATGACGGAACTGGTGAGACTTTTACTGGGAAAACAATAACTAATATTGGCCTACAAAACATTACCCAATGGGAACCCAACAAAAACTACACATTTATCTTTAAAGTAGTACCAACTTATTTATATGGTGGTATTATTGATGTTGAACATCCATCAATATATTTCGAAAGCGTCAATGTTGAAGGCAGTGGTGGGATGACTCGCTAAGACTAGTAGTGGTAATAGTAATAAGTATAACATCGCTCACGTAGAACTCAACTCTGCGTGGGCTTTTCTTTTCTTCGGCGGACAAAATTGTGCGCATCGGCGGACGCACAAATGTCATAGCTTATGGTATAATTTCTTATGCCATTCTCATGCTCATTACTATCCATTCACTATCTTGTCACTATCTTGTCACTACCTTATCACGCCCTTATAACACCCTTATTCCTTCCTCTCTACATTGGGAGTTACTTGGGAGTTTGACCAGAGTTGCTTGGTAGATGTATGGGAGTTACCTCGGAGTTACCCATGACTTACCATAGAGTTGGTATAGAGTTGGTATAGACCTGGTATAGCGTTTGTTTAGACTTTATTGGGGGATGTTTGCTACAGTTTTGAGGCTTTAATCCCTTTACAACGGTAAAGAA
>CAMJIL010000027.1 GCA_946405805.1 uncultured Prevotellaceae bacterium | reverse complement strand
TAGCAGTATTCTTACCTTCCATATCTGTGTTAGCAGAGCAGTGCATAGAAGCGATGCCCTGAAGTGGGAGGTAGTAGTTCTGCATAGAGAACATACCCTTCTTCATCTCACCACCATACCATGTGTTGATGATACACTGCTCACGGCTGGTAGTATTGAATGCTACACAAGTCTCAGAGTTAAGACCGAGTTCCTTGTAGTTCTCAACCTTTGCCTTAGAAGCGTTGTAGATTACGAAGTTAGGTTCGAACTTCTCAAGTTCCTCAGCAGTAGGCTGGATGAACATATTCTTTACGAAGTGAGCCTGCCAAGCAACCTCAACGATGAAACGAACACGCAGACGAGTTGCCTCGTTAGCACCACAGAAAGCGTCAACAACATACAGTTCCTTGTTGCAGAGCTCCTTGATAGCGATTTCTTTAACCTTTGCCCAAACCTCTTCAGACATTGGGTGGTTATCATTCTTATACTCTTCTGTTGTCCACCATACCTTGTCCTTGCTCTGTGCGTCACAAACGATATACTTATCCTTAGGTGAACGACCTGTATAGATACCAGTCATTACGTTAACAGCGTTGAGCTCAGTATTTACGCCTTTGTCGAAACCTGTCAGCCCAGCCTTTGTCTCCTCCTCAAAGAGGAACTCATAAGAAGGATTGTGAGCAATCACCTTTGAACCAGTGATGCCATACTTTGTCAAATCTAATGTTGCCATAATTTTAATTTTATTATTTACCTTAAATGCGAATTTGCCGCAAAGATACAAAAAAGTCCCCAAAACGCAAAACATTTCAAGGACTTTTATAAACACTAAGCAAAGATTCTTTCGATATTTATGACTTTTTGCAAAGTGAGTTTAGCATTTTATTTTTAATCTTCTTCTCTTTGCTCTACCCAATCAAAGCTTGAATCTCCCATATGTCCTACGTACGAAATAAGGAACCAAAGATCTATATCTGGATTGCCTTCTGCATCTTCTCCATACAATATCTTAGAAATATTTACGAGCATCTCATTAGGACGTTCTTTTTCCGACTCTATGCGCATGTCATAGTCACAGTAATTGTTCATATACTGTAACGTCAGTCTTCCCCATACATTGCTCATCTTTCCAGTAGCTGAGGAATTAATAGAAACAATCTTCTGGATAGCAGCCTCTGCAGTAGCTTTTTTGTCAGCAGCCATCTTGGCAAGAAGATTTTGCTTAACATACTTTATTACACCAGCAAGACTGCTTTTATGAGAATAAGCTACATCTCCAAGAGTGTATTTGCTATAGAAAGAGTTTTGCTCGTAATCATAGCTGGCAATGGAAGCCCCCTGCTGTATCAATGGAATTCTTGATGTTGTGAATGGAGAAATTGTTATGGTATCTTTTATCTCACAAAGCAATTTTCTCAAATCTTTTTTCTCATTATCTGTTACATTAGTATCTTCATTTACAGCATTGTACAATTTAAGTATAGGACTTTTCTCATAAACTTCCAAAGGTGTTGTTGTGTAGATATAATTTCCTTCACTATCCTCAGCATAACCTCCATCACCGTCTATTACTCTCTCGAAGAATGGAGTTGCCAAGCGTATTTCACGTCCTGGAACAAAATTCGCTACTGCATATCCATCATTAGAAACGTCTATCTTGATATTACCTGGTACAGTATCTATATCAATATTCATATAATCTTCTACAGAAGTCATATCTGTAGAGTACAAATACATAAAGAACGTACCTGAATAATCCAGAGTTCTTGTTTCTATCTTTAACTTATCGGCTTCCTTGTCACAACTTGTCATAAGCATCAATGACAAAGCAAAACAAGGTGCATATTTTAATATTTCCAAAAACTTTTTCATGATCTTAACTTTTTTAGAACAACACCGTCATTGAGGCACCAAGGGTGTAGGAATTAATACGTTGTTTGAAACTGAATTTTGATGATGTTGCTGCCATCTTTTGAGAATCAAGGTTGTAAGGATTGTATTCTACGTCAAACTCTGGCTTTGCAAAATCATAATCAAAGAAAGCGCTGACAGCAACACCATTCTTCAAAGAATATGTATAGTGAACACCAACGGTGAAATCGTCAGCATTTGTCTTGTCTATGTACATTGCATCACCATATATAGTAACATCTCTTGATTCACCTGTCTTCTGATTAACAAATCGTGTATCATAGGCAGCCATCAGGTCCAAAGAGCCAAAGAAACGACGTCCATAAAGAGCTTTGAAGTTCAGATTATGCCTTGGGCTGATTGGCCATGCAGCATATACACCAAGATTTACGTCAACAAGAGACCATACATCTGATACAGAAGAAGAGTTATAACGACGATTCATATTGTCATCATAAGAATACAGGCCTTCTGCAGTAACAGGAGCTGTTGTAATACGGGCACGAAGTCCTGCTCCTATATATTTATTAATAAAGTATGCAGCTTCTGCACCAACAGTGGTACCTGTACCTACTTTAATCTTTGGTGATACACCTTCTCCGTATGCAGGACCTGCTTCACCATAATTCTTGTATGTACGCTCTTTTGCATTGTAATTATCAGGAATACGGAAAGGATTACCATTACGATTTACCTGATAGAATTCATCATTCATATTATCGTCATACAGATTTGTGTATGTGAGGAAAGAAGTATTTGTTGGCAAATTCAGGTTGTTCGAGAACTGCATACCCAGCTCTAATCTGAAGAAACTTGGATTCTGCCACATATCTCCAGCACCCTGACGAGGCTCTCTCAAGATATGTTTTTTCTTGAATATGAAGTCACCCAGCATATAACCCAGGTCAGTAGAAATTACACCAATACCAGCACCAACCAAGATATCACTTATCCAGTGGCGGTTATTAAGTGTACGCATGATACCTGTTGTTGTTGCGCAACCATAAGCAAGAACAGACCACCAAGGAGAACGTGTCAAACCATACTCCTTATGCATGATAGTAGCAGCAACGAAGGCTGTAGCAGTATGTCCTGATGGGAATGAGTTTGCTGTAGAACCATCTGGGCGCATCTCCTTAGCAGAGTATTTTATGACATTTGTGAACAAAGCCATAAATCCATAAGACATTGCACCACTTGCAAGATAGCGCCAATGATCACTACGACCTTCATAGCCAGCAAAGTTCATCGCTGTTGTTGCAATCAATGGTACATGCTGCAACCAGTCATCCATACGATTCTTGTAAGAAGGGATGAAGTTGTTACGAGCTGCACGGAAGTTCTTCTTGTCAGCCTTTGCAATAAAACCAAAAGCAATAAGTGGTACAGATGTTATCTCCCACTCCTTAAGTGGGGTATAAACACCATACTTGCTTTCTGCTGCCTTCCTGCTTGCTTCACTACCTATAGCAGTAGCAAGATTTGGGTCAAGAACTACTTTCTGAGACGGAATCTCAAACATGTTGGAAGAATGATACTCCAAAGGGCTGTCGCTGTTTACCAAAGCTTCCTCCACTGTTGGAGCAGCTTCCTCCGGAATACAATTCTCCTCTGCACTGGCTCCAACACTGAATAGAAGTGTTGAGATTAACAAAAGAGTTTTCATAAGTTTTTGTTTTTTGTTGTATATGTTAGATTTTTACAATTCTGTTTGCAAAATTACAAAAAAATATTAAAAAAAAACATGATTCGCAAAAAAATTATTACTTTTGTCAACATCTTGTTAAAAAATAAGCATTTATATCTATGAAAAAAACATTATTTTCCTTATTCCTTCTGTTTTTTGCACTCTATGCTGCAGCACAGAATGCTCGTGAAGAAATAAAAGTTAATCCTTACCTTGGAGGCGACAATTATACAGCCTACCAAGAGCCAACCAAAGCGCTATCCCCTACCCCAGAGGGATATGAAGTATTCTATTTTTCTCATTATGGCCGCCACGGGTCCAGATACCTAATAGGAAAAGATGTTTATAAAAACCCTGTAAAAGTACTTCAGGCAGCACATGATGCTGGTCAGTTGACAGAAAAGGGAGAGGATGTTCTTAAGAAGTGTATTACTATCCGAGATGATGCCCAAGGGCGCGTAGATGAACTTACCCCACTCGGAGCTCAGCAGCATAGGGGCATTGCCAGAAGACTTAGCGAACGCTTTCCTGAAATATTCGGAAAGGACAATATCATTGATGCCAAGAGCAGCACCATTATTCGCTGCATCCTATCTATGGCAAACGAAATGGCAGAACTGCAAGGCAGAAATCCAAATCTGAATATAAAGATGGATGCTTCTGATCATGATATGTATTACATCCTGCAGGAAGACAAAGAACTCAAAAAGCAAAGGGCTCCACGCGGATCAGAAGCAGAGAAAGCCTTGAATGCTTTCAGAAAAAGCAAGTTTGACCCTACCAGAGTTATGAATACTCTTTTCAAGAGTGAGGACTATTGGAAAGAAAACGTTGAAAACCCAGACGATTTCATCGGTACTGCATTGTGGAAAATAGCACAAAATCAGCAAAGCCTTGAGTTAAGAAAGAATTTTTCTCTACTTGACATCTTTACAAACGATGAATTATACAATATCTGGCTTAGCAGAAATGCCGACTGGTACGTAAAATATGGTCCTTCGATGCTCAATGGCGGAACACAGATATACATTCAACGCAATCTTATAAAGAAGATTATAGAAGAGACAGAAGCTACTCTTCCAGAACTCCTCAAGGATAATAATGCCCGCCTTTCTGTTCCTTCTGCCCACATGCGTTTCGGCCACGAGGTTGTAGTAATGCCTACTGCATGCTTTATGAACCTCAATGGTGCTGGTACTATATACAAAAATCTCGATGATTTGGAGAAAAATAAGTGGTATAGCTACAAGATTTTCCCAATGGCAAGTAACATACAGATAGTCTTCTATCGCCCTACTACCCCTAATGCCAAAGAGGAAGATGTCTTGGTAAAATTCCTTCTCAATGAAGAGGAAGCAAATGTTCCTGATCTCAAAGCTGTCAAGGGTTCTTACTACAAATGGACTGATGTGAAGGCTTATTGGGAGAACAAACTCTCAAAATACAAGGAATAACTTTCCAAGAAAACAAACATAACATCTCGCCTCGTTAGTATTTCGCTAACGGGGCTTTTGTTTTTATGTACATATACTATTTCAATTGCAGAGTTTGCAATCTAAGTTGCTAAGTTTGCAATTTAGGTTTCAGAGTTTGCAATTCAAGTTGCTAAGTTTGCAATTGAAATTCTCCAAGCATAAAAAAATTGTTCCCAAAGCAGGAAAAAATTATTCCCACACTGGGAAACAAAAAAACAGCCTCGATAGCAATGCTACCGAGGCTGTTATTATTTTTGGTTTAAATTCTTGTACTATGAATTAGAGACCGAACTTGTAACCAACAGTGAACTGGAATACACTATTCTTCTTCTTGTCAGTGTCCTTAATAGTCTTTGTAAGACCAATGTTGTAACGAGCGTCAATAACAACGTTTGCAATCTCGTAAGAAACACCTACAGGAATAGCGAAGTCAAATTTCTTACAAGATTCCTTGACGTCACGGCTATTACCCTCATACTTTGCCTTTGCACTTGTCATGAAACCAGGCTGGATACCTGCCTTGATAGCAAGACCCTTAACAACATAGTAGTTAGCAAGGATAGGAATGTTGATGTAACCATAGTTCAACTTAGCACCATCAACGTTCTTCACCTTTGCACCCTGCATAGAGTACATAACTGCTGCAGAAACACCGAACTTCTCAGTAGCCTGATACATACCTTCAACACCAGCTGTGAAACCAGCCTTAGCCTTTGTTCCATCACCAGTGAGAGTTGTTACGTTCAAACCTACCTTTGGCTGGAGTGAGAATGTACCTGCTTCCTGCTGTGCGTTTGCAGTAAGGGCTGCTACAGCCATAACTGCCATCATAAAAATCTTTTTCATAATTCTTCCTTTTTTAAAATTATTAATTATTTAGTAATTTATAGTTACAGGAACTATTTCTGAGTGCAAAGATATATACTTTTACGCTTTTTGCAAACTTTTGTGAAGAAAAACCCCGATTTTTAACATTTATTTGCAAAATATTGCTCATAATTGTATAAAAAAGTGCAAAAAAGAAGCTTTTTCACCATGAAATCCCTAATATAGAACATCAAAATCAGCAGCAAGAGCAGTTTTCATCACAGTTTTTGCAGCATGACTTCTTCCCACCAGAGCGAAAAACATATCTGGCAGCAAGGATAAAAGCAATACAGACTGCTGCAAGAAGGAGGACAGAAATCAGATTCATATCAATGCAATGTTATAAGCTATAAAAGAAACTATGTAGGCTATAAGACATTGGAAGAAGATAATAGCCAAAGCATCTTTGTTGCCCAATTCACGACGGATAGCAGCTATTGCAGCAACACAAGGAGTGTAGAGCAAGCTGAATACAAGTAATGATATTACTGCAGGGATTGAAAGGATAGATGCTATTGGAGTGCTTTCTCCAAACAATACTGTTAATGTTGATACTACACTCTCCTTTGCCAGGAAGCCACTTACAAGAGAAGTACAAATACGCCAATCATCAAGTCCTATAGGAGCCAGAAGTGGCGATATTATTGAAGCAGTAATGCCAAGAATACTCTCTGATTCGTCTTCCACAACATGCAGTTGGAAAGAGAAACTCTGCAGGAACCATATAATGATTGTAGCACAGAAGATAACAGTAAAAGCCCTCTGCAGGAAGTCTCGAGCCTTTTCCCACAACAACATAAATGTTGTTTTTACTGACGGCAGGCGATAATTTGGCAGTTCCATCACAAAAGGTACTGCTTCACCACGAAATACTCCATGCTTCATGATAAAGGCAGCAATGATACCTACCAAGATACCAAGAAGATACAAGCCACACATCACCCATGCAGCATTATCAGGGAAGAAGACAGCACAGAAGAAAGCATAGATGGGAAGCTTTGCTGTACAAGACATGAAAGGAATAAGGGTGACAGAAAGTCGTCTGTCTCGCTCTGAAGGAAGAGTGCGAGAAGACATCACAGCAGGAACAGAACAGCCAAAGCCTATCAGCAAAGGTACTATACTTCTGCCAGAAAGTCCTATCTTTCTTAGAGACTTATCCATCACAAAGGCTATTCGAGCCATATATCCTGTATCTTCAAGCATTGAGAGGAAGAAGAACAGCACAACAATGATAGGAACAAAGGATGCTACTGTTCCAACACCAGCATATACACCATCTATTATGAGGGAGCGAACCCAATCTTCTACTTTCCAGGAGATAAGGGTCTCATCACTTATTTGGGTAAACCAATCGATGAATTCCTCAAGCCACTCTTGCATTGTTCCTCCCAAAAGGTCGAATGTAAGCCAGAAGATGACTGCCATAATAAGGAAGAAAGCAGGTAAAGCAGTCCATTTGCCAGTAAGAATCTTATCTATGGCAGCAGAACGAATGGCTTCCTTACTCTTCTTGGGGTGTACAACAGTATTGGCACAAAGATTCTCGATGAAGGAATATCTCATATCAGCCATAGCAGCAGCTCTGTCCATACCTCTCTCCTCTTCCATCTGCTTTCTGATATGCTCTATTGTCTCTTCTTCATTCTTTGACAATCCCAAAGCTTTTTCTATAGAGGCATCACCTTCTACCAACTTTGCAGCAGCAAAGCGAACAGGAAAATGTACATTCTCTGCATGGTCCTCTATCAGGTGCATTATGGCGTGAAGGCATCTGTGTACTGCTCCACCATGATCCTGAGGAGAACAGAAATCCTGACGGGCTGGAGCCTCCTGATATTGTGCCACATGGATAGCATGTTCTATAAGCTCTATAACACCTTGGTTCTTGCTTGCTGAAATAGGAATAACTGGCAAACCTAATGTCTTCTCCATCGCATTGACGAGAATAGTACCTCCATTTCCCTCCATTTCATCCATAAAGTTGAGGGCAAGCACCATAGGAATATTCAATTCCATCAGTTGCATTGTGAGATATAGGTTTCTCTCAATATTTGTGGCATCAACAATATTTATGATGCAAGAAACAGGATTGTAGGAAGCATTGGGCTTTGTCGGACCTATGATGAACTCCCTGCTTATCACCTCCTCTTGTGTATAAGGCGAAAGGGAATATATTCCTGGTAAATCTGTTACTTCTGTATTTTTGTATCCCCTGATGACACCCATTTTCCTGTCAACAGTAACTCCTGGGAAGTTTCCCACATGCTGATTTGCTCCTGTCAGCTGATTGAAGAGTGTTGTCTTTCCACAGTTCTGATTACCTACTAAGGCAAACCTCAGCAAGGTATTCTCTGGCAGCGGATTCTCTTGTGTGGCATCATGAAAGCGTCCACCCTCACCAAGGCCCGGGTGTTCCAGGATAGTATGCTCTGGATCTGTCTTCTCTGGTATCTCGACATCTGCAACAACAGTTATCTTTGCTGCATCAGCCTTTCTCAAAGTTAAAGAATAACCATGCAGATGTATCTGCAGAGGGTCTCCCATAGGAGCATACTTCTCTACTGTTACAATAACACCAGGGATAAGTCCCATATCAAGGAAGTGCTGACGAAGAGCTCCTTCGCCTCCTACCTGTGTTATGAGGGCATTTTTGCCAATATGGATTTTGTCGAGTGTCATATTTTGGATGTGCAAAAGTAGGAAAAAAATGGGATAATAGCAACGAAAAATCAAAAAAATACCTAAAAATAATGATAGAACCATATAAATTTCGTACCTTTGCAGAAGAAAATCAATTAAAATAATAATCACATTATGTTAACAATTACCAGTTATGAAGATTTTGCTCAGTATGAGGGCAAAGTTCTTGGAACATCTGATTATGTTCAACTTACTCAGGAGAGAATAAACCTTTTTGCTGATGCAACCCTTGACCACCAATGGATTCATGTGGACACAGAGCGAGCAAAGACAGAGAGCCAGTTTGGAACTACCATAGCTCATGGATACCTTACTCTTAGTGTCCTGCCATATCTCTGGGGACAGATAGTAGATGTACAGAATGTCAAGATGCTTGTCAACTATGGTATCGACAAGATGAAGTTCGGACAGCCGGTATTGTCTGGCCAGAGCCTCAACCTCACAACATCCTTACAAAGCATAGTAAACCTTCGTGGTGCAGTAAAGACAGAGGTGAAGTTTACCATGAATGTAAAGGAAACAGGTAAAAAAGCTATTGAGGGTATCGCTATTTTCATCTACTATTTTAATAATTAGTATGCACTCACATACGTATGCGTGTGCGTAATCGCGTGCGCTTTATTAGAAAGAATTCCGAAAAGAAAAAAACTTTTCGGACTTTTTTTTTATTTTTTTGCAAAACTATATATATAATAAGGTGGATTAATTCAAACTTAATACCTTTGCATCCGCAATTTTAAAATTTAAAGCAGACAGATATGCAAGAGAACTTAGTAATTGTAGAGAGTCCTGCAAAGGCAAAGACTATTGAGAGATTTCTTGGTAAAGACTATAAGGTGATGTCCAGCTATGGACACATCCGTGACTTGAAGAAGAAGGAAATCAGTATTGATATGAATTCTTTGGAACCTGTTTATGAGATTCCAGAAGAGAAGAAGAAAGTCGTTTCAGAACTTAAGAGCAATGCCAAGAAGGCAAAGAAGATATGGCTGGCTTCCGATGAAGACCGTGAAGGAGAAGCTATCTCTTGGCACCTTTGTGAGGTATTGGGCCTTGATACCAAGAATACCAACAGAATAGTATTCCATGAAATCACACGAAATGCTATCTTGGAAGCTATTGAGCATCCTCGTCATATTGACATGAATCTCGCTAATGCCCAGCAGGCACGCAGAATGCTGGATCGTCTTGTGGGCTTTAACCTTTCACCAATCCTTTGGAGAAAAGTAAAGCCATCTCTCTCAGCAGGTCGTGTACAGAGTGTGGCTGTAAGGCTTATCGTAGAACGTGAAAGAGAGATTCAGCAGTTCACCCCTGAAACATATTTCCGAGTTACTGCTACCTTCAATATTGATGGTGCAGAGATAAAGGCAGAACTGGACAAGCGTTTCTCTACCCATGAAGAGGCTTTGGAGTTCTTAGAGCAATGTAAAGGTACTACCTTCACTATTGCAGAAGTACAGAAGAAACCTCTCAAGCGTACTCCTGCTCCTCCTTTTACTACCTCTACTCTTCAGCAGGAGGCAGCAAGAAAGTTAGGCTTTACTGTTTCACAAACCATGATGGTGGCACAGAGACTTTATGAAAGTGGACACATCACATACATGCGTACTGATAGTGTAAACCTTTCTAAACTCTGCATCAGCACAGCAAAAGCTGCTATAACACAGATTTTTGGTAAGGAATATAGCAAGCCACGTAACTATACCACTCACTCAAAAGGAGCCCAGGAAGCCCATGAAGCTATTCGTCCTACATATATGGACAAACAGGAGATTGATGGCACAGCACAGGAGAAAAACCTTTATAACCTCATCTGGAAACGTACTGCTGCCACACAGATGGCTGATGCTGAAATAGAGAAGACAACTATTGTCATCAAGACAAAATCAAGCAAATTATCATTCGTTGCTAGCGGTGAAATCGTTACTTTTGAAGGTTTCCTGAAAGCTTATCACGAGAGCAACGACGATGAAAACGAGAATGAAGTAATAGGACAGAACATCATGCCTACATCTATAAAGAAAGGCATGGAGATAAAGCGTGAAGAGATAACTGCAGCAGAACGTTGCACTACTGGACCTCAGAGATATACTGAAGCTTCCTTGGTACACAAAATGGAAGAGTTGGGTATTGGTCGTCCTTCTACCTATGCTCCTACTATCTCTACAATTCAGCAAAGAGAATATGTTGTCAGAGGCGATAAAAAGGGCAAAAATAAGAACTTTAGCATTGATATTCTGACAGGAGACTCTATCGAATCAACAACAAAGAAAGAGGTTGTTGGTAATGAAAAGGGAAAGCTTCTGCCAACAGATATCGGTATTGTTGTCAATGACTTCCTCATGGAATACTTCCCTGAAATAATGGATTACAACTTCACAGCCAATGTGGAGGAGAAGTTTGATGCTATTGCAGAGGGTACTGAGGATTGGCACAGGATGCTGAAGGATTTCTACAAGCACTTCGAACCAACAGTAGAAAAGACTATGAAGGCTCGCTCTGAGCATAAGGCTGGTGAACGTATCCTTGGCACAGAACCAAAATCCGGCAAGCCTGTTTCCGTTAAAATCGGACGATATGGCCCTGTAGTACAGATTGGTTCTGCTGAAGACAAGGAGAAACCACGCTTTGCACAGATGCCAAAGGAGTATTCTCTTGAGACAATCACTCTTGAAGATGCCCTTGACCTCTTCAAGCTGCCTCGTAACTTAGGAAAGTTAGAGAATTCTGATGTTGTTATCGGAACAGGACGCTTTGGAGCTTATATCGTACATAATAAGAAGTATGTAACCCTTCCAAAGAAGATGGATCCTATGACAATAACCTTTGAGGAGGCTGTTGCCCTTATTGAAGAGAGCAGAAACGAGGAGAAAAAACGTCATATAAAGACCTTCGAGGAAGATGCCAATATGGAGGTAATGAATGGCAGATATGGTCCATATATCACCTATGAAGGAAAGAACTACAGACTTCCTAAGGCTCTGCACAGCAAGGCTGCTGAACTTTCCTATGAAGAATGCATGAATATCGTCAACAAGGAAAAAGAACGTAGCTAAGATTATGACCAGAATCATTCTTATCGGCTATATGGGGGCTGGTAAGACCACTATAGGTAAAATCCTCGCCAAAGACCTTGGTGTACCATTCTATGACTTAGATTGGTATATAGAAACCCGCATGCGCAAAAAGGTGAAGCAGATATTCGATGAACGTGGAGAAGAAGGTTTTCGCATCATTGAAAAGAACATGCTTCATGAAGTTGCAGAATTCGAGGATGTCGTAGTGGCATGTGGTGGAGGAACTCCTTGTTTCTTCGATAATATGGAATACCTGGTTGGACAAGGCGATGTGGTATATCTCCGAGGAACACCTGATGTGTTGTTCAGACATCTGAAGATGGGAAAGGGAGTAAGACCTCTGCTGTTGGGTAAGAGTGATGAGGAACTTCTTGAATATATAAAGGAGAATGTAGAGAAGAGAGAGGAATTCTACATGAAGGCCAACCATATAGTGGATATTCCTTGCATGGAAGATGAAGATAAAATACTGGATACAACAGAAAAAATAAAGACAGAACTCGGCTTATGAAGAAATGGACCATAGAAGATTCGAAAGAACTCTATAATATCTGTGGATGGGGTACTTCCTATTTCAATATCAATGAAAAAGGAAACATGTGTGTGTCCCCTCTGAAAGATGGTGCACAAGCAGATTTGCGCGAAATCATCGACGAATTACAACTTCGTGACATTTCAACACCAGTATTGTTACGCTTCCCTGATATTCTTGATAACCGTATCGAGAAGACTGCTTCTTGTTTTAAGAAAGCAGCAAAGGAATATGACTATAAGGGAGAGTCTTTCGTCATTTATCCTATCAAGGTTAATCAGATGCAACCTGTGGTAGAGGAGATTATCTCTCATGGAAAGAAATTCAATCTTGGCCTTGAGGCTGGTTCCAAGCCAGAACTTCATGCTGTCATAGCTGTGCAATGCCAAAGCGACAGCTTGATAATATGTAATGGCTATAAGGACCAGGCATACATAGAACTGGCTCTTCTTGCACAAAAGATGGGCAAGCGCATCTTCATTGTTGTAGAAAAACTCAATGAAATCGATATAGTAGCAAAGGCATCAAAGAAATTAGGTGTCAAGCCCAACCTCGGTATTCGCATAAAACTGGCCTCATCTGGCTCGGGTAAATGGGAAGAAAGTGGTGGTGATGCTTCAAAATTCGGCCTCACAGCGTCTGAATTGTTACAAGCTCTTCAGAAACTCGATGACCTGGAGATGCATGACTGCGTAAAGCTGATTCACTTCCACATCGGTTCGCAGATAACAAAGATTCGACGCATACAGACGGCTCTGCGTGAAGCAGCTCAATTCTATATCTCTCTCCATAAAATGGGATATAACATAGAATATGTCGATTGTGGTGGCGGTTTAGGTGTGGATTATGACGGAACCCGCTCCAGCAATTCTGAGTCTTCTGTCAACTACAGCATTCAGGAGTATGTTAATGACTGTATCTATACTTTTGTCGATGCTGCCGATAAAAATGAACTCCCCCACCCTAATCTGATAACAGAATCAGGACGTTCTCTGTCTGCCCATCACAGTATTCTGGTGATTGATGTTCTGGAAACAGCTTCTTTGCCAGAGATGCCGGAAGAATTTGAGGCAAAGGAGACAGACCATCAGTTGGTAAGGGAACTCTATGATATCTGGTGTAAGATAAATGTTCGCTCAATGCTTGAGGATTGGCATGATGCAGAACAGATACACGAAGAAGCCCTGAGCCTCTTCTCTATGGGAATGGTTGACTTGAAGACACGTGCTGAGATAGAATCTATGTATTGGAGTGTATGTAGGGAAGTCCTTACCTTGACAAAGTCACTAAAGCACGTTCCAGAAGAGTTACGTGGCATTGACAAACTCCTTGCTGATAAGTATTTTTGCAATTTCTCTCTCTTCCAGAGTCTTCCTGATACATGGGCCATTGACCAACTCTTCCCTGTAGTACCTCTGCAGAGGCTTGATGAACGTCCTACCCGCCAGGCTACACTACAGGATATAACATGCGATAGTGACGGTAAAATCACGCATTTTGTTACTGGTTCCAACGTTTCAAGCACCCTTCCTGTACATGCTCTGAAGAAAAATGAGCCTTACTATCTGGGTATCTTCCTTGTGGGAGCATATCAGGAAATTCTTGGTGACCTGCATAATCTCTTTGGTGACACTAATGCTGTCCACATCTCTATGCAGGATGGACATTATCACATAGATCAGATTTTTGACGGTGAAACCGTAGAAGAAGTGCTGGATTACGTTCAGTATAATCCAAAGAAACTGGTTCGCCAACTTGAGGTTTGGGTAACAAAATCTGTTAAGCAGGGTAAGATAAGCCTTGAAGAAGGAAAAGACTTCCTCTCAAACTATCGCTCAGGCCTGTACGGATATACTTACCTTGAGTAAGGTCTAAGGTCTAAGGTCTAAGGCAACTTTTAACTCTTATCTCTTATCTTTTAACTTTTAACTCTTAAAGTTGTCCTGCCTCAACGAGTCGTACTACGCGCTCTGTGAGGCGATCTTTGCCGTTGGGGTCATACTCTTTTTTCAGGCTTGCACCAAACATCCATGCAAAAGCCTGATAAAAGGCTGCCCTGGTACTGCCCAAAAAGGCCTTTACCAATTCATAGCTGGAAGAGTTTGTCTCACGATATATCAGTTTTATCAGCAGTTTTCCCTGCGATAGTGACAATTTCTTCATACGTGGAGTATATTCTGCCTTAATACTCTTCTCCACATATTTCATGTGTTCTTCCCGGGCTTTCTGATTAGGTAATGTCTGGAGATATTCGTATGTCTCGAGAATTGCCCTGTTAACCTCTTTGGCTATCGGAAGCACTTTCTTCACATTTGCCACCAATCTGTTGTATGCCTGTCTCTGCTTTTCATTCTTGAATACCATAGGGCCATAGACATATACATTGTTCATCTCAACGTATTTTATGCTGTCATTACCCTCCAGTATCTTCCCTACCCTAACCATAGGGACAAAAGTAGGGCTGTCCATATCGACCTGACGGTCTTCTGGATTCACCTTCTTATTTTGTGCTGATGCAGGAAGCATAGCAAGAAAAGAAAATACTATAAAAAGGGACACAAATCTTTTCACGGCTGCAAAGATACAAAATTTAATTCATAATGCATAATTCATAATGCATAATTTCTTAATTCTTAACTTTTACATCTCACCTCTTACCTCTATAAAGTAAAAGCCCCTGAGCTTCACAGCTTAGGGGGCTTTTGGTGTTTTAAAGAGATTGTTTGGTTAGTTTATATCTTAAAGCATAGAAAATTAATTTACCGTCTTTGGTTGGTCAACAATACTGTCTCCCTGTGCCACTGAGTTTTGATCCTGCTGAACCTTCTGCAGCATCTCATAAGTGCGAGCCATCTGCTCCTGCTGCTGCTTCTCTGTATCAGAATAAGGCATCTGAGCTGCTTGTCCGAGGGCAAGTACTATTGCTACACATGCTGCAGCACGCCAAAGTGGCTTGAATGAGAACCTGCGTGTCTCTGCTGATGTCTCCATGTCTGTCATTCCTATCTCCTGCATGATGCGAGCATCAAAATCAGAACCGAGGGTTTCAGCATTTTTGCCAAATGACTGCTCACGGAATAACTCAACGTATTTACGCAAGTGGCTCGGAATATTCTCTTGTGCAAAGAATGCTCGGAGAATGTTTTCTTCTTCCAGATTCGTTTCTGCTTCAAAGTAACTATCCAGAAGCTGTTCTATGTACTTATAGTCCATATCTTTTGACTTTATCAATGACAAGACGTATAAGGTTACACAAATGTTACAGATAATAGTGTTAAAAGAAGTTAACGGATTTTAGATGTTTACAAACTTAATAGTAACTTTGACTTCGTCGAACTTACTACGTCACGGAAATAAAATAAAATAGTTTTTATTTGTATTTCTCATATCTTAATCGTAACTTTGCACACAGATTCTATAAATAAGGAAACAAAATGAATACAACAATACTCACAATTACAGGAAGCGATGGTACAGGAGGCTCTGGTATCCAGGCTGATATCCGCCTTATCAATGCCTTGGGTGGAAGAGCTGTATCTGCTATCACTTCCATAACAGTGCAGAATACTCTTGGCATTCAGGAGTTTTACGACCTGCCCCTTGATGTTGTTCGCCAGCAGGTTGAGGCTATCATTAACGACTTGCAGCCACAAGTGATAAAAATTGGTCTTCTTCGACGTTCTGATGTGGTGGAGATGTTAGTGGAGGTATTACAGAAGTACAAACCTCGTCACATCATCTATGCTCCTGTGCAGACATCTTCCCGTGGTGACAGGCTGATAAATCCGAAAGTATTCGAAACCATCGAGCGTCTGCTGATACCTTTGTGTACTGTTGTATTGTCATCCACAGATCTTCCTTTCAGCCCTCGACAACATGGACAGGCTAACCAACTGGCGTCTGCTTTAGCGTATTATCTTAGTTTGGGGGAATCTGAGACTATTGCTATGCTTCATGCTCAAGAGTTCCTAAAGCAGCTGCCTGCAGAATATGCAGGGGGCAACAGCCGCTGTGAGGAGCTCTACAATCAGTTTCTTGCTACTGTGGAACGTTACCACAGTCACTACTCTGATGTGGCCTTCTATGCTGAACAACTCAATGTAAGTCCGAGATATCTTGGGCAGGTCACCAGAAGCACTGCTAATCGTTCACCAAAAACCATCATTGATGAACGCATAATGGCTGAAATTGTTTCTTTGCTGACTTCCACCCATAAGCCCCTGAAGGATATCGCCCATTGCCTGGGATTCTCCTCTCAAGCACAACTGTCCCGATTCTTTAAGAAGCACAAAGGTCTTTCGCCGACAGAATTTCAGCAAAATCAACCAAAAAACTGACTTGGGGTCTTGCCAGTAAATTTATAGAAGGCGCGACGGAAAGTGGAGATACTGCTAAAGCCGCTTTCTGTTGCTATATACTCAAGAGTGTATTCAGGATGTTCTTGCATCAGGGGAATACTCATTTGCTCTATGCGCAGTTGGTTTATGAAGTCATAAAATGGCTGTTCACATACGGTATTCAGGTATTTACCCATATATGTACGATTTGTTTTCAACGCATTTGCCAAGTCACCCAACGTAAGATCCTTGTTGAGGTACAGCTCTTGTGATACCACCATATTCACAAATGCTTCCTTGCTCAATCCCAATGGAGGTTCTGGGCCAACATTTGAAGGGGAGTTTTTCTCAACAGGGATGCTGACAGGTTGGAAGTGCCAGCTGTAATATAGCACCATACCCCACAGAACAAGGGTGGAAACATAGTACAATATGTCTATAAATACAGAAGCATAGAGCGATGTGAACAGCCATGATAACTGACTTATTATGGCGAACAGGAATACAGGCTTAAGCCATGAGATATCAATATTCTCAATGTTTGAGTAATTGCGCCTGATATAGTTCAGATAGCGCCTTACCTTTATATATCCTATTATCACAACGCTCCATGCATAAAACCACAGGAATATGGTGTAGGCATTTATAACATCTTCAGAGGGACTAATGCCATAGGCTATCGTAAACAGTGCAAAAGGCAGGGACAACATTATCATTTTACGCAGTTTCGTCCACCCTGGCATCGTCACCTCAAAAACAAAGACGGTATAGGTGAGGGCCGAGAAACCATCTGTCAGCATTATCCAGTTCAGCACCTTCTCTGTGTACATCTCTGAGAAGGTGAAGATGATATCTTTCAGGTTCCAGACGGCCCATACCGCCATTATCCATCCCAACACCTTCTGAAATCTCGTGCGCACCTTATGCAGCACAAAGATATAGAAAGAGCAGAGGGCAAAGGCAGCCGTCGAGAACCCTATGAAGAATGCTGATATATTCAGTCCGTCTGACATCTAAAAATCGTAATAGTGCTGCAAAGATACGATTTTTTTTATTTTTCTCCAACTATTTTCTTTGCAGCTTCTATTTCTTCTGCTTTTTTATCAGCTTCGAGTTGCTCCATCAGTTTCTTGTATTCGTCGCTAGATTTGTCCATAATGATAAATTTAGCCAGTTTTGCCCAACGCTTCATCTCATTGGTATTTTTTTTGTTTGCGCTGAATTGGCCAACAGAAACAAATGCCTTAACCACAAACTTCGTGCCCTTCTTCCTATTGGAAAGCGAGGTTTCCCCGTCTTCTGCATACCATAATCCGTATCCTTTATCTATAGCCTTACCGTCAGTATCAATAGGAACGACAGCTCTGTTTAGTATGTCATCATTGCTGAAATCTTTTTGCAACTCACCAGTACCTACTGCATCTATACTTCCTTTTCCCTCGAATTCAATCTTCAAGGTTCCATTAACGCTGACGCCATAGCCATTCTGTACCTCAACTGGAATCTCTTTGCCTTTAAGAGCCTCTCTTGCCAACAGCAGCTTAGCATCGCGTTCCTCCTGGGTTTTCTTAAACTCCTCATTAATCTTTTTCGCCTCTTCTTCTGTCAATCCAGCAGAGAACAACTGATTTCTCAGGTCAACAATCTTATTGCAGTACTTTGCTGTAAGCATAGGCACGTCGCCCAGCAATCCGTCAACAGGAATCTCATCAGCCTCATCAGCACTACCACTACCGCCACAACTGGTTATACCAACTGCAGCAAATGCTATCATTGCCACAAGGGCAAAATACTTTTTAATTGTCTTTTTCATAATAATATATATATGTATATAGGTTGATTAATGTAAATAAAAGTTTATTCTTCAGTTGGGTCCCACTCTATGGGCACATTCTTAAACGTTATCTCTCCACTGGCATCGCCACACTTTGCAACAAGTTTTACAATTGCAAGGCTTGCAGTCTTACGCACCTTCAGGAACGGACTGCATGTAATCTTCACAGGAAGGCCTTCAGTAACATCATACCTGTCAGACACACTTGGCATATTCATCTTATACACATTGCCATCGGCATCAAAGGCCTGTGTCTTACCCTGTCCCCAACTGCCACCAAGGGCGATACTGCTGACAGGCTCCTTCACATTGACACGCAATACCAACTCTACATCGCCAAAATTCTCGCTGGTACTGCGTCCGATAGCTTTCACTACCTCTACATTCATAGCTTTGCTCACAGGATTCATCACAAAGACTCCATTTTCCTGTGTCACAGCCTGTCCTGTAGCTACAGACGCTTTGTCACCAGCCTTGTCAAGCCCTTTGTTTACACTCTCAAGACCCTTTGATAACTTTTTCAAGAAACCCTGAGCCTCTACATTTTGTGGCACAGCAATGATACCTAATGCCACCAAACTAATTAAGATAAGCCTTTTCATAGTAAATAATGTTAGATGTAATTATTAGATTATGATAACAATGAACACTTTTCCGTCCATTTATGTCGCAAAAGTATGAATTTTTACAGAAAAAAGCACATATTATACCTCCTGTTGAGGGGTCATATTTACAATTTCAATGCTCCAAAATAACAAAATCACTTTATTGTTACATCATTTTTCTCGATGGAATCGCAAAAAATAAAAACAAAAGTGTGAATTTGTGAATTTGTGAATTTGTGAATTTGGCATGTTTCCATAGGCTTACTATGTTTCTTGTTTCTTCTTTTTTTCAAAGAAGAAAGAAAATAATAAATACAAAAGAAAGAAGAACCTCACCACTCAAAAAACACTCCATATCTGAAACCTATTGAATTCACAAATTCACAAATTCACAAATTCACACCATGATGGTGGTGAGGTTCTTCTACTTCAGATTGCTGATATTTGTATAAAGTTTCCAAAAACATGAAAGTGAAACAACTTTGGAAACTTTGTTCAAGTACCTCGAAAAATATGCTTACCTTTGCCGATGGTTTTGAAATAAGAGTCGCGAAAAATGAGAAAGTGATACAACTTTCGCGACTTTGTTCAAAGACCTCAAAAATTGTTCTTATCTTTGCACTCGAAAATAAAAATAATAACCCTCACATAAGCTGAATTTTTTTCTATCGAATAGAAAATTTATTTCCAGCGAACAAGAGATTAAAAAATAAGATTTTATGACTCATACAGATTTTTTCATTTTTGCAGTTTTTCTTTTCATGATAGGAACTATTTTTGCCTGTATCAGGAAGAAGTTGTTCCTTTGCAGTCGATTTCAAAATATAAACATAAACACAAGACAAAAAACAATGAACGAAAGACAAACACTTAACCGTCAGTTGGCTCAGATGTTGAAAGGCGGTGTTATAATGGATGTAACAACTCCAGAACAGGCACGCATAGCAGAAGAAGCAGGCGCATGCGCAGTAATGGCATTGGAAAGAATTCCTGCAGACATTCGTGCAGCAGGTGGTGTATCAAGAATGAGTGATCCGAAGATGATTCGTGGCATACAAGAGGCTGTCAGCATTCCAGTAATGGCAAAATGCCGCATCGGACACATTGCTGAGGCACAGATACTGCAGGCAATAGAAATCGATTATATCGACGAAAGTGAGGTTCTATCCCCTGCCGATGATATCTATCATATCGACAAGACACAGTTTGAGGTACCCTTTGTCTGTGGAGCAAAGAACCTCAGCGAGGCATTGAGACGCATAGCAGAGGGTGCCACCATGATTCGCACCAAGGGAGAACCAGGTACAGGAGATGTGGTACAGGCTGTCAGCCACATGCGCATGATGCAGAGTGAGATAAGACGGGTTGTAAGCATGAGAGAGGACGAACTCTTTGAGGCAGCAAAACAACTGCAGGCTCCATACGACTTAGTGAAGTATGTTCATGAGAATGGCAAGCTGCCTGTAGTGAACTTTGCCGCCGGTGGTGTAGCAACACCTGCTGATGCTGCCCTGATGATGCAACTGGGTGCTGAGGGAGTATTCGTAGGTAGTGGTATCTTCAAGAGCGGAAACCCGGCAAAACGTGCTGCTGCCATAGTACAGGCGGTAACAAACTACAAGGATGCAAAACTATTGGCTGCCATCTCAGAAGACCTCGGCGAAGCAATGGTGGGCATCAATGAGCAGGAAATAGAACTGTTAATGGCTGAAAGAGGAAAATGAGAATTGCTATTCTTGCCTTGCAAGGGGCATTTATTGAACACAAACACATGTTGCAGCAGTTGGGCGTCGAGACTTTCGAGATAAGACAACTGAAGGACTGGCAACAGCCAAAGGACGGACTCATACTGCCTGGAGGGGAAAGCACTGTACAGATGCGTCTGTTGAAAGAACTACAGCTGTTCGACCCTATCCGAGAGGCAATACAGGATGGATTACCAACCTTCGGAACCTGTGCTGGAATGATACTTCTCTCGAAGGACCATCTTGGCACAATGGATATTAAAGTCCGACGCAATGCCTATGGACGGCAACTGGGTAGCTTTCATACTACAGGCTCTGTAGAAGGGATAGGAAACGATGTGCCTATGACCTTCATACGGGCTCCTTACATCGAGGAAATCCTTTCTGATGACTGCTTACCTATTGCAACTGTTGACAAGCATATCGTTGCTGCAAAACAAGGGCGGATAATTGCAACAGCCTTCCACCCGGAATTAGACAATGATATGCGATTTCATCAGTATTTCTTAGATATTGCTAAATAGCATCTCCTGCTTTAGCAATACGTGATTTTACAAACTGACGGGCACGAAAAATATTTACTTTCACCTGGTCTTCTGATATTTCGAGGGCAAGAGCTATCTCCTTATAGCTTTTGCCTTCGAAGTCTCTTAACTGCATCACCGAACGTTGTTTTTCTGGCATCTGCATCATGATATCTCGGATAGAATCAATACGTTCCTGTTGCTCTAATCGTGACTCTATGGAATTTGAGACACCCCCATGAAAATCTTCCAATTCATCGAAAGACTCTGCCTGATTGACCTTCATACGCTGCCTGTCGATAGAAAGATTGCGTGTCAGGCGAAGAGCAAATGACTCGAGATTCTCAACGTCATTCAACCTCTCCCCCATCTTCCACATCTTTATAATGACATCCTGCACCACATCCTCTGCCTCCTGACTGTTGAGAGTTATTCTCAACGCCAGACGATAAAGAATGTTCTTCAGGGGCAATATGTCACGTTTAATATCAACCAAAAGCCAGAGTAATTATAAATTATGCATTATGTAATCGGCTTTGCCGCTTCGCTAGTCGAAGAATTATGCATTATTGTATCACCGTCCCTTCATCTGATTTTCCTATGTTATCAGCCAATGTAATGACAACTCTGCTGACACCTTTTTCTACAGCACTCAGGGCATTCTCTACCTTTGGCTTCATACCACCAGAGATGACACCACTTTCCTCATACATCTTGAATATCTCTCGAGTGATGAGAGGTATGACACTATCATCGTCATCAGGATTGCTAAGAACACCTTTTTTCTCGAAAGAGAATATCAGAGTAACCTCAAACTTATCTGCCAAAGCCTTTGCTACTGTTGAAGCCATAGTGTCTGCATTGGTATTGAGAATATTTCCCATTCCATCGTGTGTAAGGGGCGCTACAACAGGTGTTATACCACTATTGATAAGAGAAGCCAAACGCTCTCCATCAGCCTTATCGACATCGCCGACAAAGCCGAAATCCACAACCTTCTTCTCTCCTGTTTCATCATCCTTCACCTCTACAGGCGGACGTTTGTGAGAGCGGATAATGTCCATATCGGCACCTGTAACACCCAAGGCATTAACACCCTTGGCTTGCAGCTGTGCCACAAGAGACTTGTTGACAAGACCTCCATAGACCATTGTAACAACCTCCAGCATGGCAGCATCTGTAATTCTGCGACCTCCTACCATCTTGCTCTCAATACCTAAGCTGCCTGCTACCTTAGTAGCTCTTCTGCCACCACCATGAACCAAGAGTTTCTTACCTGGTATAGAAGAAAAATTATTCAATAGTGTCTCAAGCTGTTTGGGGTCTTCAACAACAGCACCACCGACTTTTACGATTGTTAGTTTATCCATTTCTCTTTTATTTCGTTTATTACTTCTTTCAATTCCTTTACTGTATTTGCTCGAAGCATTTTGATGCGGGTAGGACGAAAATCTGGGATACCCTTAAAGACAGGTGTTGCTGCCAGATGTCTGCGAGTATGCAGGATAGCCTTGTATTCATCGCCGATAAAATCGAGGTTTATTTGCAATAATTCAAGAAGGATATCTATCTTCTCGGAATTTGTGAGAGAGGCAGCCTGCTTAGAGAAAATCCAAGGTTGTCCAAAGGTAGCCCTGCCTATCATCACTCCATCGACGCCATATTTATCGAAGGCAGCATCAGCTTCTTCCATACTCTTGATGTCTCCATTGCCTATAAGGGGTATATTAATTTTCTTCTTTGCCTCCCCTATCAATGTCCAATCAGCCTCTCCTGTGTACATCTGGGCACGTGTTCTGCCATGAATGGTCAGGGCTTTTATGCCACATTGTGACAACTGCACAGCCAGCTCTGGCATAAGGAGATTGTTACTGTCCCACCCTAAGCGAGTCTTTACTGTGACAGGTGTCTTTACAGCATTCACAACAGCTGTTGTCATCTCAAGCATCAAGGGGATATTCTGCAGCATACCGGCACCAGCACCTTTGCCTGCTACCTTCTTAACAGGACATCCGAAATTCAAATCAATGACATCAGGAGCAGCCTCTGCCTCTACTATACGAGCAGCCTCAACAACAGAGTCTATTGTCCTGCCATAAATCTGTATTCCGACAGGACGTTCATCATCACTGATTGTTAACTTTCTGGTTGTTGCCTTTATATTGCGTATCAAAGCGTCTGCAGCGACAAATTCGCTATATACCATCGCAGCGCCAAAACGCTTACAAAGACGCCGAAAACCTATATCGGTAACATCTTCCATCGGAGCCAACAGAAGAGGGCGTTCACCAAGGTCTATATCGGCTATCTTCATTCGTAAATCTCTTCTTCTTCAGGTCTGTCTTCCTCGATTACAAGGTTATCAATGATGAAATTCTGACGGTCCATGGTATTCTTTCCCATGTAATACTCCAACAACTTTTCTACCTCATCACTCTGACGAAGTGTTACCTGCTCAAGACGTATATCAGGACCTATAAAACCAGCGAATTCATCGGGTGATATTTCACCTAATCCCTTAAAGCGTGTTATCTCTGGATCTGTTCCTAATTCCTCAATGGCTTTAAGGCGCTCTTCATCACTGTAACAGTATCTTGTAATATAGTCTTTCTGCTTCTCACCACGCTCTTTCAGCTTTTCATCTTCTGCTTCTATAACAGCCTTGTTCTTTATCTTGTTACGCTTATTACGAACTCGGAACAAAGGAGTCTGGAGGACATAGACATGGCCTTTCTTTATCAGCTCTGGGAAGAACTGTAGGAAGAAGGTAATGGTAAGCAGACGAATGTGCATACCATCCACATCGGCATCAGTAGCAACAATAACCTTATTATATCTTAGGTTGTCAAGACCATCCTCGATATCAAGTGCTGACTGAAGAAGATTAAATTCCTCATTCTCATATACCACCTTCTTTGTCAAGCCATAGCAGTTGAGTGGCTTTCCACGCAGTGAGAAGACTGCCTGTGTATTCACATCCCTACTCTTGGTGATAGAACCGGAAGCAGAATCACCCTCAGTAATAAAGATACTTGATTCCTCCTTTCTGTCATTCTTGACATCAGAGAAATGTATTCGGCAGTCACGCAGTTTCCTGTTGTGGAGATTGGCTTTCTTAGCACGTTCACGAGCAAGTTTTGTAACACCTGCCATTGCCTTTCTTTCACGTTCAGAGGACTTTACTTTTTCCTCTATTATCTCTGCTATATCAAGATTACGGTGAAGATAATTATCTACCTCATTTTTTACGAAATCACCGACATATTTATTAACAGAGACACCATCTGGAGACATCTTATCAGAACCCAGTTTTATCTTCGTCTGAGACTCAAAGACAGGCTCTTCTACATTTACAGCAATAGCAGCAACAAGTCCATTACGAATGTCTCCATATTCGTATTTTCCAAAGTATTCCTTTATAGTGCGTGCTATATGTTCCTTGAATGCAGATTGGTGTGTACCACCCTGTGTGGTATGCTGGCCATTGACGAAAGAATCGTATTCCTCACCATTCTGATTTGTATGTGTGAAAGCTATTTCTATATCCTCTCCTTGCATGTGGACAATAGGATAAAGAGGCTCACTGGTCATCTGGTCTTTCAAGAGGTCTGACAAACCATGACGGGAGATTATACGCCTGCCATTGAACATTATGGCAAGGCCCGTATTGAGATACGTATAGTTCCTCAACATCATCTCGACAATATCATCATGGAAGGAATAGTTCAGGAACAAGGTATCATCTGGCTCAAAGGAGATAAAAGTACCCCTTTCATCGGATGTTTTCTCAGTTTCATCGCTTACTAAGATACCTTTTTCAAACTTGGCAGTACGTACATTTCCATCACGATAAGAACGTACCTCAAACTTGGAAGAAAGGAAATTGACAGCCTTAATACCTACACCATTCATACCCACAGACTTCTTGAAAGCCTTTGAATCATACTTACCACCGGTATTAAGCTGGCTGACAGCCTCTATCATCTTTCCCTGAGGAATGCCACGCCCATAGTCGCGTAATGTGATAGACCTGTTATCTGTTATCTCTATCTCTATGCGATTTCCTTCATGCATGCGGAATTCATCAATACTGTTGTCGATAGCTTCCTTCAACAACACATATATACCATCCTCAGCATGTGAACCGTCACCCATCCTACCAATATACATACCAGGACGGGTACGGATATGATCTACGTCCGACAGATGTCGGATATTTTCTTCACTATAATTTACTGTTTCTAATTCCTCTGCCATCACAATAATTTTTTCTTGTAACTACGCAATCTTTTTACTGTTTTAGCATCTAAATACTGCCAAGCAGACAATACTCCATCATTTGTCTCCATCATGGCAAGTGTAAGCGCTTGCTTAAAATGATATTTCTGATACCAAGGTATGAGGTCATTGAAAAGAAGAGCATTGGCTCCCTTTGACCTGTATTCTGGTAAAACACCAATGATAAGCAAATCTACGGTTTCAGAATAATGAAACCATTTTGTATATAATGTCTTTAATAGTCCTATCCATCCAAAAGGCCATACACGTCCCCTGTCTGTCTTCCTAAGTGCCTTAGTGAAAGAGGGGAATGTAACGCCAAATCCGACCATTTCATCGTCTTTGTTTTTATCACAAATCAATGTGACAAGGTTCATATCAGCAAAAGAAACATAGCTCTTTACCATTCTTTCAATAAGAGCATTATCTATTTCCGAGAACTCGTACAGGTCTTGGTAACACTTATTCAAGACCTCGAAAAGACGATGTCCAAGACCAAGTTCTATTGCTTCTTTTTTTGTCATTTTCTTGGCATGCAGGCCATAACGTGTGCTTATCAGGTTTGCTATCTTCACAAACTTCTCAGGAACAGCATCTGGAACCTTCACCATATTCTGTACCCAGTCATTATCTTTTGCGAACCCTAATGTCTCCATGTGTTCACGATAATATGGGAAGTTATGATTTGCATGCATGGTCTGCTCATAGTCAAATCCTTCTATGAGCATACCTTCTCGCCCAAGGTCTATAAATCCCATTGGACCGATAATAGTATCCATTCCTTTGGATAGGCCGTACTCTTCTACCTTCTTTATCAATGCCTCTGAAACTTCATAATCATCGATGAAATCGAAATATCCGAAGCGCACATTCTTGTGATTCCACTTCTTGTTTGCCCGATGATTTATAATAGCAGCAATACGTCCTACGGCTTTACCATCTTTATATGCCATATAGTATTCTGCCTCGCAGTAATCCCAATATGGCTGTGCATCCTTTGGTCCTTGATATAAATCGGCCATTTCTTCGGAGAAAAGATATGGACAAGCACAAGGATCATCACGATACAACTCAGTACGGAAATCGATAAATTTACCGATTTCCGCCTTAGTTTTTATCGTTTTAATTTCTATCATCTATTGTTTCCTAAATATCTTTTGCTCAGATATCCAGTTAACTTATATCTGAGGTAACTTCTCCAATGCCTTTGCTATCTCAGCATCAGTTGGAATATAATCCATCATTGAACCCTCATTGAATGCCTTATAAGCATAGAGGTCAAAATATCCGGTACCAGAGAGATTGAAGACAATAGTCTTTTCTTCACCAGTCTTCTTGCACTCCAATGCTTCATCAATAGCAGCACGAATAGCATGAGAAGATTCTGGAGCTGGCAGAGTACCTTCTGCACGTGCAAACAGAACAGCAGCCTCAAAGACACTTGTCTGCTCATAACCACGTGCCTCAAAGAGACCCTGATCATACAGCTCAGAGAGTATTGGACTCATACCATGGAAACGAAGACCACCAGCATGGTTGGCACTTGGGATAAACTGAGAACCTACTGTGTACATCTTTGCCAATGGGCATATCATACCAGTATCACAGAAGTCATATGCATACTTACCTCTTGTGAAGCTAGGACATGATGCTGGTTCTGCACCTATTATCTTATATTTTGCTTCTCCACGCAACATCTCACCAAGGAATGGTGAAGCAAAACCACCAAGGTTAGAGCCACCACCAGTACAACCAATGAGAACATCTGGCTTAATGCCATATTTCTTCAGAGCAGCCTGTACCTCCAAGCCGATAATTGTCTGATGCAGCAATACCTGATTCAACACAGAACCGAGCTCGTAGCGATAACCTGGTGTAGAAGTAGCTACCTCTACAGCTTCAGAGATAGCACATCCTAAAGAACCTGTTGTTCCAGGGAACTCTGCATTAATTTTCTTACCAACTTCTGTTGTCATACTTGGAGAAGGTATGATGCTTGCACCATAGGTGTTTATCACCTCACGGCGGAATGGCTTCTGTTCATAGGAACATTTTACCATATATACCTTACAATCCAATCCAAAGTACTGACACGCCATAGAAAGAGCTGTTCCCCACTGTCCTGCACCAGTTTCAGTAGTAACACCCTTCAGACCCTGCTTCTTTGCATAATAAGCCTGTGCTATAGCAGAATTCAACTTGTGTGAACCAGAAGTATTGTTTCCCTCGAACTTATAGAAAATCTTTGCAGGGGTATCGAGGGCTTTCTCAAGGAATTCCGCATGCACCAGTGGTGATGGGCGGAACATACGATAGAAGTCCTGCACTTCTTCAGGAATTTCAAACCATTTTGTATCATCATCCAACTCCTGCTTGATTAACTCATCACAGAAAATTGGCTGCATATCTTCAAAAGTAAGCGGTTTCTTCGTTCCTGGGTGCAATAATGGTGCCTGCTTCTTCTTCATGTCAGCACGCACATTGTACCATTTTGTTGGCATCTCCTTTTCGGAGAGATAAATCTTATAAGGAATCTTTTCCATTCTATTTTTCTGATAATTAATTTACTTGTGTAAGCGTTGTTTTATTAAAAGGATATCGACATCTTGTTGAGACGCCGATATCCATTTTCTTCCTTTATTTAATCAGCTAATTTTGCTGAAATGAACTCTCTGTTCAGTCTTGCAATATTAGCTATTGACTCATTCTTAGGACAAACAGCCTCACAAGCACGAGTGTTGGTACAGTTACCGAATCCCAACTCGTCCATCTTAGCAATCATTGCCTTAGCACGCTTTGCTGCTTCTGGTCTTCCCTGTGGAAGAAGAGCCAGCTGGCTTACCTTGCTTGATACGAAAAGCATTGCAGAACCATTCTTACATGCTGCAACACAAGCACCACAGCCAATACATGTAGCACAATCCATAGCCTCATCAGCATCCTGCTTAGGGATAAGGATAGCATTTGCATCCTGTGCCTGTCCTGCACGAATTGAGGTATAACCACCTGCCTGGATAATCTTATCGAAGGCATTACGGTCAACCATACAGTCCTTAATCACAGGGAAGGCTGCTGAGCGCCAAGGCTCGACGGTAATCACATCACCATCGTTGAAACGACGCATGTAAAGCTGACAGGTGGTAGCACCACGCTCAGTGAGTCCGTGAGGTGTACCGTTGATATAGAGTGAGCACATACCGCAGATACCCTCGCGGCAGTCGTGGTCGAACACGAAAGGCTCCTTGCCTTCGTTGATGAGTTCCTCGTTCAGGATATCAAGCATCTCGAGGAACGAGGTATCATCGGGGATATCCTTCATCTCGTGGGTATCGAAGTGTCCCTGGTCCTTGGGGCCGTTCTGGCGCCAGAACTTTATTGTAAATGAAATATTCTTTGCCATAATTCCTTAGTTCTTATAGTTACGTGTCTGTACCTTGATAGCCTCGTACTCCAGCGGCTCCTTGATGAGCTCGGGCTCGTTGCCCTTGCCTTTGTACTCCCAGCAGCCTACGTAGAAGTAGTTCTCGTCGTCGCGCTTGGCCTCGCCTTCCTCGGTCTGGTACTCCTCGCGGAAGTGACCGCCGCAGGACTCGTTACGCGAGAGGGCATCGAATGCCACAAGCTGACCCATGGTGAAGAAGTCGCGCAGATGGATAGCCTTGTCAAGCTCTACGTTCAGACCCTCCTTCGTGCCTGGCACGAACAGGTTGGTATCGAACTCCTTCTCCAGCTCGTGCATCTTCTTCAGACCTGTCTTCAGGCCCTCAGCGGTGCGACCCATACCCACATACTCCCACATGATGTGGCCGAGTTCCTTGTGGATAGAATCGACAGAACGCTTACCCTTGATGTTCAGCAGACGATCCTGCTCAGCATCGACGGCCTTCTCAGCCTCAGCGAACTCAGGCAGATCGGTAGAAACCTTCGGCCAAACAGCCTGATCGGCCAGATAGTTCTGGATGGTGTAAGGCAGCACGAAGTAACCATCGGCCAGACCCTGCATCAAAGCAGAAGCACCCAGACGGTTAGCACCATGATCAGAGAAGTTACACTCACCGATAGCGAACAGACCAGGAATAGAGGTCTGCAGCTCGTAGTCAACCCAGATACCACCCATTGTGTAGTGGATAGCGGGATAGATCATCATCGGCTTGTAGTACTTCACGCCATTGATCTCGTTTGCTACATCGCCAGGGAATACGTCGGTAATCTCCTCGTACATCTCGAAGAGGTTGCCATAACGCTGCATGATAACGTCGATACCCAGACGGTTGATAGACTCAGAGAAGTCGAGGAACACGGCCAGACCTGTGTTGTTAACACCAAAGCCCTTGTCGCAACGCTCCTTAGCGGCACGAGAGGCCACGTCACGAGGTACGAGGTTACCGAAGGCAGGATAACGGCGCTCCAGATAGTAGTCGCGATCCTCCTCAGGAATCTCCCAACCCTGCTTGGTACCAGCCTGCAGAGCCTTAGCATCCTCAATCTTCTTAGGAACCCAGATACGACCATCGTTACGCAGCGACTCAGACATCAGCGTCAGCTTAGACTGCTTGTCGCCATGAACGGGGATACAGGTGGGGTGAATCTGAACGTATGAGGGATTTGCAAAATAAGCACCCTTGCGATAGCACTGAACAGCAGCGGTACAGTTACATCCCATTGCATTGGTAGAAAGGAAGTAAGTGTTACCATAACCACCAGTTGCTATTACAACAGCATTTGCAGAGAAACGCTCCAATTTTCCTGTTACAAGGTTCTTAGCAATGATACCACGAGCACGGCCATTGATGATAACAACATCCTCCATCTCATAGCGGGTATAAAGCTTTACCTTACCCTTCTGCACTTCCTTTGAAAGAGAAGAATAAGCACCCAGCAGCAACTGCTGACCTGTCTGACCCTTTGCATAGAAAGTACGGCTAACCTGTGCACCACCGAAAGAACGGTTAGCAAGCATGCCACCATATTCACGAGCAAAAGGAACACCCTGTGCTACACACTGGTCAATGATATTGTTTGACACCTCTGCCAGACGATAAACGTTTGCCTCACGAGCACGATAGTCACCACCCTTTACTGTATCATAGAAAAGACGATAAACAGAGTCACCATCATTCTGATAGTTCTTTGCTGCATTGATACCAC
>CAMJIL010000026.1 GCA_946405805.1 uncultured Prevotellaceae bacterium | reverse complement strand
TCAACCTACTTTACAAATAAGTCTCTTAGTAGTCAACTAAAATCGTTAAACTACAATGGATTTTTTCTTCCCCTTAAGGATATTTTATATCCAAGGCCCTAAAACACCTGTCCAAGGGCTGTGTACAGTAGTTTAAGGGCCTTGAACATATGTTTCAAGCCCTTGAACATAAAATTTCCTTAAGGGAAAATTATTTTCTCCCTCGATGTAAACTGAAGTTTATCGAAAACAAAATAAAAAAAGTCTTTTTTTATTTGTATTTCTCACGACTTAATCGTACCTTTTACCTTCGGTTGAAGGTACTTCGTCATGGAAATAAAATAAAAAATCTCTTTTTATTTGTATTTCTCACGACTTAATCGTACCTTTGCACACAGATATGACGCAATACTTAAAAAGATATCCCTTTTCATGCGCCTTGCTAGTGGCGATATGGGTGCTTTGTCTGATACCTATCCCAGACATTGAGCCGCTACATGGATTTAACCTCTTAGACAAGTGGACGCACTTTGTTATGTATGGGGTTTTCTCGTTTGTGGTATGCTATGAACATAAGCGCATCTCTTGGCACACCATAGTGTTGCCAATATTGATGGGAGGAATGATAGAGCTGGCGCAGGCTTATCTGACAACATGCAGAAGTGGCGAATGGCTCGACTTGCTCGCAAACTCCATAGGAGTAGTAATCGGAAATACTCTGTATTTCCTTGTCAAAGGTCTAAGGTCAAAGGTCTGCTCGGCCCAACGGGACGCTTTTACAAAGCGAAGCGACTAAAAGAAAGGTCAAAGTATATGAAAGTTCTTCTTCTATCGACATACGAGAAAACAGGTGGTGCTGCTATTGCTGCCAGCAGGTTGTTGCAGGCGCTCAGGAAGAGTGGCGTTGATGCTACGATGATGTGTCGTAAGAACCTGTCGTGGTGGAAAGGAAAGCCTCAGTCGTGGAGCTCTATAGCAGAGAGAATGATGCTTGTGGCAGGAAATATCTCTACTTTCGGAAACCTGTGGACAATGGATTATGCACAATATGGGCAGGACATTACGAAGACAAAGGAGTTTCAAGAGGCTGATGTGATACATCTGCATTGGGTGAATCAGGGTTTTCTGGCATTCAAGGAGTTGGAGAAGATAGTGTATAGCGGCAAGCGCATAGTATGGACAATGCATGATGAGTGGTGCTTTACTGGCGGCTGCCATTATTCAGGCGATTGCAGACAATATCAGATGGGTTGCGAATGCTGCCCCTATGTAAGGATTTCTGCCTTCCGGAATGCTGCCCACAAGGCTTGGGAAAAGAAACAACAACTATACAATAAGCATAATATCACCTTTGTGGCATGCAGTCTCTGGCTGAAACGCATTTCTGAAAAGAAGGCCCTTGCTGACGGACAGAAGATATTGGCTATTCCAAACCCGATTGATACCAGCATCTACAAACCCCTTGCCACACCTTCGACGAACATGATACTCTTTGTGGCACAAAGGGTGGACGATGAACGAAAGGGCCTGAAATATCTTGACAAGGCTGTACAGATACTCAAAAAGAGAGGAGAGAAAGTGGAGGTATTGGCCTTAGGAAGGGATATACCCTATATCTCTGACGAAAAGGAAATGGCAGAGCTGTATGCAAAGTCAGCATGCTTTGTGACCCCTTCGCTACAGGATAATCTGCCAAATACCATCATGGAGGCAATGGCTTGTGGCACTCCTTGCGTGGGATTCAATGTTGGAGGAATACCAGAAATGATAGACCATGAGGTTAACGGCTATGTGGCCAGATATAAGGATGCGGCAGACTTGGCTGATGGCATCAAATATGTGTTGGTAAATCGCAAGATGCTGGGAGAAGCAGCCAGAGAAAAAGTATTAGCTACCTACAGCGAAGACTTTGTGGCAAAGAGATATATTAAAGTTTATAGTGAAAAGTGGTAAAGGTTAAAGACTTGAAACCAAAGAAATGTTTTCGTCTTTTAAGATAAGGAAAGAAGAGCGCAAGGGTGCTATGGTGGCATTCTTGGTTGCCTTGATGCTTAATATTCTCAACATAGTGCGCTATGCTGGGGAATTGAGCGTGAAGAGTGACGATACCTGGAAACTCTTCGTCAGAACTTGGCACCTGTCAGGCTTTGACCCTATAACATATGCTGTTATTACGGATTGGAGAGTAGGGTATAACATCTATCGCCATCCTTTGTTGCCATATTTCATGTGGCCCTTCACAAAGATAAATGAAGGGCTGATGTGGCTGACAGGATACAACTGCGTGATGTTTGTGACAGCAGCATTGCTGATATTCTGTAGTGTATATTCTTTCGTCTTCCTGAATCGTATTTTTAGCGATATCATCGGCATAAAACGCAAGGAAGGCTACATTCTTTCAGCACTAACATTCTCTTTCGCATATATCATGCTTGCTACCTTCGCACCTGACCATTTCATAATGTCGATGTGTTGTCTGCTGGCAACCTTGTATATATTCGGAAGAGAAAAGGCTATAGTACCAGATAAACAGAAAAAGGCAACAGTCCTGGAAGCCTGTCTGCTGTTTGTTGTCACTGCTGGTGTGACATTGAGTAATGGCCTGAAGGTGATTGCTGTAGCATTTTTATCGAAAGGAAAAAAGTTCTTCCCTTATTACTTCATAACGCTTCTAGCTTTGTCAGGAATGGTGTGGGGAAGCGCCCGACTGACTTACCATTATCTCGTAAGGCCCACGGAAGTTGCTAACAAGGAAAAGGCAGCCAAGAATCGAGAGGCGCAACTGGAACGACTGGTGGCGAAATATGGCGAGGCGAAGCGAGACAGCATTGAGAAAAAACTGAAGGAAAAGAGGGCTCGCAGATATAAGATGAGTGCTTTCTATAAGCATACAGGAAAGCCGATAGCAAAAGGCGAATTCATGAAGTGGACAGATGGCACAACAAATCGTTGGGATGTGGCAGTAGAATGTCTCTTCGGAGAAGGCATAATGCTGCATGAGGATTATCTGCTGAAAGATGTGTTGGTAAACAGACCTGTCATAGTGCGCTATATCAACTGGTTCAATTATATAGTAGAAGGCTTGCTGATTATACTGTTTCTCTCAGGAATATGGTTGGGACGACATAGCAGATTCCTATGGATTTGCCTTGCATGCTTTGCTATCGATATGGCTTTGCACATGGGACTTGGCTTTGGCATCAACGAAATGGCAATAATGTCTGCCCACTATCTATGGGCTCTGCCAATAGCAATGGCTTATCTGTTAAAATACTCGGAAGAAAACAGAAGAACGATATTTTCATCGATTTTATCACTTATTACAATATATCTCGTAATATGGAACGTAGTACTCACCATAGAATTCATGTATTTCTGATAGTATTATTGGGATTGTGTATCTTTGGCGCTATGAATGGGCTGATGCTGATGCATAATCCTGAAACGTGGACATCACAGAGACTTGGTGCCTGGACAGCTTTCCATAAGGATTTCGTGTTTTCCGGCTTCGATCAGTTTACATATATTGTTGTGTCTAAGTGGCGCCCCTTGTTTGAACTGTATCGTCATCCAATGCTGGCAATCATGCTGTGGCCGCTAACGTGGATAAACTCGATGCTATCGGAGTATTTCCACATGAATTGTGCCATATATGTAATCGCTGTCACATATACTTTGGTAAGTACAGCAACATGGTGTCTGCTGTATGCTATCTTCCGCAGAAGGATAGGTCTTTCGAGAACTTCGTCGTTACTTCTGCTGCTGTTCTATTTTGGCTTTGCTTATGTGCTGCTTGCCAGCTTTGTTCCTGACCATATGATATGGACGCAATTCCTGCTCATTCTGACAATATATCTTGCCAGCAGCGAGAAAGGAATGAAGTGTTGGCATGCATTGGTGATATATTTCTTTGCTGCAGGAGTGACATTGACAAATGGCATAAAGGTGTGGCTGATGGATATGTTGGCAGCATACCATTCTGCTAACTATACAAAATTATTCCGTCGCAGCCTTCTGTATTTTATCCCTACATTATTGATGGGAGGCATATACCTGTGGCATCAGGAGTCTCTTCTGGCAAAGGAAGAATCATATAGGGAATTGATGCGCCAGCGAGCAATAGAGCGTGACAGTACTGCTGCAATGAAGAAGTTTGAGAAAGACAGCATTTATATGGCAAAAAGACAAGGGAAGCAGTCAGTTGACAGCCGTTTCTTCGCCTTTACTGACAATACTGTAGATAGAGGACAACTGGTATGTGAGAACTTCTTTGGCGAAGGGTTCATATTGCATAGAGACCACCTGATGGAGGATGCAAATGCCAGGAAGAATATCCGACCTGTGATTGTGCATTATAAGGATTGGTGGAACTATGTCGCTGAGGCTGGAATAGTAGTGTTGTTCGCAGGAGGAATATGGTGGGGCAGGAGAAAACGCCTGCTGTGGCTTGCTATGATGCCTTTCCTCTTTGATGTATGCCTGCATATCGGCTTGCGTTTTGCTGCTGCAGATGTGTATATCATGACAGCACATTGGGCGTATGTCATACCGATAGCAATAGGACTCATGCTGAAAGAAAGCAAAAAAGCTCTCCTGCAAAAAACGGTTTTAATGACTCTTATCGTGCTGACTGTATTTCTTTGGTGGCATAACCTAAACCTGCTTGTGCCTTATATACTCCCATGACTGGCGTAGTATCTTGGCGCCACTAAGGTATATTATGCCAAGATATATGATAGCGGCAAGGAATATCCTTACCAACATTAGGTATAAAGGAATCTCTGTAATCAGGAGAGAAATGTGGTGTGTAACAGCCATTGTGAATGCTGCAATAAAGAAAAATGGCAGTATGTCTTTCAAAGCCTGGTACCAACTAAATCCGATTTCGCGATTGACAAAGAAATGCCATACAAGGGTCCATGAAATGACAACAATGACATAGGCTATTACCATATCCCTTATGGTTCCGCCAAGATAGTGTACTGTCAAGAGCGATCCTAAGATAACACAGCCTTGTATTATGACATTCCACATATAGACGTCACTCTTCCCTCGACTGATTATCATATTATAATATAAGGTGGCAAGAGGTAGGAAGGCGCCTGCGATGCATAATAACTGCATCAGGGATGCTGAAGGCAACCACTTTTCTGTAACTGTAATGATGATAAATTCTTGCGCTATTAACGCCAACCCAAGCATTGCAGGGAAGGATATGAAGCATGTAAATCGAAGCATCTTGGAAAATGCTCTGCAGAGGCGTTCCTTATCATCACCAACCTGTACAAAGGTAGGTTGGGCAACACCCTGTACCATTCCTGTTATAGTGTTGCTTCCCATAACGTTCCACTTCTGTGCTTGGGAATAGATGCCTGCCTCGGTCTTGTTGTACAGGCGACCCAAAAGGAGTGAGAAGATGTTGTTGTTGATGTTGTTGAAGATGTATGTAAACAGCATCTTACAGGAAAAAGACATCAATGGTTTCAGGGAACTATATATTGCGGAAATGGATGTCTGAAAGCTGGGACGCCACTTGGAGAAATACCAACTGAGAATCGTGACGCAAAGATTGAACACAAGCGTCTGGGTTGCGATACCCCAGAAGGCAAAGCCATTGGCTGCGAGGGTGATGCCGACAGCTCCTGAGATAAGAAGTGACGATAGAGCCATCAAGGCGAGTTCGCGTTGCTGGAGCCTGCGAAAGAGAATGGCTCGTGGCACAATAGAGAAACTGGCTATGAAGAAACCTATGAAGAAATATCTTGATAGGGATGTCAGTATCGGCTCGTTATAGAAAGCCGCTATCCAAGGGGCAACACTGAACAGGATGACATAGGCAATGATGCTCACCAGAATATTAAACCAGAAGACAGCATTATAATCATCATGAGTGGCATCGCGTTTGTTTGTCAAAGCAATTACGAAACCGCTGTCCTGCAAGGCTGTCGCAACAGTAGAGAAGACAAGTAGCATAGCAATGAGACCATAGTCGTCAGGAGACAGCATACGGGCCAGCACAATGCCGAAGATAGCATTGAGTACTTGTGTGGCACCATTATTGACAGCACCCCATATCAGACCTTTTGCCGCTTTGTCTTTCAGTTCGTCGCTCATCCTATTGTTTTCTTAATTCTATTAGCTATGCTGTAGATGATGTTCTTTATATTACCAGCCTTGAGGTTTAGCCATAATTCTTCAAGAGAATATTGCACTTTACGACAAGGATTATTCCAGGCATTGCGAAGATACCATAGTCGTTGGTATTCTGTTGTCTCAACAATAGTTGTCGGATGTACGAGAGGAAAGGTTAATTCCTTGCGTTGCATAGTAAACTGTTTTCTAAGTCGTGACGGTATGAGTTTTAATTGGGTGGAATAATGTGTACCGCCTTCAAGACCTATGTTGTTTATGAGGTTGACAGAAGGGAAGATGGAGAGGCCATCATGGAGCATCATATATGCCCAGAAGATTGTCTCAAAATATTCTTTCCCTGCTGCTGCATGCTGTTGGCATAATGGGAGCATACCTTCTCGCTGTTTGTATTGCTTTGCCTTTGTTGACAACAGGGCGAACTGCTCGGAATCTTTTACAAAGTTATAACTGGGGTCCCAATTATTTACTACACGAGCCCAAGAAGCCCAGCCCCAGATAGAGAAGGCACGTGAGAAGAAATAGGAAGGCTGTTCCCCAGCAGGGGTGATGGCATGACGGAGCGTTTCCTCTTCTGTCATAAAGCCAGAAATCATTGTTATGCGTTCATCATTCTCATATCTGTCGAGGAGTTCTTTACAAAAGGGAAAGAAACTCTGTGAGGGAACAACATCATCTTCGAGAACGATACATTTGTCTGTTTGAGAGAAGGCCCAACGATGTGACATAAATCCGGAAGGGTCGCATCCGTAGTTCTTGTCTTGGTATAGGCGATGCACCTCGCATTGCCAATCGATATTCTCGTCTTTTACCAATTCACGACACGCCATTATGCCCTCCATATCGTTGCTGTTCTCACGCGGACCATCCTGATAGAGGAAAAGACGTGAGGGACGAGCCTTCTTTACCTCAGCCCATACCTGGCTGAAGTGGTCTGCTCTGGCATGAAAGAGCATAAGGACGCTAATATCTGTCTTATAGGTTTTCAAGTTGTTCTACTAATTTGTCGCTTTTGCCTGAGACTACTTTCCTGCAGAAAAGTTTGCCACTATCCAGAAGGGTAGGGAGGTCTTCTTCAGTTAGAATCTTTATGACTGGTTCGTAATCAATATATGTCAGTGGAGTAAGAGCCTTCAGGCCCGGATATTCTCCGGTTACTTTCATACAACGCTTTGCATGAGGACTATTGAAGACGATTGTAGGTATCAAGGTCTCGTCAGGCCCAAAGGAATCGATAAAATACTTCTTCAAGAGTGGAGTGGAGGTGTAAATATCATAAATATATTCTGCCAAAGGTTCGCTTATGGCCCACCATGAGGCACCCTTATACAGATGCCAGCCGTTGGGAAGTATCAGGGGCTTGCAGATACCAAGTGCCCAAAGTATCTTGCGGCAAATGATGCTGAGACGCTGATTGGCCGTGTTGCCGATGTGTGGTATATTAAAGAATGGGCGGGCATGACGATATATCTTTGTGTGCTTAGGTGAAACATCTGCGGATGACATGTCGAAGCCCATTATGTATTCTTTTGAAGGGTCGAAAGTCTGTTCTAAAGTCAGTTTAGAGGGCTTGATGGGATAATCCAAACCGCTAAGAGTAATGTATCTGTCAAAACCATGAAACTCAAAATCTGCCATTCTTTCGCGTGAATAATCAAGAGCCGCTTTAAGGAGGGCCATCTGATATTCCACCTGCAGGAATGTACCCCAGCGGATATCCGTGCGTTCGTTGATAAAATGTATCCTGTCACCCTCAATACACCTTAAGACCTCAACGAATGGCCTGATATCACTTTTCTTATCTATGTGTATAAAACACCACGCATTAGCTCCCAAAGCTTCAATAAGACGCTTGAGTTGCCTTGGGTCATTATGGGCGGATATGAGATAAGCAATGTTCATAGTTCGGGAATAAAGAATACAGCATGTCCCTTGCGTTTCTCTTTTGGAGGCAGTTGCATATAGTCACCATACAAGTCCGTAAGATACCCATTAGGATTACATGGGGCATTAAATGTCATATCTTCGAAAGTAATAGTTGATACGGGGAAGATATCTTTAGTACGATGCATGATACCATAGCCATTCTGCTTGATTATATTTGAGAAAAAGGTATCATTGGAGTTTATGGCGCATAATATTTTCCAAACTATACCTAAGAAGACTTTCTTCAGATAGAAATAAAGAAACTCAAAAAGAGTATGGAAGGATATACGTTTTGGCTTATTTATTATACTATGGGCTACAGAATAACCACGACAGATTTTTTTGACCAAGCCTGGAGAAACACTAGGGTATGGAACCATAGGAAATATGTCAATATAAATGCCCTTTTCGTATGGTTCATTAAAGGAATCCGAATATTCTAAATAGAGTGAATTTAAGTCTCGGATTTTTGTTATATCTTCCTTGCAATATGGGTCGGTTTGACGATTCTGGAGAAATAACCATGTTGGTAATTCTTTTTGGGCTATAGTTTCAAATTGTTTTATATCGGATGCTTTCATCGCGATATCTATATCATCGTCCCATGGTATGAACCCTCTATGCCGTACAGCTCCTAATAAGGTGCCTCCATCCAACCAATAGTCTATATTATGTTTCTTACAGATTCTGTCAATCTCTTTGAGAATAGTAAGTTGTTTGATTTGGACTTTTCTAAGTTGTGAAACTTTATATTTCTCAATATTGTTGCTACCCATTATTAGCGGTCTTTAATATTTCAATAGTTCTTAGTATGGCATCACGTATTTCATACTTAGGTTGAAATCCGATAGCTTTAATACGGTCATTGTTGAGAATAGCCCTCTGTGCTAAAGAATAGCCTCTGTTTTCAGTTTCAGAAGGTAAATCGAAAACAACTTTTCGGTTACAGGCTTCTGCACATATTTGTGCAAAATCTTTGAGACGTATATTTGTCTTATTGCTGCTTACATTGTAGGGAACCCCATACTCGCCGTTAAGAAGTACGGTGAGTAACCCTATGACAGCATCTGCAACATAAGTATATGAGAAATATTGGTTACCTTCACTCTTGAGGATGATATCTTCTCCGGCAAGAGCTTTCTTTATGAATTGTGATGAGGCCTTACTGTCACTCATAAGCATTGTTGGACCAAAGATGCGGCATAGACGGGCAATCTTCACCTTCGTACCATGCTCTTCTTTGTAACTTTGACACATCGCCTCACAGGTTCTTTTTGACTCATTGTAACAAGAACGGGCATTACAGAGATTCAAAACACCATTACTGTCTTCATAAAAATCCTCGTTGTTAATGGCATTTCCATATACTTCATTGGTGGAAGTCAATACTAGTGTAGCTCCAGTTTTATCGGCAAGATTTAATGCATGTTCACAACCCTTGATGTTTACCATTATGGTTTCAATGGGATATTGTGAATATGCCATAGGGTGTGTGTTGCTTGCCATTGGAAGAATATAATCTACTTTCAATTTCTCTGAGAAAGGATTACATACATCATGTTCGAGAAAAGAAAATCCAGGAAGTTGTAGCCAACGTTCTTTTATCTTTTGTCTATCTCTTCCGACAGCAATTATTCTTACTCCCTCTATTGAGGATAGTGCATCAATCAGCATTGTTCCCACCATGCCAGTACTTCCCGTTATGAGAAAACTTTTATTCTTTAGGAGTTCAATACCTTTGATGGAGAGAATATTCCGTATGTCTTCTTGATATAGTGGGTGTGTTATTTCAACCATTTGTCCTCTTCTTTTGTCATGTAGCCTTTGAACAATTCTAAGTCATCTTTTGTCGTGAGTTTAATGTTCTTGTCAGAGCCTTTAGCAAAATACAGTTTTACGCCCAGTTCTACCATCATTGTATTTGCATAGTGTGAACCATGTATTCCGATGTTCTTGGTATAGGCTTCATGATATTTTGTGTTGAGCAGATTATATCGATATGCCTGAGGAGTGGAAACCCGTCGTATGGTCTCACGAGGGATAAATTGTGTAGTCGTGTTTTCGTCATCTTTATCAACAACGAAGATTTGTTCGTTATAAGGCATAGAAGTAACGGCATTACCATATTTTTCTGCTTTCTCAATGACATCAGTTAAAACACTGTCGTCAATCATTGGACGTATGCCATCATGGATTATAATGATGTCATCATCGTTAACTTTGCCCTCAAGATTATATACCCCATTACGGATACTTTCTTGAGCAGAATCACCACCAACTGTTATCCATTGCAGTTTGGAAATATTAAATTGATTGGCGTATGCTTGTAATACTTTTTCCCAGCCTTCTATGCACACTACTTCGATTGAATCAATCATAGGGTGCCGCTGGAATCCTTCCAATGTATATATCAATACAGGCTTATCATAGACATTGATAAACTGCTTGGGGATATTTTGTCCCATACGACTTCCGCTGCCACCTGCGATTATTATTGCGATATTCTTATGCATTATCAAATATTTTGTAGTTTAGATGTTAAAAGACCCTAAAGGAATCTATGATGCCTACGACACCTCCATCCTTGTCGGTAACTACAAGGGCGTGGATATTGTATTTCCTTAGAATTTTGTCAACTTCATTTAGCGTTGTTTCTGGGCGAACTGTTTTAGGATTCGTGGTCATGATATCTTTGACTGTCAGTTCAAACATTTTATTTTGATATTTTTGTACAGCACGACGTACGTCACCATCAGTAATGATTCCTATGAGCACTCCATTTCCATCTATAACAATTGCTAAACCCAACTTACCATTGCTTGCTGTAATGATGGCATCGAAAACTTTCGTGTCTGGAGTCACAATAGGCAAGTTTTCTTTGACCATATAATCCCGTGCATGAGAGAGCAGACGCTTTCCGAGTGACCCTCCAGGATGGAATTGTGCGAAATCATTGGCTTTAAAGTTACGCATCTTTACCAATGCACAAGCAAGGGCATCTCCCATAGCCATCGTGGCCATCGTTGATGATGTTGGGGCAAGGTTTAATGGGTCTGCCTCATGGTCAACGTGTATATCCAAATGACATGATGAGTATTGTGCCAACAAGGAGTTTTTATTGCCTGTAATACCGATGATGGGGATATTGCGTTCCATCAGTAATGGAATAAAACGTAGTAATTCGTCAGTATATCCGCTATAGCTGATAGAGATGACGACATCTCCTTCTGAAATCATTCCCAAATCACCGTGAAAAGCATCAAGGGGATTAAGAAAGAATGATGGGGTGCCAAGAGATGCCAGCGTAGATGCCATCTTCTCACCAACATGGCCGCTCTTACCCACACCTGTAACGATAACCTTTCCCTTACAGTTGAAAATCATTTCTACTGCTTTTGTGAAATTGTCGTCAATGCGTGGTATGAGATCCAGAATGGCTTGTGCTTCATCCTGGAAACAACGTACGGCATATGATTTTATATCTTGCATTATTTTGAATTATTATTTTGTTGTAATCATTTATTTGGACCATTTACATTCTTCACTTCCACATTCTCAACATCGATGAATTTAAGCATCGGACGTCCTTCCAGCTTTTCAACGGAGAAGTTCAGATTGGTGAGTTTCAGTCCTCGCACATGACGGGCAAAAACACCATAAGATGGAGTAAAACCAGCAAATTTTGGCTCAGGATAGTTGGTTCCTTGCTCACGATAATCTCTATCGGCATATTCTGCCTTTCCGCCGCCAGCATATTGTACGGTGATATTCTTCAAAGAAATGTTTTCGAGTGGTGTACCAGGCATGCCAGTTATTATGATTCCAGCAATAGAATCGGCATGCAGGCAGGTGACATTTTTAATAAAGATGTTACGACCTGTAGAGATGTCCGTGCGTTCCTTGGGACCTCGATTACGGCATCCAGTAGTAATGTAGATAGGGTAGTGGTGGGTATGATTGATAGTGACACCATCAACATAAATGTTCTCCATCAGTCCCTGATCAACAGATTCAAAGGCTAATCCGCTGGAATATTCTCCTTTACAATTCTTGATAAATATGTTACGATAACCTCCATTGCTTTCTGTTCCAAGTTTTATGCGTCCGCAGACCCAGTTAACTGGCTCAGGAACCTTTGTGCCATCAATATATGTACCACATTTATATCCTGTTACGGTACAATTCTTTACAGTAACATTTTCGCATGGAACAACTTTCTTCAGCGCATAGGAACTCTTCAGTACTATAGCGTCATCATGAGAAGTGTTGACGATGCTGTTTCGTATGATGAGGTCTTTACAGCAGTCGATGTCAACGCCATCACGGTTGGTGTCAATTGTAACGCCGTCAATCAATGTCTTCTTGCAACCTGTGACAATGATTGCGAAATGACCGCCACGATATATTGTAATGTCCTTTATCTTTACGTTTTGGCATAGTTTGAATGCTATGGATTTGTCTCCGGTATCTACTCCTCCTCCTTCAACGATACCGGCTTTCTCTTTATCTTTCTTTGTTAAGCCGACTCCATCAATAAATCCCTTGCCAGTAATAGAAATATTTTTCTCTCCATCTGCCCATATTAGAGAATTGTGAAAGAATGTATGCCCTCCGTCTTGATATTGAGGTCCTTCCCATGGCTCTCGTTGGTCATAGGCTTGATAGTTTTCTGGAGCAGCAATAATCTTGGCACCATCTTCAAAATGTAACTCAGTATTGCTTTTCATACGTATTGAACCACAGAGATATTCTCCTGCGGGAACAATAATACGACCACCTCCATTATTGGATGCAACTTCAAGGGCTTTGTTGAAGGCATCACTTGTCAGGGTCTTTCCGTCGGGGACTGCACCATAAGCTTTTACATTATAATCTTTTGCAGATAATAATGAAAAAGGAGTAATGAGGTAGGTGAGTAGAATAATAGTTAGCTTCATGATTGCAGATTTATGTGGTTAACGATAATATCATTATGTAAAAAGTTCTTGCCAATTTCTTTGAATCGTTCCTCTGATTCAGTGGTATAGTATTGTATTGTTTCTCCTTTTGAACATTTCTCATCCATTTCGGGATGTCTTCTCAGATAGTCTTTCAAAGATTCTGCCACATATTCTCCTTGTGCAACGAGGTTTATTCCTTCTGGAACAGCTTTTCTTAAAGCATTCATAAGAAGGGGATAGTGTGTACATCCAAGAATGATAGTATCAATAAGAGAATCTTTTGTTAGCAGTTGGTTGATTCTTTTTTTTACAAAATATTCTGCTCCTAAACTGTCAGCCTCTCCTGCTTCAACGATAGCTGCCCATAAAGGACATGCTTGGCCCGTGACAATAATGTCCGGGTAAAGCTTTCCTATTTCAAGATTATAGCTTTCGGAACGAATGGTTCCTTCTGTTGCCACAATGCCGACATGGCGTGTTTTGGTAAGGTCGCCTATAATTTCGACAGTAGGGTGTATAACTCCCAAAACTCTGTATCCCTGCTCCTCCAGTGTTGTAATATCATTGCTTGATGGCAGATGATATTCTCTCTTTAAGTCTTCTTGTTGTATTGTGCGCAATGCTTTTGCTGAGGCTGTATTACATGCTAATATAACGAGGTGACACCCGAGAGAGAAAAGCTTCATAACTGCTTGTCTCGTAAATTCATATACAACATCGAATGACCTGGGCCCATATGGTGCCCTGGCATTATCGCCGAGGTATATGAAATCATACTCGGGAAGGGTCTCTCGCAATTGCTTTAGAATGGTCAGACCACCGTAGCCAGAGTCAAAAACGCCAATCATATGTTAATGAAGTTCTGCTGATGGGGCTTACTGTTGTGGGGCAGAAAGAATAGAGGATATCTTCTCTGTAATATCCTCAGAGAAGTTTGGATTGATATAAGGACATGTTTCGCTATCACTGTTCACAATGATAAGGTAATCTCCTTGCTCAGCTACTTTCTGTATAGCTTCAGATATCCGTATCTTAGCTGCAGAAAGAGCTTCCTCTTCGGACTTCTTAATAAGTTGTTGTGTTTCTTTCCTGAAGTTTTCAGTACGCTCAAGAAGAGCCTGCAGGTCGCTTTGCCTTTTTGCACGTATTGATTTGGCAAGGTCACCTTGCTGCTCAAGGAATAACTCATATTTCTCCTTGAAATCCTGCTCTGCTATCTTCTGCTCATTTGCATATTGCTGCTTAAGGACCTGAACATTAGCAATAGCCTCCTGATATGTGACATCAGTATTGAGCAAATCTTGCATAGAGAAAAAACCAATCTTCGCTTGTTGTGCCATAATTGTGGAACAACAAGCGAAGCATATTGCCATTAATATGATTTTCTTCATTATTTAATCTTATTAATTTCAGCCTTGACAGCTGCTGTAACATCTGTAGAGGTCGCGCCAATGTAAGGGAAAGAGCCTGCTGGTACGATATAGGTGTAGTTACCAGCCTTACCAACGTTCTCAATGGCCTTCATAATCTTTTGGTTGATTGGAGCCATCAGTTCTTCCTGCTTTTTCTGGATATTCTGCTGGTTTTGCTGATATGTCTCCTGCAGTTTGTTGTAGAGAGTCTGCAATTCCTGTTCTGCAGCCTGCTGGTCTGTAGCATTCATTGTGGATTTCTTCTTGTCATACTCGTCTGCCTTGCGCTGAATCTCTTCCTGCATAGTCTTCAATTCATTCTCATACTGCTGTGCTGTAGCCTGAAGTTCACCATTAGCTTTAGTTACTTCTGGGAGACTCTGCATTATAGACTGAGTATCAACATGTCCGAATTTCTGTGCGTTAGCATTTACTGCTACACCAAGCACTGCGATGAGTGCGATAATAATCTTTTTCATTTACAATTTTTGCTTTATTATTTTATACTATAGTTTATTTCTTAATAGCCAAGCTTCTGTAATACCTCGTTAGAAATATCTATTCTGGGGGAGGCAAATATTATACCGGCTCCATCGGAAGCCCTGTCAAGAACCATTTGGTATCCACGCAATTCAGCCACCTCTTTTACGGTATTGTATATCTCATCCTGTATGGGAGCCATCAGGGATTCGCGTTTTTTGAATAATTCTCCGTCAGGACCAAAATACTTCTTCTTTAAATCTGCAGCCTCTTTTTCTTTTTGCATGATAGCTTCCTGCTTTTTCTGCTTCTGATCTTGAGAAAGGAATACTACCTCGTTCTGATAATTTTTATACATAGTAGAGGCCTCTGTATTGAGTGCTTCTACTTCTGCTTGCCATCGCTTGCTAACCTGATTAAGCTGTTCATTAGCACGTTCGTAGGCTGGTATGTTTTTAAGAATGTATTCCATGTCTATGAGAGCATATTTTTGCGCCATTGCACATGTTGCGAACAACATAAACGAGAAAAATACGAGAATCTTTTTCATAATGATTTCTGTTTTGTGGTTTAAAATTCTTGTCCAAGTATGAAGTGGAAGTTACTACCTCCCTTTTTGCCAAATACATTGTCGAAGCCATAGGCCCAGTCAATACCCATAAGTCCTACCATAGGAAGGAAGATACGGACACCTGCACCAGCAGAGCGTTTCATATCGAATGGGTTGAAGTCTCGAGTATTAGCCCATGCATTACCAGCCTCAAGGAATGTCAGTCCGTAGATTGTGGTATTTCCAAGTAAGAATGGATAGCGCAATTCTACTGAGAAACGGTCGTATGCATAGCCAGAGTATCCAGATGGGGTAAGAGAACCATTCTCATAACCGCGCAAGCCGATAGTCTCTGTAGCATAGCTGCTGGAATAACCTGACATACCATCACCACCCATATAATACGTTTCGAATGGAGACTTCTTATTCTTGTTATAGTATCCTAAGATTCCGAATTCTGCACGTGTCATGAGGACGAAACATTTTTGTCCGCTTGTAAGTGCTGTAAATGTACGGCTCTTAAACTTCCACTTATGATATTCAATCCAACGGTGTTTCTCCTGCAACTGGCTTTGATAGCGTGAGTCAAGAGGATTGTTGCCAAGTTTTGAATAGTCTTTGCCATCGAAAACGCTCCATGGTGGAGTAGCAGTAACGCTAAGTTCAAATTCAGAACCATGACGTGGGAATAACTGGTTGTCTGTAGATGTACGTGCTAGGGTTACTCCGAAGTTTATGTTGTTACAATTACCATTAGTGACAAGGAAGTAATTCCAGTTCTTCAGCATATAGCGTGTATAGCCAATATTCAAAGAAAGATGGAAATAATCATCAGGCCAACGCAAACGCTTTCCCCAGCCAATCGAGCCACCCAACAACTGTACATATTTATCTGGATCGTAATAATTTTCATAATTGTTATAGGTAGAGTAGTTTCCTATTCCTCCTATGTAGTTATAATAAGAATTCTGCCAGTTGGAGTTATAGTAACTGCTGCTTACGTCAGTCTGCTTGGAGTAGAATACACCAACATTGAACATAATAGGACGTTTGCCACCAAACCATGATGTTCCGTATGATATATTATATGACTGATAGTAACGGCCATTCGTTTGTGCACCAAGAGACAATGTCTCACCATCTCCGACAGGTAGTATGCCGCGATGCTCTTTCTTCCTGTGGAAGAGATTTGCCATAGAGAAGTTGTTCAACTTCAGTCCTATACGTCCTATGACACCTGTCTGTCCCCAACCTAAAGAGAATTCCACTTGGTCGTTAGACTTCTGTTCCAAATCCCAGTTGATGTCAACGGTTCCATCTTCGTAGTTAGGACGTACATCAGGATTTACTTTCTCTTGATCGAAATGTCCCATGGATGCTATTTCACGTGCAGAACGCATCAAGGCATCTTTTGAGAATAGGTCGCCAGGCTTGGTGCGCAACTCACGACGTACTACCTTCTCATATAAGCGATTGTTACCTGTTATGCGAACATGAGAAATATGAGCCTGTGGACCTTCCTGTATGCGCATTTCAAGGTCTATGGAGTCACCTACAATATTTATCTCTGTTGGGTCTAACTTATAGAACAGGTAACCATTATTCCAATAAAGGTTGCCTACTGCATCGTCATCATCCTTCAGGCGTTTGTTCATAAGTTTCTGGTTATAAACATCGCCTTTCTTCATGCCAAAAACAGTCTGTAGGTAATCAGTCTTGTAAACGGTATTACCTACCCATGTGACATTACGGAGATAATATTTCTGTCCTTCGTAAATGCTGAAGTGAATGTCAACATGCCTGTCATCGTATGTGGAAATGCTGTCTTTTACTAATTTCGCATCACGATAACCGTACTCATTATAATAATCAATAAGGTTATTCTTGTCCTCTTCGTATTTTTCTGGCTTGAATTTCTTTGATTTCAGGAATCCACGAAGAGTATTGACCTCATGAAGTTTCTTCAAAGCTCCACCACCAAAAATCTTACCTTTTAATTTTTTTGTTTTTATCTGCTCATTGCCATCGATGTATATGCGGTGAATCTTTGTCTTTAGTTTTCTGTCTATCTCAACATCAAGGATGACATGATTCTTTTCTGCCACATCATCGCGCTGGCGTATTGTTACTTCACAATTCTTGAAGCCTTTATCTGCATAATACCTTTCTGCAAGGTACTTAGCTCTGGATATCATGTTTGGGGTTATCTGGGACCCTTTCAGAAGTCCAAGCTTTGCCTCCATGTCTTCACGCTCGCTTTTTTTCTTAATGCCGATATAGTTTATCGTACTGACGCGTGGACGTGTGCGCAGATAAAAATGTAGGTATATGGAATCTAAAACAATAGAATCCGCTGCAATTTTAACTTCAGAGAATAATCCGTGTTTCCAGTAGTGCTTTACAGCTTCTGTTATTTCGTTTCCTGGCACGCTAATCTCCTGACCAACCGAAAGGCCGGATATACCTGTGAGCATAAAATCTTCATATTCATCAACACCGCTGACTGCTATGTGGGCTATCGTGTATTTCTTGACAGAGCCAACATAGGAGATGTCAGGATTGATTATCTTTTCCTGACCATATATGGCTAAGAATGATATAAAGAAGTATATGAATGTGAAGAAAAATCTGTTTCTAAACACGGATATTTACTATTAACAAATGTATATTGATGCTATAGACCTTTCTCAACCTGCTCTTCGGTCTTGCCGAAACGGCGTTGCTTGGTGTTGAAATATTCTATGGCTTTCTTAAGTTCATCTTCATTGAAATCAGGCCAATATATTGGCGTGAAGTATAATTCGGAATATGCTATCTGCCAAAGCATGTAGTTTGATATTCGAATATCGCCTCCTGTTCTTATTAACAGGTCTGGGTCTGGCTGGAAACCACTATTCATATTATCAATGATAGTCTGCTCTGTGATATCGCTGGCTTTTAATGTGCCTGCTTCTACTTGAGCAGCAATTTTCTGCATACAGTCAGTCAATTCCCAGCGTGAGGAATAACTGAGGGCTACAGTAATCGTCATCCTCTTATATTTTTTCGTACGTTCTTCAAGACCCGAAAGGGTGTCTTGTACGTCCTTAGGAAGGCGCTTCCTGTCACCTATGCAACGGAATCGTATATCATTATCATCGAAGAGGGAATTGTCTAATGAAGAAATCACAAGTTCCATCAATAGTCTAACCTCTTCTGGCGGACGATTCCAGTTTTCTGTAGAGAAAGCATATACGGTGAGATATTTTACTCCTATTCGAGCACATTCGGCTGTGATCTTACGTAGAGAGTCAACACCAGCAGAATGGCCATAGTTGCGTGGCTTCCCATGCTGCTCGGCCCATCTGCCATTACCATCCATGATAATAGCTATATGCTCAGGTATATTCATTCTTTGTGACATGTTCTGCATCTTTCGAAAAATGAGTAAGTAAAAGCAAGTGTTAAGGTACTGTAGCAGTCGGTGTTCTTAAACAATCCCTTGCTGCTGATACCATATGGATCTTTTATTCCATCGAGTTCATCAGACAAGGAGAAATGCATCTGCCAGTCCAATGAAAAGTTGTATCTGTCTTTGTAGCGATATTTCACGCCTATTCCAATAGGTACGTTTGCTGTGAATATATTCTTTTTTTCGATTTTCATCGCCTCGTCAGCCTTAATATTGGCATATGTTGCGCCTATACCGATAGAAATAAATGGTGTCAGACGTTTAGCACCTCGGTAGTCCTTTCCTGTTCCATAAGGCCAGAAGTTGTATTCGTATGTTGCACTAAGGTCTGCAAGAGAATTATTGAATGTATAGGTGTTTACATTCGGATAATAGGTCTTGCTTGGTTCGTATGAACCTTTTACCTTTGTATACATAGCAGAAAGTCTTATAGCCATATGTGGATTTAAGACATCACGAAAGACGATGGCACCTGCTGGCTGAATATTTTTTGTGGGTGAGGCGTTGAAATCACCATAATAGGTTGTTGCTCCCACACCTGCGCCAATATCCATACGATATTCAACGTCTTCTTGGGCAAAGACGGTGAATGGTAATAACATTGTTATAAAAAGGATATATATGCGCATCTTTAATTATACCTATTTTTTAATAAATCTTCTGCCCTCTCCATACTTCACCTGTATTACCTCCGATAAGGTATAAATAAATGAAGTCAGCTCCAATTGCCACTTGAGCAGTACTCTGGAGTCCTGATGGAATATTTATAGAGCTCTTGGTTACCCATGTGGTTCCCCAATCGTTAGAATAATAGAGCTTTCGGGTGTTGGGATAACCTCCTGTGGCAATTATTCCGTCAGCATATGATGTGGCGGATAGATATGGCATACGTGGCAATACTTTATAGTGGTTGTTCCATGCAGGAGTCATGAAACACCAATCCTGTGGAACATCATCTATGATTTTGCTCCATATTACAGCCTTGTCAACGTTTGGCGCTTTGATGTTTTGAGCATCATTTTGCTTGTTTGCCAATATGATGGCACGGCCCATTGACGGATCTGTAAGCAGGTTTGTAGCAATGAAGTTATAGTCTTTATAAGGAAGACTGTCACCAACAACATATGGCATCTCTTCCATACCATCGCTGGTGAATGAGGCTGCCATTGGGTCTCCTCCTGTGGCTACTTCTATCTTCTTTTGGTCGTTTACTCCATAGAATAAATCTTCAAAGCCTCCAAGGATAGCTCTCAAGTTGCAAGACTTGCTGGTTGTCCAGTCATCAGAACATCTCAACTGACCGTCATAAAGCAGATACACCTTGTTCTTGTAAACTGCCATCGTGGGTCTCTTAAACTGTGCAAATGGCACAGGAATCTTTGTTGGCGCAAGGTTGTATTCCGTGCTCCAGGTATTTCCGTCTGTTGTCTTTAATACCTGTACTCCGCAACATAAGTCATTGGAGGCATTACGAGAGGTGTCTGCTGCCAGGACATAGAACGCATCATCGCTGGAAAGTGCTTTCAGAGTGATTAGTTTCTTTCCTTTTATGTCATTGCAATCATTCAGACGAGTCCATTTCAGGGAATCAACACCAACTTTATGTATTCTTATATCTATAGTGTAATCCTTCGAATGTGCTTTGTCGGATGATGTTACCCTAATCTTACGTGGTTTGGAGAAGTCAAGCGTGTCTGTAGCGTAATATGTTCTCGCAAAAGAGTCCTTTTTCTCCAATGTCTCAAGAACTCCGGAAGAGTTGTTCTTGAAAGTCAACGTAAGAAGTATCTTGGACGGAATAGTACGTACTGGCAATGAGTCAGGATTGTATATCTCGCCCTTTATGTGGTCTATGAAAATAGGGTAGGTCAGTGATGATGGCGTATAGGTAGAATACGAATTACCTGTTGTATTCTGCCTGCGAAGTGCTCCAAATGTTGCAGCTGTGATGCCTACCTGGTCACTTGGCGTGATACCAGTATCACTTGACTTACATGATGCTGTCAGCAACATTAACGCTGCTGACAACATTATGGTTATGTTTTTAAATCTGTACAAAAGAATTGTAAATTAAGATTTGTTTTTAAGATGGTTGCTTTCCGATGTATGCGAGGATACCACCATCAACATATAACACGTGTCCATTCACTGCATCAGAAGCATGAGAAGCAAGGAATACTGCTGGTCCACCCAGTTCTGATGGGTCAAGCCAACGTCCTGCTGGAGTCTTTGCGCAGATGAAGCTGTCAAATGGATGACGGCTGCCGTCTGGCTGTCTCTCACGCAGTGGTGCTGTCTGTGGAGTAGCGATGTAACCAGGGCCAATGCCGTTACACTGGATGTTGTACTCGCCATATTCTGAGCAGATGTTTCGTGTGAGCATCTTCAGACCACCCTTGGCAGCTGCATAAGCAGATACTGTCTCACGACCCAGTTCTGACATCATAGAGCAGATATTGATAATCTTTCCTTCCTTACGCTCCATCATTTCTGGCAGAACTGCTGCAGCACAGATATATGGTGCAACGAGGTCGATGTCTATAACCTGCTGGAACTCTGCACGCTTCATTTCGTGCATAGGAATACGCTTGATGATACCTGCATTGTTTACGAGGATGTCAATCTGACCAACCTCCTTGTGGATGGTATCTACAAGTTTCTTTACACCTTCTTCGTCAGTAACGTCACAAACATATCCTTTTACATTTGTGATGCCTGCTTCCTTATAGTTATCGAGTCCACGCTGCAAAGCTGCCTCATTGATGTCATTGAAAACAATCATGTTAGCACCGGCGGCAACAAATGCCTTAGCGATGTTGAAACCAATTCCGTAAGATGCGCCTGTTATCCAAGCGTTTTTCCCTTCGAGGGAGAAATTTGATAAGTTTGCCATAGTAGTAATAAATTTTGGTAGTTATTCTTTGATATATTCAGAGAAATCTGTCAGATGCATATCACCTTTTCTGCGGAGTGTGTCATGCATAGCAAAAGCACATGGCAGGTTATGGTGTGTCTGTCCACCAGATGCAATCTTCACATATTCACGCAGAATAGGACGATAATCTGGGTGTGCACAATTTTCTATTATCAGCTGAGCACGCTCTATTGGAGCCTTTCCACGTAAGTCTGCAATACCTTGCTCTGTGATGATGACATTAACATCGTGCTCAGAGTGATCCTGATGGCTTACCATAGGAACAATAGCTGATATCATGCCGCCCTTTGCTGTAGAAGCACAGGTGAAGATTGAGATATAGGCGTTGCGCTCAAAGTCGCCGGAACCACCGATACCGTTCATCATCTTTGTTCCGCTGATGTGTGTAGAGTTGGCGTTGCCATAGATGTCAACCTCAATAGCAGTATTGATAGCAATAACACCAAGTCGGCGTATTACCTCTGGAGAGTTGCTTATCTCTGACTGACGGATAACGAGATGCTTTGAGAACAGGTCGAGATTGTCATATACCTTCATCAGACATTCGTTGTCAACGGTAAGAGAACATGTTGATGCGTCCTTCACACGTCCTGACAGCATCATGTCAACGATAGCGTTCTGGAATACTTCTGTATAGATATTGAAGTCTGGCACGCTCTTGTCCTTGCCGAGAGCTGCGAGAATAGCATTGGCTGTTGTACCTACACCACTCTGCAGAGGCAAAAACTCTGGAGGGATAATGCCGCGCTTCATGTCACCTAACAGGAAATGTGCTACGTTAGCACCAATCTGGTCTGTGATAGGGTCTGTTCCCTTGAAGGCACGTGCCTCGTCAGGTATGTTACATTCTATCACTCCGACAACCTTTGACTTCGGAATAGACAGATATGGCTTACCAATCCTGTCCCTAACCGATGTAATCATGTATGGCTGACGGTAAGGAGGATTCTGTGGCTCGAAAATATCGTGCAGCTGACCTGCTCCTTCGTTGTGGAAACTGTTAAGTTCCAGGATAATCTTTTCTGCCATCATTGCTACGGTAGGTGAGATACCTCCTGCAGCAGTGAGGGAAACATTATACTTGTCTCCTGCGTCTTCAATCTTACAAACCTCTATGATACCCCAGTTCAGCGGGCCATAGAAACCATAACGCAGCTCCTGTGCCATGTGGCTGAGGTGCAGGTCGTTGTAACGAATCTGGTTTTTGTTCACACAAGAGCGGAAATCAGGATTCGTAGTGTAAGGGGCACGGAAGTCGATAGCATTGGCTAATGCCAAATCACCGTCAGTGCTCTGTCCTGTTGATGCTCCTGTGAACAGATTGATTTTGAAAGGATTGCCCTTCTCGTGTTCAGCCTGGGCAAGCTTTGCTAACTCCTTTGTTGTTGCCTTTGGTGCTCCTGCAGGTGTAAATCCTGACAGGCCTATTGAGTCGCCATTCTTGATGAGCGAAGCCGCTTCTGCGGCAGTGATAGTTGTGTACATATGTCTTACGCGTAAATATTCAAATCGTGTGCAAAGATATAAAAAAAAGGTGAGAGCAAGATAGGAAGACTTCCTTTTTCGTGTTTTTTTACTAAAAAAATATAAAAATTAACGATAATATGGGACATAATAAGAACTTTTTATACCTTTGTACCGAAATTTTAATGAAAGTATATGCGACTCTGAGCTTACTCGGGGTTGTTGTTTTTTTGTATAAATACAGATAAAATATGGCTTACATGTCAAAAGAGGGCTACGAAAATATGGTAGCCGAACTTCATCGCCTTGAGGCGATAGAGATGCCTAAGGCAAGTGCTGCTATCGCAGAAGCACGTGATAAAGGTGATTTGTCGGAGAATTCCGAGTATGATGCTGCTAAAGAGGCACAGGCTAATCTGGCTATCAGAATAAATGCGTTGAAAACTCAGATAGCAGATGCAAAGATAGTAGATAAGAGTCGTCTTTCTACTGATGCTGTGCAGCTGCTTAGCAAAGTTGAAATGACAAACCTTGGTAATAAGGCAAAGATGTCTTATACCATTGTTAGTGCTAATGAAGCAAACCTTCGAGAGGGAAAAATCTCTATCGAAACACCTATCGCACAGGCATTGCTTAATCATAAGGTGGGTGATGAAGTAGAAGTAAAAGTACCTAACGGTATTCTGAAACTTAAAATCGAGAATATTAGTTATTGACCTTTAACGGTTATCGGTTAACGGTTATCGGTTATAGACCTTTCAACTCTCAACTTTAAAACTGCCTTTAAACTCTAAACTTTAAACTCTAAACTCTAAACTAAAACAATGGATATTTTTTCAAAAATTGCTGCTGGTGAGATTCCCAGTTATAAGTGTGCGGAGAATGAAGAGTTCTACGCATTCCTTGATATTAATCCTGTAGTTAAGGCTCATGTCCTCGTAATCCCACGTCGAGAGGTTGATTACCTCTTTGATATGGATGATGATGAGATCGCTCGTTATTTCGTGTTTGCCAAAAAAGTGGCAAAGGCTATCAAGGAGGCTTTTCCTTGTAAGAAGGTTGGTATGAGTGTCTTTGGCTTGGAAGTAGCACATGCACATATTCACCTGATGCCAATGGACACAGAGGGTGATATGGACTTCCGCAGGGAGAAACTGTCATTGCCTGCAAACGAAATGGAAGAGATAGCAAATAAAATATTTACAGCCTTCCAAAATCTTTGACCTTAGACCTTAGTCTTTAGTCCTTAGTCCTTAGTCTTTTGACCTTAGACCTTTGACCTTTGATTTTTTATAATTATGCAAGAAACACGACAAAACAGAATATGTAGGCTTTTACAGAAAGAGTTGAGCCTTATTTTCCAAAGCCAGACACGTGCCATGAGGGGCGTGATGGTTAGTGTTACTCGTGTGAGGGTCTCTCCAGACTTAAGCATCTGTACGGCATATATTTCCATCTTCCCCTCAGAGAAAAGTGAGGAATTGCTGCAGAATATCCAGCGCAATACTTCCCAGATACGCTATGAATTAGGAACAAGGGTTCGTAATCAGTTGCGTATAATTCCCGAATTACGCTTTTTCATTGATGACAGTCTTGATTATATCGAACGTATAGACGAGTTGTTGCAGAAGTAAAAACCACCATGCGCCAGTCAACCTCTTCACTACACACATCATTATATATAGCTCTCCGATATCTTTTCTCTAAGAAGAGCACCAATGTGATAAATGTGATATCGGCTATCAGTGTAGTGGGCGTTATGGTAGCAACAATGGCACTTGTTGTCGTGCTCAGTGTCTTCAATGGCTTCTCTGATTTAGTAGCTACTTTTTTTACCAGTTTTGACCCGCAGCTGAAGATTGTTCCCGCTGTGGGCAAGACGTGTGCTGCTGATAATCCGAAACTTGTTGAGATAAAAAGTCTCGATGAGGTGGCAGTTGCTACTGAATGTGTCGAAGAACAGGCTCTGGCACTCTATGGTGACCAGCAGGCTATGGTGTATATAAAGGGTGTGGATGATTCCTTTACCAAGCTGACGCATATTAATGATATCTGCTATGGTGATGGAAACTTTGCCCTTCATGCTGCTGACTTGGAATATGGTACCCCTGGCTTGCGACTTGCTCAGACATTACACATGCCGGCACGCTATCCGGGCTTCCTCTATATCTATGCTCCAAATAGGGTGGGGCAGTTGGATCTGATGAATCCTCTCGAAGGCTTCGTCGTAGATTCCCTGATATCCCCTGGCGTCGTTTTCTGCGTGCAGCAGGCGCGGTATGACAAGAACTATATCGTCACCTCCCTGCGTTTTGCAAGGATGTTGTTCCAGTGCGATGGCGAGATAACATCGTTGGAACTGAAGCTGAAGCCCGATTTGTATATTCCTGATGTGAAAAAGAAGATAGAGGGAATATGCGGCAAGGACTTCAAGGTGTTGGACAGGTATGAGCAGCAGTCCGAGACCTTCAATATTATGAAGGTGGAGAAGCTGATAGCCTATATCTTCCTTACCTTTATTCTTGTTGTTGCCTGCTTTAATATCATTGGTTCTTTGTCGATGCTCATCATTGACAAAAGGGCCGATGCCCAGACCCTGCGTGCCTTGGGAGCACGTGAGAGTCTCATAAAGAATGTCTTTCTCTTTGAGGGCTGGGCAATAAGCATCATTGGTGCTATCCTTGGTGTGATATTGGGGTTGCTCCTGTGCTTGTTGCAGCAGCAATATGGCATAGTGAGTCTTGGCGATGCCGATGGCTCATTCATCGTCGATGCCTATCCTGTCAGCGTACATTATATTGATGTATTGGGTGTCTTCGTGACAGTCGTTATAATCGGATTCATTAGTTCTTTAGTAACCTTACGTATAAGAAAACATGGTTAATATTGATGTTTTTACCCTTTGTCCCAGCAGTCCTGGGATTGTCTCTTCAGAACAGATGGCCGCAATAGCGGAGCAGATAAAGACTGAGTTTGTTCTGTTGTCACTAAAACCTACTCCCTATATCCTCGGCCAGAATGCGTTGGCCCGCATGCAGCGTGTTATGCGTGAGACGGCTTCTGTGCTCGTCTATGCCGACAGATACCAGGAGGTAACTGTCGATGGCAAGAAAGAAATACGCAAATGTCCTGCTATTGATTATCAGGAGGGCTCTATTCGTGATGACTTCGACTTCGGGCAGTTGGTGCTGGTACGCTCCAGCCTGCTGCGTTCTTTCATGAAACAGCAGAAGCAGCAGTATGCCTATGCCGCATGGTATGCCTTCCGCCTGTTCCTGCAGCGTAGTGGCGAACTGTTCCACCTGAATGAATTCCTTTATACAGAGCAGGAGCGTGATACGCGTGCCAGTGGGGCAAAACAGTTTGACTATGTTAATCCTCAGAATCGTAGCCTGCAGATCGAGATGGAACAGGCTGCAACGATACATCTTACTGCCATTGGTGCTAAGGTGGATACTACAAAATTGCTGGAGGTTGACTTCAACGAGCAGGATTTTGAATATGAGGCATCTGTCATAATCCCTGTCTTCAATCGTGAGAAGACCATTGCCGATGCAGTGAAGAGCGCTCTCTCTCAGGAGACGAAGTTTCCTTTTAATGTCATCGTTGTTGACAACCACTCTACAGACCAGACACCGTTTATCCTTGGCAGTATAAGCGACAAACGCCTGATACATATCATCCCTGAACGTACCGACCTTGGTATTGGCGGCTGTTGGAATGAAGCCATCCATTCCGATTACTGCGGACGTTTCGCTGTTCAGCTGGATAGCGATGACCTCTATTCCAGCCCAAAGACCCTCCAGCGTATAGTGGATGCCTTCTATCGTCAGAAGGCTGCCATGATGATAGGTTCCTATCGCATCTGCGACTTCAATCTCGAAACCCTTCCCCCAGGCCTCATAGACCATAAGGAGTGGACTGACGAGAATGGTCCTAATAATGCCTTGCGTATCAATGGCTTGGGCGCTCCACGTGCCTTCTTTACACCTCTGATACGTCATATCGGCTTCCCTAATACCAGCTATGGCGAAGACTATGCCCTCGGACTTGCCTTCTCTCGTTCCTTCAAAATCGGGCGTATCTTTGATGAGCTCTATCTGTGCCGCCGTTGGAGTGGCAACAGTGATGCTGCCCTCAGCATTGAGAAGGTGAATGCCAATAATCTTTATAAGGATCGCCTGCGCACGGTGGAGATAAAGGCCCGTCAGCAGGTTAATGAGGGTCTGCTGAAGGTTAATATGGGTGATGCCTTGCAGCGTTTCCATAACCGCCAGTTGGAGGTGTGGGATGCTACCCGTAAACGCTATGCGGAACTTGCTGATGTGAAGGTGAGGGAGTTGGACGAACTGAAGGCGCAGTTTAACCCTGCACGCATCGTCTCTACTGGCGCAAATATCGAGAAGTCGGCACTGATGAAACGTCGCTGCTTCCTGTGTAAGGAGAATCGTCCTGAGGAACAGTTCTCAAAGCAAATAAAGATTGATAATGATGCCACATACGAGCTTCTCGTCAATCCGTTCCCTATCTTGCCGGAACACTTCACCATACCTTTGGTGTCGCATGAGCCACAGTCGATATACAAGCATTTTGGCACTATCCGTCAGCTGCTGCGTCGTTATTCGCGTATCATGGTGTTCTATAATGGTCCTCTATGTGGGGCATCAGCTCCTGACCATATGCATTTCCAGGCTGGCACATCAGGTGTCGTGCCTATTCAGACAGCATGGAAGCGCCTGAAGAATACCATGCAGGTGATTCTCGATAATGATGAGGGTGAGAAACTGGCTCTCATTACTGACTATGTATGTCCTGTCTTTGCCATCGTAACAAATAATGCCAAGACAGAAGAGACATGGTTCCATCGCCTCTATCGTGCTATGGACACTGGTAAGGGAGAGCCGATGATGAATATCATTGCATGGAAACAGGACAGTGAATATATCACCCTCGTCTTCCCACGCAGCAACCATCGTCCTGCTGCATATCCTAATCCCATGGTGTCACCAGGGGCTCTCGATATGGCAGGACTGATAATAACACCTCGTGAGGAGGATTTTAATGCTATGACGGCAGAACAGGCAACAGCCATTCTTCAGGAGGTGGGCGTCACTATGCGTACAGCAGGAGATATTGCTGAGAGAATAAAGAAAGATATGCATTCTCCTGCTCAGACTCCTCTTCCTGCTACATCCATCACACGTATGGCACAGGAGCCGAATGTGAAGGTGGGCATAGTACGCGCCATAGAGATACACTTCACCCTTCATGGTGATTATATCGCTAAGGGCCAGACCGTAACGGGTCAGCAGATAGCAGAGTATGCTGACGGCGCTATACGATGGAATGGCACATTATATAAGGAATTGACCTTCACTCCTGCAGAAAATAATGGTGGCGCTGCTGGTGCTACTACTGCTGGTGACCCAGGCACCTTCTCTTTGGAGAATGTGATGATAGGTATCGGCTTCCATTGGGAGCGTCAGCAGACACAGACCTTTGTGGGCACCCTGCATTTCGTGGTAGAGAAGGATGGCGTGACAGCCATCAATGAACTGCCGGTAGAGAAGTATATCGAGAGTGTCATCACCTCTGAAATGTCCGCCACCTCGTCCCTCGAACTCCTTAAAGCTCATGCCATTATCTCGCGTTCGTGGCTCATGGCCACATCACGTCCTGCAACACATGAGCTGTATGATGTGTGTGCCGATGACCATTGTCAGAGATATCAGGGCATCACGTCGTCAGTGAATCCTACTGTCGCACAGGCAGTGCGTGAGACATGTGGTCAGGTGCTGGCTTATCAGGGTGAGATATGTGATACACGTTATTCTAAGTGCTGTGGCGGTATTACGGAGGAATTCCAGTATTGCTGGGAGAACATCAAGAAGCCATACCTGCGTTCCGTTCAAGACCCATACTGTAATACCCAAGATAAGAAGATACTCTCTGAGGTGCTCAAGGATTATGATCAGGAGACGTTGGACTTCCACGACTGGCTTGTCACCTATACACAGGAAGAGTTGGCATCCATACTGCAGGACAACCTCGGCATCGACTTCGGACATATCCTCAGTCTTGAGGCTCTGGAGCGTGGTAAGAGTGGTCGTATCTCCTCATTGCGCATTGTGGGTGATAAGGCAGAGAAGACCATTGGTAAGGAACTTGCCATACGTAAGGCTCTGTCGCGCACGTGCCTCTATAGCTCAGCCTTCACTGTGGCAACGTCAAATAAGAGTGACACATTGCTGGGACAACTCTCCGCCCTCATCCCTCATCCATCATCCGTCAGCCATCAGCCATCCCCCTGGCCCGCTCGCTTTATCCTCAACGGAAAAGGCTGGGGACATGGAGTAGGACTATGCCAGATAGGTGCAGCTGTCATGGGTGCCAAGGGAATACCATACGACGACATCCTGAAGTTCTATTATCAAGGCACAGAAATCGAAACAGCGTGGTGATATACGCTTATTATAAATATAAGGAAAAAGGTTAGCAAACTGCTAACCTTTTTTATTTTACATATAAGGTGTTTTTACCGCGCTATCGATTGCCCCAATTTTAAAGCCCCAATTTTAAAGCCTCAAAAATTGATGTTACCTTTGGTCCTCCTGAACAGGAAATTCAAAAAATAGCATTTTTTTTTTTTTTTTGTATATTTTTTTGTACCTTTGTACCCGAATTTTCAAAAAATAATGTATATTCGGATAAAAATTATGAAGCACAAACGTTATCAGAAGCCGACGATTACTATCGTCCAGTTACGACAACAGCAAATTCTAGCTGGTAGTAACGGCCAAGCCACTACTCAGGACTACACTTGGCATGAAGAAGTAGTAGAAGAGTAATTAACCCACAAACACGAAGAAAGCAATGAAAAAGACAATGAAATTTTTTAGCATAGCTGCCCTCGCATTGGTGGGTGCAGTAATGACAAGTTGCTCATCAAGCGATGATTTGACTGAAAACGCTCAGCAGCCACAGCCAGCAAGCGGCAGCAAAGTAGAAACCTTTACCACCACTGTCAGCCTTGACGGCGGCGAAACCCGTGCTCTGGATGGTAGTGGTCACAAGACCTTCGCTGTAGGCGAGACAATGGCTCTTATTTATAATAACGGTACTTCTACTGTGAAGGCTGTGAGCCATGCACTTGAAACTGGGGACATTACCAATAGTGGCAAGTCCGCAACCTTTACATTCGATCTTGAAACTCCTAACAAGGAGATAGGTGTAATCTACATCTATCCTGCAGCGATGGCCACGGAAACTGGCAGTCACATCAACTACGATGCCCTCTATACACAACAGGATGGCACACTTACGAAACTCGCAAGCAATTTCGACTTATGTCTGAAAGCGGGCAATTGGAACGGTGGTAATCTGCCTTCGCCGACACTTGAAAACCATCTCGCTATCCTCGCACTCACGCTGAAGAATGATGCAGACGGTAGCAATATCACAAACAGCATCACAGGCCTTACAGTGAGCGACGGTATTCACACCTATAATGTAACCCGTGAAACTGGCGATGGTCCAATATATGTAGCAATATTAGAAACGTCTTCTGCCACGATCGAGGTTACTGCCACAGACGGTACCAAGACCTACGCAAAGGCCCTGAGCGGAAGGACCTATGAACATAATAACGGTTACAACTTCAGCTGGAGGATGGCAGAAGTCATCAAGGGTAAGTTCTCTGTAAGCTCTACCAAGCAGGTATATTTCTCTAAGGGTAACCTGCAGGCAACAACCACTGACTTAGGTGCGCATTGGACCTGGGCCTTCGCTGAGCACCAGTGGGATAAGATTGGCGGCAGAAGTGGAGGATCAGAAACACAAACCGGAAACAACTACGTCACCGGCACTGGTGCTCAACCTACCATGTCTGCAAATGGCACCGTTGACCTCTTCGGCTGGAGCACATCAGCAACATATCTTGGAATAAGTAATAATAATAGTAATGATAACTATTCAGGTGCCTTTGTAGATTGGGGTTCACATGCAGACGTAACAAAGACTATTGGCACAGGCTGGCGTACAATGAGTAACACCCAAACTGGTGGAGCTACTGGTGAGTGGGAATATTTGTTGACAAAACGTAGCACAGCCTCAGGCATGCGCTTTTATAAGGCACAGGTGAACGGTGTTAATGGTCTCATTCTCTTTCCTGACGATTGGAATGACAGTTATCATCCCCTGACTGCAGGAAATATCAACAATAACGCTATTAGTTTTGAAAGTACAAAACTCACAGCATCTGATTGGAATAATGACTTTGAGTCACATGGGGCTGTTTTCCTGCCAGTAGCTGGTCAGCGTCGAACCGATAATCATTATGTTGATTATCCTGCTGGCAGAGGTTATTACTGGTCTTCTACGCCCAATGATGCGGGAACAGCCTATCGTTTTTATTTCTCTGGTTCTAGTGCAGAGTGGAGCTATAGTGTCGGAAGTAGCAGACGCTTCGGCTACTCCGTCCGCCTTGTTCGTGACGTAAAATAATATTTGAAATCCTTTTTTTATATCTTCGGAGGATGTGTCAATATAGGCACATCCTCTTTTGTTATAGCCCCAAAAATAAACGTAGGCTGCAAATGTGCAGCCTACGAACTTTTATCTTTTAATTTTTGACTCTCCACTCACAACTGACTCTAAACTCTCAACTCTCAACTCTCAACTTTGAAAATCATCCCGGATTTTCTTAACATAGTAGTCCAGTCCGAAGATAGAACCTGCGAGTAGGAACGCTTGCGCTACATACATGAGTAGTCCGTTAGCCACGTCAGCTATGGTAA
>CAMJIL010000025.1 GCA_946405805.1 uncultured Prevotellaceae bacterium | reverse complement strand
AGAGAGATAAATAATTAATGTTTAATTTAACGTCCAACTTTTCGGGGTCACATCACCTGCCGAAAACCTTCTTGTCTTTTTTCTTGATTTCAACGCTGTGTCCCAAAGCATCGAATTCATCTATAATTGGCTGGAAATAGTTCTCGAACACAAACCCATCATCAGGAGTTAATAGCGAAAAATCCATATCCTCGGAGAAACGAGGCAGTTGATGGAACAGTCGCAGACAAGTGCCACCATAGAAAGCAGCCTTGTCAAAAAAACCTCCCCGATATAGTCCTGCCAGCACTACCTGCTGAGTAATCTCATAGATGGCATTCTGCTTGTCTTTGGCAGAATTGATTTGATAACGCCTCAACGCATTTTCAAACAAATCGTTATATTTCATCGTTCCAATATTTTTATCAGGTTATTAATGGCTTGCCGTTTTTTGCTCACAGCGGCACATTGACGGAATATATCAACATTCATTTCCTTGAAGGCATCCATATCCAGTCGCAAATCCTCTTCCAGAAACACATAGGTATCCTTGAGGAAACGCAAAGGAAGTCTTGGAGTCGTGATAATATAGTCACATAAAGCCTTTTCTGGTGTGGCTATCAAATAGGTCACACCTTCTTCTTCTCGCTGCGTAATACCAATGGGGTAGTAGTCCTTGGCACAATGATGATACTCAAATCGTCCGGCATCATTCTGAAAAGAAACTGTCAGATGTGTAGTCATAGACTCCACAACATCCACCCGTTCTGGTATCAGTCCATATTCACGCAAGGCTGTCAGCATAGACACATACGACGGACCATAGAGTATATTTCCTATCAGGTTTAGAGATAGCAATAAGCCACTCTCCTTTGGAGATACAACATAAAGTCCGCGCTTCAGGCGTATTATTCTACCCGTCTTCTCAAGGTTTGCCACCTTTCTGTTGGACGACTTCACATTAGGGTATAGCGAAGCGATAGCAGCAGTATTGACAGGGATATTCTTTAAGACAGCCAGTTCGTTCATAACATTTCCTTTATTATTTCTGGGGGCAAAATTAGTAATTTTTTCGATAGAAAACAACATTTTTTGTAATTTTCTATCAAAAAAGTTACCATACAGAACTTTTTTTTATTGGTCTGCACGCTTCGATAGTAAAAAAAGCAGGCAAGCCGAGCGATAGTCAGTTTAAAAGTTTATAGTTTATAGGTTATTGGTTATAGGCTGTGGTAAGTGTAGAGTTGTTAGTTGTTAGTATTTAGTTGCTAATCGCTAACCGCTTTACGCTCAACGATAACCGATAATCGTTATCAAAATTATATCCGAAAGAATATAAAAATCCTAAAAAAATAGCCATTTTTATGGATTACAATCCGCAAATTTGACCATTTTTACGGATTACGACCTGCAAAAACCCTATAAATTTGAACACTTGTGACAAAAAAGGCTTGCATATCTCACGACATACAAGCCCTTTAACTGCAACCTATTTATCGATAAACGTTTACATTTCCATCATCCGACCCAGATGACTGTATCTGCTGAGGATGATGGGGTATCATTATATTCTGAAGTTTCTGGCTTCTTTGGTTCCGCTTTTTTTGATGAAGAATGCTTGCTGCGGAAAATCTTCTTAAAAAGATTTAATGCATAATTCATAATTCAAAATTCATAATTGATTACTTCTGGGTGCAAATATAAGACTTTTTCTAAAAACACCATTAGCCCAAATTGGCCCAAATTAAAAATAGTACTGCATTTTTTATGTTTTTACCTTTTATATATCGTAGAAAATGTGTAATTTTGTGCACAAATAAGTCACATTACAAAAAAATGGCAGAAATTAATAAGGAACAGATAAGACAGATTTGCAGAAGCGTAGAACTGGCGATTGGTCAGCCTGTGCAAACTCCTAAGGATTTTGATATCCTGAGCCAGCAGATATTCAGCAGAACAGGAAATCTGCTGAGTCGCAACACTTTGCGTCGCATCTGGGGGAACATGAATGATGGAACTAATCCACGCAGTAATACACTCCTGATACTGGTTCGTTTCCTGGGATATAACAACATAGAGAGTTTTCTCACTGCAACAAACAATGGAGAAAACACGCCACAGAGCGGATTTGTGATGACACGCAAACTGAGTGTTTCTGTCGATTTAAATGTGGGTGACAAAATAAGACTTACATGGCTGCCAGACAGGGTGTGTGACATAGAATACACTGGCAGTCTTTGTTTCAGGGTTATTGCCTCCAGCCAGACTCGCCTACAGCCTGGTGATACGTTTCAGTGTAGCATGATTATTGATGGAGAACCGCTATATCTGGATCAGCTGCAGCATCATGAGGATAACGGCAAGAGCAGCCGCACCATGTCGTATGTGTGCGGATTAAAGCAGGGTATCCGATTCGAGAGAATCAATTAAACCCAAATCGGTCATTAGATTTGGGTTAAAGGTCATAGTCTTCCATACGATAGCGGAAGAGCCCCCACACAAGACTATTCTTAAAGGTATCACTGGTTCCTGCAGGAATCATCAGGATGGCCTTGTCGATAGTCGATTTGTCAAAGATATCAGAATAGACATATAACCCACTGCGAGAGCGGAGACGTATGAGATTGAGCGAAGGACAATCTCTGAAAGCTGCGGGATAGATGACGACAAGACTGCGTGGCAGTGTTATTTGGGTTAATGACTTGCAACCTATGAAGGATTGGTCACCAATATCTGTCATCGTCTCTGGCATAACAACTTCTGTCACTCGCGAACAATAAGCAAAAGCATGACGAGAGATTCCTTTCACCCAATAGCGTATACCATTGGGAGCCGTTATACTATCGGGGATTATTATGCGTCCAACAGTCGTTGTATCGATAGCGGGCTTACCATAGGTATTGCAACCAACAAGGGCATGTCGCTCTTGCCCCTTACCACGCAGAAAAGTAATCATAACAGTGCGCCCATCACAGTTAATAGGCAGTTGGAAAACTCTTGGACTTGCCGACGCCTTATCTACACCTTCTGCATGAAGATGAAGAGGCATAAGGAACAAAAATATACTAAGCAATATTGCAATCATGGGTGCGAAGGTACAATAATTTTAACGAAAACGAAAACGAAAACAAAGAAATCTTGCAAATAATGTACGAAAAGTATATTTATCTGCGTTTATTTAATGTATGGCGAATAAAGAAACGGACGAGAAGGAGGTTTCGGGATACCTTACCGACCCCTTCGTCGAAGACATAGGACAGCACTTTACCAACATAGAACTTTTGAGTAGCGAAGGCTTTACACGTTTGTATAAGGCTATGCGCTATGGCCGTTGGTTTGTGCTGAAGACGATGACAGACGATACTGATGGCAGTTGCAGCAATTGCCAGATGTTGTTGCACAAGGAGTTGGAACTGCTTATGAGGATGCAGCATGCTGGTGTGGTGCAGGCTATCGGATTGGAAGATATTGAGGGCATTGGTGAGGCTATCATCATGGAGTATGTTGATGGCAGCACACTTGATGAATGGCTCACTACCAATCCTGACAATAAGAAACGCATAAGGGTGGCTGGCGAGCTGGCAGAGGCTCTGGCGTATGTTCATTCGCTTGGCATAGTACATCGTGACCTAAAGCCAAAGAATATCATGGTGACTCGTAATGGAGAACGTCCTAAAATCATAGACTTCGGTCTTGCCGATAGCGACAGGAATGCCATCCTGAAACAACCTGCAGGCACTCTTTCCTACATGTCGCCAGAACAGGCACAAAGCAGCGTACCTGATATGCGTAATGATATCTATTCGCTGGGACTGATTCTGGAACAGATGCAGCTCGGTCGCGCATATAAGAAGGTGGTGGGACGATGCCTGATGCCTATTGACCGTCGATGGAACAATATGGAAGAGATTCTTGCAGAGTTTGCAAGAATAGAGAAACGTCGATGGCCTTTGGTGGTGAATATCTTAGTAGCAATGCTGTTGCTGGCTCTGGGAATCACCACGCTCCTTTTGAATAATGATGACACGCAAGAGACGAAGGTCGCTATTGATTCTGTGCGTAATGAACTGGTGCTGAAACAGCGACATAGCGAACAGAAAAGGACAATAGCAGAAGAACAGATGAAGACTGTCATAGCAACACTTAACGACAGCCTAAAACAACTGGCTGCTACGAATGAGCAGTTGAAAAAGGAATTGAATCGAGAGGAAGACCTGAAGAAAGAAGCTCTGAAAGCCTTGCAACGAGAAATCGCGAAATCAAAGATAAACCAGCATCTGGACACTCTGTCACATTGGAACTACCGATGGCAAGACGTCAGTCAGCGTATTGCTGCTGTAGCACAATTTATTTATGGCTATACAGACAATCTACAGAAACAATGTGATCGTGCTGTTGCAGACCGAATACGTGAAACGATGCTTAAAGAATGGCAACTCTGGAGCAATCAGGTAACTGGTAAGATAGAACTTCTTTTAAGAGCAGAGAAAGAGTCTGATTACAGAAGCCATAGAAATATGCCACCAGGTCTGAAACTCTAACCCTCATCCCGTCTGTCGATGAATTTGTAACCTGTGAACTTTGTCTTTGGGAAGACAAAGAGACTGTCGTCGAGATTGCCTGCCTGGAAATTCGAGATATGTATGGTGGCCCAGAAGAAGGCTACTTTTATCTTCAGGCTTTTGGGGGCACGAGTGCGTTTATCGAGGAGTATGCGAGCTTCCTTCACACCATCAACACCTTTCTTTGCCTTGACCGTAATGAGATAGCCATCATCTGCATTGGCAATGCTATAGTCATAGTTGTCGGGCTCAAACTTAAACTTATCCTCGTACTTACTCTTCTTCTTTGAAGAGGCTTTATACACCTCTACAGTCTTTTTCTTTTCCTTTGTATAATAGGCTGTAACGCCATCATTCCATCCAAGGCTGTTTTTGGAAGCAAAGCGGCTCTTCTTTCCCTTATACCACACAGTACCCTCTGTCTTATAAAGGCTGGCGATATTCACCTTATAATGCATCGTTGCACCTTCCTCGCTGAAAGCACGATGGTAGGTATCGAGAAACATACGCTTCGCCTGCCTGGAGTTTGGGGTCTCCTGAGCATTGACTGCTATAGTCACAAGACTAAGCAGGAATGTGAAAAGTGAAATGTGAAATGTCAAATGTGAAAAAATGAAAAAGGGTCTTGAACAATTATGCATTATGCATTATGAATTATGAATTAAAAAAGCCTTTAAACTCTAACCGTTAACCTTTAACGGTTAACCGTTAACCTTTAACCGTTAACCGTTACTTATTCTTGTACCACTCTTGCAGAACCTTGAAGGCGAGTTTCTTCTCACCATTGTCTGAGACGACGCCCTTTCTGTTATAGTAGTCCTGTATGCCATTGAGCACACGACGAGGAGAGCGGAAGTCCTTCAGTATCCAAGGAGAGGTGCCTGCAAGGCCTTCTATCTTGTCTATCATATTCAGGTTCTCACGATAGAGATTCTCCTGGAACTCCTCTGTCCAGCGCTGGTTCTTTGCACCATGATAGCCAGCTTTCGCACCACCACCAAATTCGCTGATGATAACAGGTTTGTCATAAGGAATCTCCCACACCATCTTTGGAGCATCATTAACATCACGATACCAGCCTATATACTGATTGAAGGACACCACATCAACATATTGGCTCATATTGTCCTGCAGACGATTCTTATAGTTGGATGCAGACAACACCTCCATCGCCATTGATATCAGGCGGGTATTATCGAGGCTGTGGGCATACTGTGCCAGACTGCTCAGGAACTGGTCGCGTTCTGGGGAATGAGGTGTCTCGTTAGCAATAGACCATATTATAATATTGGCACGATTCTGGTCACGTGCTATCATGTCGGTCAGCTGTCGCTGTGCATTATTATAGGTATCAGGATTCTTCCATGCTATAGTCCAATAGACAGGTATCTCTGACCACACCAGAATGCCCATTCTCTCAGCCTCACGCACAGCATATTCGTTATGAGGATAGTGAGCCAGGCGCACGAAGTTACATCCCAGTTCCTTTGCCCATGACAGCAGAGTGTGGGCATCTTCTGTTGAGTTAGCCCTTCCACCGCCATTTGGTTTCTCTTCGTGGATGCTGATGCCACGCAGGAAGATTGGTTTGCCATTGAGCAATATCTGTTTGCCCTTTGTCTCGATGGTGCGGAATCCGATGCTGTCACTTACAAAGTCGCTTACCACAGAGCCGTCTGCTGCTTTTCCGTCCAATGACAAATCTACACGATAGCGCCTTGGTGTTTCAGGGCACCATAGCATGAGGCGTTTTGATGGCACACTGACAACAAGGCGTGCATTGCCTTCGTTATCTGTTACACACTCTTTCTCAACCTTTAGTTCCGGGATGCACAATGTCACCTTCTGTCCTGCCAAATCCTTATTGAGGTGAGCCGTCATCGTAATCTCACGCTGACGAGCCTTTGCATCAGCCTTCTCCAGCTGAAGCTTGTAGTTCTCGATGTATGTATTTGGCACCTTTACCAACATCACATCGCGGGTAATGCCACCATAGTTCCACCAGTCGAATATCAGTGTTGGCACATTCTCAGCCTTGCGCTTGTTGTCAACCTTCACAATGACGACATTCTCACCACTACGCAGCAGGTCTGTCACATCATAGTTGAAAGGTGTGAAACCACCGATGTGGTGTCCTGCCTCCTTGCCGTTCACATAGACGTGGCAGTCATAATTCACAGCACCGAAATAGAGCAGTGTGCGACAGCCTTCGATAGGTACCTGTGCCTGAAAACTGGTCTTAAACCATACTGTTCCCTCATAGAAGAACAGCTTCTCGTCCTGCGTATTCCAGTCGCCAGGAATCCGCATCGTGGGAGCCTTGTCGAAGTCATATTCTATAAGGTCCTCAGGACGTTGTGGCTTAGCATTACAGAAGAATCCCCATCTTGTAGGATTCATGCGGTAGTCATAATACCCCTCCTCCTGTACATCAACAATATAATGCCACTTACCATTCAGCAGCATTGTTTCATGACTCATTACATTACCCAATTGTGGGACCTCCTGGGCGCTAACACTCAGTGTCAGAAGACTTAACAGTAATGTGAGAAGTGAAATGTGAAATGTGAAATGTGTTTTGAACATTGAAAATTATTCTTTAACCTTTAACCGTTAACCTTTAACCGTTAATTTATTTTTGGCTGCAAAATTATACAAAAAATATAACAAAACCAAAAATATTTTCGTTTTCGTTTTGGTTTTCGTTAAATTTATCGTACCTTAGCACCCGAAAAAACATTGACCATTGAACATTGACCATTCTTGAAACCTGTAATCGGCTTTGCTGCTTTTACAAAGGCCATGGGCCGACTAAAAGAAACTTGAAACCAGAAACTAAAGTGAGAGACGTAGCATTAGTACTATCCAGCGGTGGGGCCCGTGGTTTGGCTCATATTGGGGCCATAGAAGAGCTTGAGGCACAAGGCTACCGCATCAGGAGCATCGTAGGATGTTCTATGGGTGCTATTATAGGAGGTATGTATGCTGCAGGAAAGCTGGCGGAATATAAGGAGTGGATGCAGACCATCGACAAAAAGAAGATTCTGTCGCTCCTGGATATTTCCTTCTCTCTCGACCATTTGGTAAAGGGAGAGAAGATAATAGAAGCCATGAAGGAGATAGTGCCCGATGTGAAGATAGAAGACCTGCCCATTCCCTTCAAGGCTGTTGCCACCGATTGGGAAAAAGGCCAAGAGGTAGTGTTCAGCAAGGGAAGCCTCTACGAAGCCATTCGTGCCTCGATATCAATGCCGCTGTTCTTCGATCCTGTGAAAAAAGGTGGAACAACTTTTGTAGATGGAGGAATACTCAATCCCCTACCCCTCAACATCAGCAAAGACATGCCTGGTGACATCGTGGTGGCAGTAAATGTGAGTGGAACTCCGGAGGATAACGAAAGACGAAAAACGAAAGACGAAAAACAAAAGACGAAAGACGAAACAACACCCCTTCTAACTGGGAGGGGACGGGGGAGGGCCCAAACTGCGTTGAACTTTTTGTCATCGTTGTTGCCTGACGAGCCGGATGTGAACTATTTCACCATGAGCCAACGGCTGTTCCGCCTGATGGTACAGAAGAATGCTGCCCTCAACATAGAGCTATACAAGCCAGACATCCTGGTGAATATCCCCATGGACCTCTTCGGGCCGTTTGAATATGACCATGTAGATAAAATCTCCGCTTACGGACGGGAGAAGATGCGGGAAGCGCTGAAAGAAAGTCAAATGTGAAAAGTGAAAGATGAAAGGTGAATGCACGCAAAGCGACTAGGAGATCTTTACGAGTTTCTTACACCTAAAGGTATAAGCGTGCAAAGCACGATTACGACGAAGTCAAAGGTCTAAGGTATTTTTTTTCATTTTCATAGGGTTATTTGCGATTTTTTATTTACCTTTGACTTCGTCGAAAGTACTATCGTTCGAAAATACAAATACAAATAAAAATATTCATTTTATTTGGCATTTTGCTCACTTAATCGTACCTTTGCACAAAATATAAAATAAAACAAAGATAATAAGACCCTAAACAAATGAAGAAGATTGTTCTCACTATGCTCTTGCTGTGCGCGGCTGTCATTGGCTTTGCACAGCAGAAAGCAACTACTCTGAACTTTGGTAACGGATTCCTAAAGGTAACCCCTGTGGCTCGTAATGCTGTCCGCATACAGTATTATGAGAAAGAACTCAATGATGCCGGTCTTCCTGACTGGCTTTATGAGGGGCGCGCCAAAGCTGTTGACAACTGCAACCTGAATGTTGACATCAATTCCCAGCAGCTGCTGCTGACGATAAAGAACGCAAGCGGCACACCTGTCTTCACCGCCACAAAGCATACAATGCAAGGCTCGCAGGCACAGTTGGCTTTTGCTTCTCCGAGGGACGAATATCTCTTTGGCTTAGGACAGTTCCAGGACGGATATAGCAACATCCGCGGTCTGGCTCGTCGCTTGACACAGGTGAACACGCAAATCAGTGTTCCGATGATGCTCTCTAACAAGGGCTATGGCATACTGTGGAACAACTACGGTCTTACAGATTTCAATCCTGCAGACAACAGCATCGTCTTGCAGGCAAACACCAATACAGCCTCCAAGAAAGATATCGTTGATGTCACCTCAACAGAAGGTGGTAAGAAGGAGGTTCGTGAGAGAAATATCTTTGAAGGCACTCTGAACATCGCTGAGGGAGGACAGTATTCCCTGCTTCTCGATGTAGGACAGAAGATGGCGCGTCGCCATAATCTCGTCATCGATGGTGCTCCCGTCATAGAGATGCAAAACCTGTGGCTGCCACCGACAGCCTCAGCAATAGTAACGCTTTCTGCTGGCAGTCATACTGTTTCGGCAGAGCTGTCAAAAGGCGACCGCCCTACCCTCTTCTTTAAGAAGGTAGAGAATGAGAGTGTGTTCCGCTCTCCAATAGCAGCTGCCGTTGACTATACCGTCTTTGTAGGCACTCCTGACGAGGTGATGGAGACCTATCGTCAGTTGACTGGTCCTGCTCCCCTTATGCCACAATGGGCTTTGGGATATATTCATTGCCGCGAACGCTTCCATTCTTCTGACGAGATATTACAGACGGGCAACCAGTTTCGCAGCAAGAAGATGCCTGTCGATGTGTTGGTACAGGACTGGCAGTATTGGGGAAAATACGGATGGAATGCTATGCGTTTTGATGAAGCATACTATCCCGATCCGAAGGCTCTGACAGACAGCCTTCACAAGATGAATATGCGTCTGATGCTCAGCGTATGGTCAAAGATAGACAAACGCTCTGAGGTGGGTCAGCAGATGATGAGCAGCAACTACTACATCCCCAATACCGACTGGATTGACTTCTTCAATCCTGCTGCTGCCACGGCATATTGGAAGAACTTCTCCGAGCGCCTTGTTCCGTTAGGCATCGATGCCTGGTGGCAGGATGCTACAGAGCCAGAGAATGACGACCTCCTTGGCCGTCGTGTCAACAACGGATTATGGGCAGGAGAGCAGGTGCGCAACGTCTATCCCCTCCTCGTCAACAAGACAGTCTGCGAAGGACTGCTGCAGTCTCTTCCCGAAAAGCGTCCTATGATACTCACCCGTTGCGGTTTCCCTGGCATACAGCGTTACGGTTCTGCCCTGTGGAGTGGAGACATCGGCAACGACTGGGAGACATTCCGCAGACAGATTGTGGCTGGTTTGGGACTGCAGGCTGCAGGTCTTCCTTGGTGGACATACGATGCAGGCGGTTTCTTCCGTCCAGGCAATCAGTATAAGGACCAGGCTTACATACATCGCCTGATGCGTTGGGTTGAGACAAGTGTCTATCTGCCTTTGATGCGAATACATGGCTATATGTCTGACACCGAACCTTGGCGTTATGGCGAGGAGGCAGAGGCTATCATCACAAAGAGCCTCAATGAGCGCTATCGTCTGATGCCATATATATACAGCAATGCTGCTGCCGTTTCTTTCGAGGGTTCTACACTGATGCGTCCGCTGGTATTCGACTTCAGCGACGACAACAGAGCCTTGGAGCAGAAGTATGAATATATGTTTGGTAAGTCACTTCTTGTCAGCCCTGTTACAGAACCTGATGTAACGGAATGGTCAACATACCTGCCTGTCAATGCCGCAGGATGGTATGACTTCCGCACTGGCAAGCATTATGCTGGAGGAGAGACTGTCAAGACATCTGTTGATAACAGCTTTATTCCTGTCTTTGTAAAAGGTGGCAGCATACTCCCATATGGTCCTGTTCGTCAGTATGCCCTTGAAGAAACGACAGAGCCATTGGAGATTCGCATCTATCCAGGTGCTGATGCCGACTTCACCCTGTATGAGGATGATGGCTACAGCACAGAGTACACGAAGGGACAGCAAAGCCGCATTGCCCTGCATTGGGACAATGCCACCAAGCGCCTCACCATCGGAGCACGCAAAGGAAAGTATGCAGCCTCAAAGATACAGAAGATAAAGATTTCCGTAGCAGGAGGAGCAGAAAAAGAAATAATATATAGAGGTAAGAGGTTAGAGGTAAGAGGTTAGAGGTTACTCCCCAAACTCTGTCTTCAGAGGTGCTTCAATGCGTTTCTCTTTGAAGTAGTTAGGATTGATGTCTTTTACCTGCTGCCACAACTTGCGGGCATTTTCCTTGTCGCCCAATAGGAGGTAGCAGTTTCCACGACACTCTAATAGCTGAGGTTTGTTTCGTCCAGACATAAGAAATGGAGAAATCAACGCAAGAGCATCAAGGTTGAGTAGTGTCTGCTCTGCCCCAAAGATGTCATAGCCGAGGTTGTACATCAAGAAGGTTACAAAATAGAGGCCTGTGACATACATGTCCATACCATTGACTCCACGATATTGTTCTACCTCACTATTGATGACAGAGAGACATTCGTCCATCATCTTGCGACCTTTCTCAGTGTCACCATCGCGATATGTGGAGAGTGCCTTCAAATTCCTCGCTTCAAAGCAGTATAGCTTAGAGACTATATTGTGGTCATGACCGTTCTTGGCATATTCATCTATCTGCTGCAGATATTTTGTGCTAAATTCCTGACAGTCCTTATATTTCTTTTCATAGTAAAGGAAGGATGCTATATTTGAAACGCCCTGACAGAGGGCATCCATACCCACGCTTTTTTCATTCATGGCTTCGCTGATACATTCCTCAGCCTTCTTGAGGTCTCCATTGTGGGCAGCCTCTATCGCTTGACTCATGCACTCGTTAGCATCCCTGAAAATCTCCACATTAGTTTTGAAAATGCTTTGCCACAATTTTGGCAATCCGCCTCTTACCCATATCTCGGTAAGGGGAACATTGTTCTCCTGCATAAAGGTGAGGGCATGACAGTCGTCGTTAAGCCATTTTATATTGCACACATGACCTACCTCGTAAATGGTGCTGTCATTCTCATATTTTACTGTTGTCGTAGGGCTGCATCCCAATGCGTTTCTAATGAGGGGATGTATAACCAACGACATCTCTGGAGAATATACCTTCCATAATGTCGGTATCTGTTGGCGTTGCCCTGTGCCGTCAGAATTTGCTGTTGCAGCAATGCGTATCCACCAGCCGTATAACTTGTTACCTTTAGTATCAAACTTATTCTCGAGCAGGTTGAAAGCCTGTGCCACTTCACTCTCAATACCACCAACGCCATAGACCTCTGTGATGAACTCATTGAGTTTGCTCATATTGGGCCACTGGGTATTATACCACTTGAAAGAGAATTCTCCGTCTTTTACGTTGAATATCTGTATATCATGTCCGTCGGCACCCTGTGGCGTCTCGCCAGTATTTTTCAGCGGATGCGGCTCACGTATCTCAATAGTCATCTGGCTCCATTGCTGAGGGCTACCGGCTTTTCTGTAGGAAACAAGCAGCCCGACAGAGTCAGCAGCATATTTATACTGGCTGAAGTCAGGGGTTCTCTCACTACCGTCTTCGTAGATGAATTTCTGAAGATGATAAAGGCCCTTTGGGTCTTGCACTTTCTGGGCAGACATCGTTGCTATAGCAAGAAATGCCAGGATAGTAGTAAAAGAGATTCTTTTCATAAAATTATTGTAATTATAGGATCTTTACTCCACTTCGCAACGTAGGAAGCCCATTTCCTTTGCCTTCTCTTCGTTCATAAGGAAATAGATAGCCTCCCCCTCATTGCACACTTCGCCTTTAGAGTTTATTATCTCCGCATTGATATAGGCGAGATTTCTTACCTGTTTCGTAACCTTTGCCCTGATGATCAGTTCTGGTTCTGTTGTCATTACAGCCTTTCGGAACTTTACATTCAACTGTACGGTATATCCGCTGGTTTGCAGCTTTCGGGTTACCACCCATCCACACACCTCGTCAATCAAGGTACTCAGTATGCCCCCATGCATTGTGTTTATCCATCCCTGATAATTCTGGTTGGGATGCCACTTACTTGTGATATACTCCCCCTCTTCGCAGAAGGTCATGTGAAGTCCTATGGGATTGTTGGGACAACATCCGAAACAGTTATATTCCGGATGATTCAGCCAAGGGTTTATGATTTTCTTAATGTCCATCAGTACATTCTATTATATTATCAGTTTTGTTTTCGTTGCCAAAAGTACACTGTATGGAACTAGGAGATTTGGGCGCAAAGTTAAGTAAAATATTTTATATTATACAAATTCTATAATAGAAATTCTATAATTGTACGAATTTCTTTTAATTCATTCCGCAATGAAAAAATAATTAGTTGTACATTTGCAGCAAAGTTGAGCATTAACTAAAAACGAAAGAATTATGAAGGACTATATTAGCAAGAATTACCATTGGTTTGTTGGTTTCTTTTACCTGTTACAAATGTATATCGGTAAGTTTATCAATAAACTATTGGGATACAACGATGTTGCGCACAATTACTTCTACATTTGGGAATATACATGGTTTCGCATATTTGCATTTGCTGTGCCAATCGTATTGGTACTGATATACAGGCTTTTTATTCATAAGAATGAATGTTTAACAGCAAGAAACAGAGCTTTAGTTTATACTATGGCAGCACTTGTCATAATAATAGACATCTTTCATATAGTTAAAGTACCTTCATACGTGTATCTCATACTTATATTTATAATTCTAGGCGCCACAATATTTCTTTACGGAAGATTTCCAAGAACGTAAGAGATTTTTTGCCAGAGTCTTACTCCAGCATCTTCTCCAATAGTTCTACAGCCTTTGAGATATCTTCCTCGAAGTGGCTGTGGTCTTTAAGGAAGTCAGGATTGCCACCAGAAATCTCACATAGCAGTTCTTCATTCATATCGTCAACATAGGAGGCGATGGCATACTCTATGTCATCGCGCTGCCAGTCGATGGAAGAATGGATATATACATTCCGTTTCTGATGCAGAAAGCTGTATGCTGTTTCTATGCTGTCTCGAGGTATCATGCGTCGTAGCCTATGGGACGAAATTGTTTCTGCTTTTCACTCCATACGAACCCGTTTCCCCAAAGATAGTCTTTCACCTCTTGAGGCTCTCGGTTGAAGGCATAGCATAATGATTCTAACGTATCGAATTCCTCATCTCTTAGCAGCATATTCACGCTTGAGACAAGTATGGCAGGGTCTTTGGGAAGATAATCCATTATTATAGTCTAAGGTCAAAGGTCAAAGGAAGAAGGGGGAAAGGAAGAAGGAAGAAAGTTTAATACTGACTACCCACATACAAACCTTCATCCTTCATCCATAAACCTTCATCAAAATAACAATGTTCAATTACTAAAGATTTATTCCGTAGGTTTGCTTTACCTCGCTCATGACGAAGGTGCTTTCCAAGGAGCCGAGGCTTTCGATTTCGCCAAGTTTGGTGAGAACGAATTCTTGGTATTGCTTCATATCACGTGCGCGTACCTTTAAAAGATAATCATAAGCACCACTGGTATTGTAGCACTCTATCACCTCTGGGATTGCCTGAATGCGATAGGTGAAGGCATCAGCAATTTCGTGGTTCATCTGCTTCAGTTTCACCTTACAGAATACCAACAGGCTCTGTCCCAGTTTATCGGGATCGAGTACTGCTGAGTATCTTCTTATGTACCCTTGACGTTCAAGACGTTTTTGACGTTCAAAAACTGGTGTTGGGGTCAAATGAACTGCATCTGCAAGCTCTTTTGTAGTTAATTTTGCATTTTTCTGAAGTATTTTCAGTATCTGCAAGTCGGTTTCATCTAGTACTTCTGCCATAGTTGTAGAATTTTATTCTGTTAAGGGGCTTTGCGAATGCCCTATTTGGAAACATTTTCTCTCTGCGCTGCAAAATTAGCAATTTATTCCGAATTATGCAAGAAATTTGGTGGAAATTTCTAAAGTGCGTACCTTTGCACTCGGATTTGAGAACTAATTTTCACGAAATTGTTCTCATAGCATCTAAAACAAGAAAGGCCTTTGACCTTTGACTTTAGACTTTTGACATTAATAAATAATAAAAGAAAGGAGTAAAATTATGAGCGCAAAGAATTATCGTTTTGAGACTTTACAACTTCATGTGGGCCAAGAGCAGGCTGATCCGGCAACCGATTCACGTGCTGTGCCTATCTATCAGACCACCAGTTATGTATTCCACAACAGCCAGCATGCAGCAGACCGCTTTGGTTTGAGAGATGCCGGCAACATCTACGGACGTCTGACAAACTCCACTCAGGGCGTTTTTGAGGATCGAGTGGCAGCCCTTGAGGGTGGTGTTGCAGGACTTGCTGTAGCATCTGGAGCAGCAGCTATCACATACGCTTTGCAGAACATCCTGCAGGCAGGTGACCACATCGTAGCAGCAGACAATCTGTATGGCGGCAGCTATAACCTTATTACACATACATTGGCTAATCAGGGTGTCAGCAACACCATCGTTCGCATCAACGACCTCGATGCATTGGAGGCTGCAATAAAGCCTAACACAAAGGCTGTCTTTGCTGAGACATTCGGCAATCCTAACAGTGATGTGACAGACTTTGAGAAGGTGGCTGCAGTAGCACACAAACACAATGTGCCCCTCATCGTTGACAACACATTCGGCACACCTTATTTAATACGTCCTCTGGAGCATGGTGCTGACATCGTGGTACACTCTGCTACAAAGTTCCTTGGCGGACACGGAACGAGTCTTGGAGGCGTCATCGTAGATGGTGGTAAATTCGACTGGAAGGCAAACAGCGAGAAGTTCCCTACCCTCGCCCAGCCAGATCCTTCTTATCATGGCATCGTCTTTGCTGATGCTGTAGGACCTGCTGCCTTCGTAACCAGAATTCGTGCCGTCCTGCTTCGCGATACAGGTGCCACAATATCACCATTCAATGCCTTCATACTGTTGCAAGGTGTCGAGACATTAAGTCTGCGAGTAGAGAGGCACGTTGAGAATGCTCTGAAGGTGGTTGACTTCCTGAGCAAGCATCCAAAAGTGGCACACGTAAACCATCCAGCCCTCGCCAGCCATCCTGACCACGAACTATATAAGAAATATTTCCCTAATGGCGGCGGTAGCATCTTCACATTCGAGATAAAGGGCGGACAGGAAGAGGCTTGGAAATTCATTGACGCCCTGAAAATCTTCTCACTCCTGGCAAATGTTGCTGACGTGAAGAGTCTTGTGATACATCCATACACAACGACCCACTCACAACTGTCACCAGAGGAGCTGGAGGCACAACACATAACACCATCAACAATTCGCCTGTCAATAGGTACAGAACACATCGACGACATACTTGAAGACCTGCAGCAGGCGTTTGATAAAATTTAAAATAAAAAATGGTTATTGGTTATAGGTTATTGTTTATTGAAAACCTTAGACTTTTGACCTTAGACTTTTGACAAAACAAATATAAATGAAAGGAGAAAATTATGGCTAAGATTGCAAAAAAACTGACGGAACTTATTGGTAACACCCCATTGGTGGAGTTAGGTACATTTTCACGTAACAAGGGCGTCGAGACACCTCTTATTGCGAAAGTAGAGTATTTCAATCCTGCTGGTAGCGTGAAGGACAGAATTGCCCTCGCTATGATAGAAGATGCTGAAAAGAAAGGCATCCTCAAACCAGGTGCTACTATCATCGAGCCAACCAGCGGCAACACAGGTGTCGGACTGGCATTGGTAAGTGCCGTAAAGGGTTATCACCTCATCCTCACAATGCCTGAGACGATGAGTGTGGAACGTCGTAACCTCGTAAAGGCTTATGGTGCAGAGGTACGACTGACATCAGGTAAGGACGGTATGCCCGGAGCTATCCGCGAGGCAGAAGCATTGCGTGACTCCATACCAGGCAGCATCATACTACAGCAGTTTGAGAACCCTGCAAACCCAGCAAACCACTATGCTACAACAGGCCCTGAGATATGGCGTGATACAGAAGGAAAGGTTGACATCCTTGTTGCTGGTGTCGGTACAGGTGGTACTGTTTCCGGTACAGGCAAATTCCTTAAGGAGCAGAAAGCTGGCGTGAAGGTTATTGCCGTAGAGCCAAAGTCTTCACCAGTACTCAATGGTGGTCAAAGCGGTCCTCACAAGATACAGGGTATCGGAGCCGGTTTCGTACCAAAGAACTACGACAACAATGTCATCGACGAGGTGTTTGACGTAGAAAACGACGATGCCATCCGCACCAGCCGTGAGGTAGCACAACAAGAAGGTGTACTCGTTGGTATATCTGCTGGAGCAGCATTGTTTGCAGCCACCCAGATTGCCAAGCGTCCGGAAAACAAAGGCAAGAAAGTTGTAGTGTTACTGCCTGATACAGGTGAGCGTTATCTGTCAACAGTTCTCTACGCTTTCGAGGATTATCCTCTGTAAAGAAGAATCATTCTATCAATATCTCGGAAAAGAAAGATGAAAAAAGTTATTTCCACATCGCAAGCCCCTGCTGCTATCGGGCCTTACAGTCAAGCCATTAAGGTGGGAAACCTATTGTTCGTTTCTGGTCAAATACCCACCTCTCCCGCAACTGGCAGCATAGTATCTGGCGACATCAGGGTGCAGACACGTCAAGCGCTCAACAACATCAAAGCCATTTTTGAAGAGGCAGGCCTCACGATAAACGATGTTGTGAAGACAACTGTTTTCCTGACGAATATGGAAGACTTTTCCGATATGAATGCCATCTATGCAGAATTCTTTTCCGAGCCCTACCCTGCCCGCTCTGCCGTAGCAGTAAAAACGTTGCCAAAAGGGGCCTTGATAGAAATCGAGGCAATAGGTGCAGCAGATTAGCTGCATCTGTTGCCAATTTGGGTTAAACGAGTGAATACACAAATTTATTTAGTAATATTTGGTGGTTCACTCGTTTTTTTGTACCTTTGCATCCAGAAATCGAGATTAAAAAACTCGATAAGCATCTAAAACTGAACGTTTAAGATGCAATCTCTTAAACAGAGATTTACTCTGGCTGCGATACTCGGCTGCACCTCAGCAATTCAAACAAGCTTGATTGCCTTCGGTTTGCACGAGCATTGACCCCACATTACTACTATTACATTATCATCAATATGAAACATTTTTTTTCTTCTCTATGCAGTCTTTTCCTTACTGCAATCGTGACAATAGCACTCACTTCTGCTGATTCTGAAAAGACAACTACCATCTTTGTCATTGGCGACTCTACTGCTGCCAATAAAGACATTTCTAACAACAAGAAAGAACGTGGCTGGGGGATGGCCCTGCAGTGTTACTTTACGGATGATGTCCGCATCGACAATCATGCTGTCAACGGACGTTCGTCAATCAGTTTCTTTAATGAAGGCCGCTGGACAAAGGTGTTGGAGAAGATGAAGCCTGGCGACTATGTCATAATACAATTCGGACATAACGACGAAAAGCCTGGAGAGAAGCGCCATACCGACCCAGGTTCTACCTTCGACTATATGCTGGCACGCTATGTACGAGAGACTCGTGAGCATGGTGGCATTCCTGTTTTGATGAACTGCGTGGTACGTCGTAATTTCTTCACGAGTGTTCCGCAGAATGATGATGACGAAAAACTCCGCACTACAACATTTAAGGACGGAGTGAAGATGGTGGAGGGCGATACTCTCATCGACACCCACGGATTATATCGCGTGGCACCTCGTGATGTTGCAGAGCGCATGAATGTTCATTTTGTTGATGCCAACAAGATTACTCACGACTTGGAACAAGGTTTGGGCACAGAGGCGTCGAAGAAGCTACACATGTGGTTCAAGCCTGGTGAGGAGCCAAGCGTTCCGGAAGGACGACAGGACAATACACACTATAACGTCTATGGTGCCCATGTGGTAGCAAAATTGTTGGCAGATGCTTTGTGCGAAGAAATTCCGCTGCTGAAGAAATACCGTTGTGATGCCGACTATACCGTTGACAGCAAGGGACGTGGTGATTTCATGTCGCTGGAAGATGCTGTAGCAGCATCACAAGCGAAGGGGCAGCAGCAAACCGTTACAATACAGATTCTTGGAGGAGAATGGCAGAAGCCTCAACTGCCTAAGAAGTCAAAGATACAGTTCATAATGAGAGAAAACGCAAAGTGGAAGTAACCTAAATACAGGTTTCAAGTTTCAGGTTTCAGGTTTCAAGTTTCAGGTTTCAAGTTCCACGAATCTTATTGCCTCGTCACTTGTTTTATACCCTTGACGCCTTGCAGCTTCTTTATCAGGTCTTCGAGCTGGACTGTATCATCTACAAGGATGGTTACATTCCCGCAGAAGAGATTATCGCTTGAACTGATATTTATTGCCCGAAGGGTCAGCTTATCCTCTTTATGTATGATGCTGGTGACATTACTGATGATACCGATGTCATCATTTCCCACAAGACGTAACGTCACAGCGTATGTCGAGCCACCTTTCCCGCTCCATTTTGCCTTTACTATGCGATAAGGATAACGGCTCTGGAGTTCTGGTGCATTAGGGCAGTCGAGGCGATGAATCTTTATGCCTCCCGAAACACTAACGAAGCCGAATACGGGGTCTCCATAGATAGGATTGCAGCAGCGTGACAAGTGGTAATCGACACCGGTCAGCTTCCTGTCTATTATCAGCACGTCATCCTTTATATTTTCGCTATTGATGCTTGCTGTATCTAATATAAAGTTTGAAGCGCTCTCTGTTGGAGTTGCTGGAGTGTCCGTACTCTTCTGAAGTAATTCGGCATAGAGGTCTATGACGTGGGTGGAATCGAGTTCGCCTCTTGCTATCTGGATGTAGAAGTCACCGGCTTCCTTTATGCCGAGCTTTCGGATAAGCGGATGGAGGATATTCTCATCCAGCTCCATCTTATGGTTTTTCAGCTTTCGCTCAAGCATCTCTCTTCCCAGGACTCTTTCCTGAGAACGTGCCTCGTTGAGGGCCTGGCGTATCTTTCCCCTGGCATGCGATGTCTTAACGATATTGAGCCACGCCTGCTTGGGCTGCTGTTTTGATGCCGTGAGTATCTCTACCTGGTCACCGCTCTTCAGCTGATGACGCAATGGCACTGCTCTGCCGTTGATGCGTGCTCCTGTGCAGGTGTTGCCAACCTTGGAGTGTATGCGATATGCGAAGTCGAGTACTGTGGCACCACGTGGGAATTTGTATATATCTCCCTTGGGAGTGAAGACGAACACCTCATCTTCATACAGTTCCATCTTGAACTGGTCGATACTTTCTGTTCCCTCACTTGCCTCAAGCATAGTGCGGATATTGCTAAGCCACTGATCAAGCCCCGAGTCACTCTTAATGCCTTTATAGCGCCAATGTGCAGCGACACCACGTTCTGCCACTTCGTCCATGCGTTCTGTGCGTATCTGCACCTCCACCCATTTCTGCTCCGGACCTACAACGGTGATATGAAGACTCTCGTAGCCATTTGTCTTTGGCACACTAACCCAGTCCCTCAATCGCTTCGGGTTGGGCTGGTACATAGACGTCACTATGGCAAAAGCCTGCCAGCATTGCATCTTCTCCTTCTCAAGAGGGCTGTCAAGGATTATGCGGATAGCGAAGAGGTCATACACTCCCTCAAAGGGACAGCGTTGCTTCCTCATCTTCTGCCAAATGGAGTGAATGGATTTCGTGCGGCCCTTGATATGGAATTTCAGACCGGCCTCCTGCAAGCGCTCGCTGATAGGTCCGATAAAACGTTCTATATATGCATCACGGCTTGCCTTTGTCTCGTTCAGCTTATCCTTGATGTGGTAGTAGGCATCATGCTCCGTATATTTCAAAGAAAGATCTTCCAGTTCCGACTTCAACCTATAGAGACCCAGTTTATGTGCCAATGGGGCATATAGGAACATACTCTCCTCACTAACCCTGCGTCTCAATTCGTCCTGCTCAGCATCTCTTATCTGGCGCATGAGGTTGAGACGATCGGCAATCATAATGAGTATCACTCGCACATCCTCTGCCAGCGAGAAGAGAAGGTTACGGAAATTCTCTGTCTCTACTACCGTATTCTTTCTGTATAGCTGCTGGATATTTTCGAGCCCTCGCATAATGCGTGCGACAGGTTCTCCGAAATTCTTCTCTAACTCTTCTGGTGTTATATCATTTCCCTTAGAAATAGAGCATAGCATTATGGCAATTACGGCATCACGACGTACACCGATTTCGCTAACTGCCAGCCATGCTGTCTCCAGACTCATCAGAATAGGATTGAGTCCGAAGGCATCACGTTGTATGTTCCCTTCTGCAACAGCCTTCGACAATATATCCTTCACACGACGGACATCAGCATCCTTCAGCACACCATCTAACTCGTGGTATAACTGCCGATAGAGTTCCAAAGCCCGTATTTTCTCGTCCTGTGTGAAAAACATCGAGTCAACCCAATTATGAATTATGAATTATGCATTATCAAAAGATTCTCTTCCACTCAATGTCTTCACGGCCTACATTCCGATAGATGAAGCAATTGATTATTATATGCATCAAGGTGAAGAGTACTATATCTGCTACCACCATCAGTGTCTGTGACATAAACGATGCTACGAGATAGTTCACCACTATAAAACCTATCTGCAACAGTAGCAGTGTTACCATTGTCATACGTGTGCCCAGACCAGCACGCATCAGTTTGTGATGGATGTGGTTCTTGTCTGGCATGAAGGCTGGACGATGGTCACGCAGACGGCTTAATGTAACACGGGTAACGTCAAACAGCGGTATTATGAGTGTACTGACTGCCACAATGCCAATATTGTGCATTGCTGGATTCCATACGGGGTTGCGCTGCCAAAAGTGTAGCAACAGGAAGCAAAGTGTAAAGCCCAGGGTAAGACTGCCGGCATCACCCATGAATGTCTTATCCTTCTTTCCAAAGACATTATAGTAGAAGAATCCGCATACCACTCCCAACAGCGATGCTGAGCAAAGGGCCCAGAAATACTGTTCTGTTATGACAAACAGGAATGTTATGCATATCAAAGCTATTATGCTGAGTCCTGACGACAAGCCGTCGATACCATCAATGAGGTTCATGGCATTTGTAACATACACTACCGTCAATATCGTCAATGGCATACCAAACCACCAAGGCACTTCGTCAATAAAGAAGACATGTGCCATATCTGCTATCCACAATCCTGATATACACATCAGGATGCCCGTAAACATCTGAATGGAAAACTTCAGTTTATATGGCACTCTCTTTATATCGTCAAACAATCCAATACTAAACAACATCATACCACCGGCAATAAAAGCCATCCAATGCTCCATGCTGAGGTTTGCGCATAATTTCTCGTACATCCCCAACCTCATCAGCACCACAACAATGATAGTCATCGTCACCATCATGATAGGCAGAAACATCATGCCGCCAAGGCGGGGAATGGGTAACTTGTGTATCTTCCTCTCACCATCGGGGAGGTCGTACAATTTCAAAACGTGAGCCACTCTTACAACCCTTGGAGTAACAAGCAGTGTGAAAATAAGGGATAAGCCAGAGGCCAGTAGTAATATTATCGTAATATCTTCCATACAATAAATGAACGTATCATTCGTTTGTTTATTGTATGCGAATAGGACTTTTTGGGGGGTCTTTTAATCCCATTCATAACGGACATATTGCCATAGGCAAATGGATGCTTGAACACAAGCGTCTCGATGAAGTGTGGTTTATGGTCAGTCCGCAGAACCCTCTCAAGGTTGGCAGAGCCCTCCCTGATGCTGAGGAGAGATACCATCTTGTAGAGCAGGCATTGGCTGACGAACCACGTCTTATAGCGAAGGATTATGAGCTCTCTCTCCCTCAGCCGTCTTATACGTGGACCACTCTGCAGCACCTGAAGGCCGACTATCCCAATGACGAGTTTATCCTCATCCTTGGTGGTGACAACTGGAAGCGCCTGGAGCGCTGGAGACATTGGAAGGATATAGTGTGGCAATATGAAATAGGTACCTACCCAAGAAATGGGGAGATACCTATCTCGTCAACTATGATAAGGGAGATGATAGCTCAAGGGGCAGACATCTCACCGTTTGTTCCTAAAGCTGTTGTCCAACGCTATTGTACTTCTTGTCAGCCTTGATGATGACAAGTTTGCCGTTTTCTATTCTCTTGTATGACTTGACAGCCGGCTGTGTCTCTTCTGCTTCCACAGCCTTCACATCTGTTGTCTGTTTTTCTCCCGATGTGGCAAGGATTGGGAATGGCATTGAGCCTGGTGTAAAGTTATTCTCTACATAAACAACATTATTACCCTTATACTGCACAAAGAGTGTAGTACCCTCTGCCGCAAGAGCATAGTCGCCATCAAGTCCCTGTCCCTTTGTAGGATATGTCTTGAGATGTACTGTCAGACCATCCTGGCTATAGTCCTTGAAGTAACCGCCCAAGGTCTCATCATAGGTAAGGCCGCATACGGTATAGCCACCAACTTCCAGATCTCCCATAGGAGTACCAGCGAGGCTATAAGCAGGAATTACAACATCCAGTTTCTCCACATCACCTTCTTCATACTTACGGGTCTGATATTCCACGTTTGCGGCTGGAGTATAGTCAGTACTCAGCACGTTAACAGTAAGTGGCATAGATGTTGACTTCAGGTAGAATGCGCTCTCACAAATGTAAGTCATTGAATGAGGTGCAGCACCATAGGTAAACTCTACTGTAACAGCAAATTTGCCTGAGGTGTGGTAATACTGGGCATTCAACTTTCCGGAAACTTGCTTCTCCTGGCCGTCTGTACCGATGGTAGTGGTAGAAAAGTTATCTGTGCTCCATTCAAAATACATGTTTGGATACTGGCCCACCATCGTGTAAGCCAATCCATCCACAGTGAATGACTTTATCACCATATTTGGTGAATAAACCATGTCTGGGATTGTGATTTTGTCGGAAGTACCGGCACTTTTGTTACCCATTTCTACAACCAATGTGTCTTTCTTCTGCTCTTTGCTTGCACCCATAGCGCTAAATGTTGCATCACCAACAAAACGCATCGGACCATGCATCTGAGCAAATGCAACCATTGTTACCGCCAGAGCAGCAAAAAAAGTAAAAATTCTTTTCATTTTTGAATAATTTGTTACATTTTTATTTAATTAAACAACAAAATTCGGGTGCAAAGGTACAAAAAAGTATCATATTTCAAAATACTTAAATGTCAGTATTTTAAATTTCACAAAAAATTTGTACCTTTGCAACATCATTTTTTCAAAGAACAACATCAAAAATGCGCAACATACTATTTATTTGGGCAATTTTTGCCTTTTTAGGAAGCTGTACACAGGATAATGTTCACATGCCTGAGACGACTACTGACACCTTGAGAGTTGTCGAACATGATACAATCAAAGTCACCAACGAAAATCTGTCCCTTTTCGTGGGAGACAACAAGGTTCTCGTCGGGGGCACCTATGAATATCATTCCACGATTCTCTATCAGGTTCTCAAGAATAATGACAACACTATCGACGTCATCGTTCCTGAATATGAGTTGAAAGCCACTATCATGGGCGACCTCACTATTGGTAAATACACCATCAGAAACATTCCGTACAATACCGCCAAGGGCTCTTATTATAAGGAATATGCCGACGGCACCATGGCCATACACATCAAGTCTGTCCCCACTTCCGGAACAGGAATGGATGGTGATTACATCTTTAACAACAACACAATTACCACAAGTATCGAGGTTAAGACAGACGGCACCAATGCTAACATCGTGAACAACTACAGCATTGGCAACATGCCATTCCCTATCGAAACCACTCTTACCGGCAAGAAGCAGTAACATTCTGGTTTCAAGTTTCAAGTTTCACGTTTCAAGTTTCACATTTCACATTGCACATTTCACATTGCACATTTCACATTCCACTCTTCACATTGCTGACGTTTCTTCTCTGCAGTTGTAACGGCATCATGTCCGACATCTACGACAGCCCAGAGGATGTGTCATCAGGCGACATCGTCTTTGGCTTTAATGGTAATCCCAATGATACACGATACACCCTGAAGCTCAATGCCGTAGGTTTCTCACAATGGATATATGTTGACCTTCATAACAAGACACTCACGGTAAAAAGCATTCCCGACACTCTCAGTCTCAGTGGCCAGTGGGACGGCAAGACCCGTTGGGAACTCGATAGCGTCAGAGGTGCGAAATATATGTATAAACGCGACATCCCTGTGGCAACACAGGAGGATGCGGAAAAATGGGACTTTGCTGTACACCATTTTGATGTCAAGACAAATAATGGTGCCGTCTATGAGACGCCTTATTCTTCCATCGATGACGCTATGGCGAATGCTGATGCCATCAAGGCTGCCACATACACTCCTGACGAATGGATGCCCCACCAGTGTATCGTAGATCTCACTTACATGATGAGCTGGAATATATGGCACATCAGCAGTTATGTCAACCCCGTCATGACCCGCTGGGTGACGATGGACTTCTCGACCCCACCTCCTAAGTATGCCGTTACCAACAGGGTGTATGCTATGCGAATGAGCGATGGCACCTATGCAGCCTTGTTCCTCGATAAGTATTATGATACCACTGGTAAGAAGGGTATCCTCACCATTGACGTAAAATACCCGTTTTAGCCCATGACGATACGAATACTTCTCTTACTCCTCTCTCTCTTTACCATCATGCCTGTCACGCTGGCAGAGGGGGTTGTCGATGAGGTGGCCGATTCTATGCGTCTCGACCAGATTGTCGTCACTGGCACCCGCACTCGAAAACTCCTTAAGGACACTCCTATCCAAACACGTATCATAACGTCAGAGGATATTGTAAAGAGTGATGCCACCAATATCATAGACCTTCTGCAGCATGAACTCCCTGGCGTAGAATTTGCCTATGCCATGAATCAGCAGACCAATATGAATATGTCAGGCTTCTCCGGTCAGGGCATCCTCATCCTCCTTGACGGTGAGCGTCTGGCTGGCGAGACGATGGAGAATACCGATTTCCTACGCCTCAACATGGCTGATGTTGACCATATCGAGATTATCAAGGGTGCTGCCTCAGCCCTCTATGGCTCAAATGCCGTGGGTGGCGTCATCAATATCATCACAAAGGAATCACAGCAGCCATGGTCGCTGAATGTGAATGCTCGTTGGGCGGATCATAAGGAACAGCGTTATGGTAGTGTCTTCGGACTGAACAAGGGGCGTTTCAATAATGTTGTGAGCCTGCAGCATACATATATCGACACCTATACTGTCTGTGCCGATATGAATGACGACTGCGAATTCCGTAAGGTGTATGGCCGCAAAACGTGGAATGTAAAGGACCGCCTCGTGTGGCGACCTCTCGATAATCTGAAACTCATAGGACATATCGGATATTTCTTCCGTCAGGACAAGCAGGATCCCGTCATCCCGGACCGCTATCGCGACTTCAGCGGTGGACTCCGGGGCGAATGGAATATCTCTTCCCGTGACTACCTCGAAATGGTGTATAACTTCGACCAGTACGATAAGTCTGATTATTATAAGGAATACAACAAGGACATCCGCGACTATTCTAATGTGCAGAACAGCGTCCGCGCCCTCTATAACCACACTTTTGGCAAGAATGGCACCCTCACCTTCGGTGGTGACTATATGCGTGACTACCTCTTGTCTTATCAGTTTGAGGCAGGACGTTCTTATCATCAATACACCACTGATTTGTTTGCCCAGTACGACTGGACCATCAATAATCACTGGGAACTTATCGGTGCCGGTCGCTGGGATTATTTCTCTGACAAGAGCACCTCTCATATTACAGGCAAGTTAGGCTTCCGCTATAATCTCAGTAACTTCACCCTTCGTGGTGGCTATGCCAGCGGTTTCAGGGCCCCTACCCTCAAGGAGAAGTATTCACAGTTCCTGATGGTGGGCACTATCTATGTCTATGGCAACGAGAATCTTACTGCCGAGAAGTCACATAACTTCAACCTCGGAGCAGAATATACCGCAGGGCAGTATAACTTCACCGTCAGTGCGAACTACAACATTGTCAACGACAAGATTGCCACTCATCTGCCACAGGTCGATGTGGAGCACCAGCGTAACTACATTCAGTATATCAATATCAAGCGCATGAATGTCTTTGCCCTTGAGGCAACGGCACAGTCGCAGTGGCAACTCAGCGATGCCTCTGTCATAGCAGCTCGCCTGGGCTATTGCTACACCCACGAACAGGTGCGTGATGGTAGTGCTAACCAATATGCACCGGCACGTCCGCATTCTCTCATCGTGCGTGCCGACTGGAGTAAGGCATGGACCAAAAACTATGCCACCACCCTCCTCATCACAGGACGCTATCTCTCATCTCTCACCTATACCAAGATGCAGATGGCACCGCCATTCAGTCTCTATGACATCGACTGCAACGGATACTCCATCTGGAAGGTGCAGCTCACCAACCGCATCCGCAAGGCGTTCAGTCTCAATGTCGCCCTCGACAATATCTTCAACTACGCCCCACGACATTATCTCTTCAACTCTCCCACCACCCTCGGCATCAACCTCATGGTAGGTGTGTCAATAGATATTGATAAATTGTAAAGTTTAAAGTTAAGAGTTAAGAGTTAAGAGTTAAGAGTTAAGAATTAAGAGTTAAGAGTTAAGAATTAAGAAAATATGCCTTTGAAACCTGAAACTTGAATGCACGCAAAGCGACCAGTGATGACATGCAAGAGTAACCCCTGTGGGAATGCATAGTCAGAACTGGGAGTTCTTGGGATTATCGACGAAGTCAAACTTGAAACGTGAAACGTGAAACTTGAAACTATGAAAACCTTCGGTTCTTTCCTCATTATCCTGCTCCTCATGCCCCTGGGACACGCCCTGATGGGTATCATGGAGCATACCCTGGCCCCAGAACCGTTGCATTATGCAGCTTTCGCAATGGGCTTTGTAGGTCTCGTGTTAGCAATCACAGGTATCTTCGTAAAGGGTGACACCAAACAGACACTCTTCGGCATCATCGGTGCTATGCTCTTCTGGACAGGATGGGTGGAATTTCTTTTCCTCTACTATGCCCAACGTTTTGGAACCCACTGCGACCTGCTCGGTACTGGCATAGTACAGACCACCTCCACCTATGTCGATGGCATCTGTACACAGCACGACTTCCTCATCAATGGCAAGCCTCTTGAGACCTATACCCGTCCGGAACTGAAGGCTATTCGTGGCTCCCGACCGGAATATCTCATCATGTCTGCCACCTTCGGACTCTGGATGATGGTGATGACGATGTATCTCTTCTGCACCAGAACAGGATGTAACTTCTTCAACTGGCTGCAGAAACACCTCATATTCCGTATCTCCCCCTCTGCCACAACTCTCGTGCGTCCTATGGCGCACCATCCCAGCATGGTAGTTTTTATGGAGTGGAATGTAATGATGTGGGGCACATACCTCATCCTGATGTTCTGTTACGACCCAGTATTCCTTGGACCCAGCCATCCTGTTACCATCATATTGGGATTGGTATGCCTCGTGGGGGCCATCCTGATGTTCAAGAAACAACTCCACATCACTCAGTGGGGCCGTAATATCCGCTTCGCCCTCGCCACAGTCATCGTCTTCTGGACCTTCGTCGAGATATGTGGGCGCAACGGTTTCTTCAATGAGATATGGAACGATCCCATGAACCATCCCCTACAGATGGCCCTCATCCTCGCAGCCTTTATAGCTGTAATATGCACATCGATATTCTTCTCAAGATATATCTCAAAAGAAGAGGTATGATGTAAGAGGTATGATGTATGAGGTAAAAAAATTTAGTTAAGAATTAAGAGTTAAGTAACCGGCTTTGCCGCTTATACCTTTAGGTGTAAGAATTAAGAAAAATACCTTAGACCGTTAACCGTTAAGCTTTAACCTTTAAACTTTAAACTTTATAACAAATGAACAATCCTGTTTTACTTAAGAATCTACGTTGGATTCCTGATTTTCCGAAGAAAGGTATTAACTTCAGGGATGTTACGACACTCTATAAGAGTGCAGAGTGTATGAAGATTATGCTCGATGAGATGGAAGAGCTATATAAAGACAAAGGCATCACGAAGATTGTGGGTGTTGAAAGTCGTGGCTTTGTGATGGCAGCTGCTCTGGCAGCCCGTTTAGGATGCGGAGTAGTACTGGCACGCAAACCGGGCAAGCTACCAGCAACCGTCATCCGAGAGTCGTTTTCGAAGGAATATGGTGTAGATACCATCGAGATACACATAGATGCCATTACGCCAGACGATGTTGTGCTGATACACGATGACCTGTTAGCAACAGGCGGAACAGCGATGGCAGCATATAAGTTAGTGCAGTATTTCCACCCCAAGAAGACATACGTCAACTTCATCGTCGAGATTACCGACGAAGGCCTCCACGGCAGAGACCAGTTCAAAGACATAGAAATGACAACACTGTTGGTGATATAACGGTTATAGGTTATAGGTTATCGACGAAGTCAAACTTGAAACCTGAAACTTGAAACGTGAATGCACGCAAAGCGACCAGTGATGTCAAGCCGATGTTGCCCCTGCGGGGAGGCTTAGACAAAACGGGGAGTCTTACGGGTATCGACGAAGTCAAACTTGAAACTATGAAGACAGTAATAAACATAACGATTACTCTTTGCCTGTTAGTATGCTCTGTCACAGCAACAGCACAGAACAATGGCGGTATCAGCACACAGATGCTGCAACAGATGGAAAAGCAGTATGCCGCAAATCCGTCCAGCAAGGCACTCTTTAACGCCATCGCATCCAATTCTATTGATGACCTTTCAAAGAACTTCAAAAACCAAGGGGCAGTAGATACGAATTTCTCTACCGAGACACCTAAGCAGTCCATCCACGACCAGAAGCAGAGCGGACGCTGCTGGATGTTCTCCGGGTTGAATGTGCTACGCTCCAACTTCGCAAAACAGCATAAGGACACCCTGACAGTGGAATTCTCACAGGACTACCTCTTCTTCTATGACCAGTTGGAGAAGGCGAACCTGATGCTGCAAGGAGTGATAGACAATGCAGGAAAACCATTTGAGGACCTGCGCCTGCAGTTTTTCTTTAAACATCCCATCAACGATGGCGGCACCTTCTGCGGTGTTGCAGATTTGGCCGAGAAATATGGTCTTGCACCTCAAAGCATAGTGCCCGAAACATATTCTGCAGAAAACACAAGCCGCATGGCGCGTCTGATATCTTCAAAACTGCGCGAGTTTGGCCTGGAACTGTATGAGATGTCTGCCAGCAAGACATCGGCAAAGGCAATACAGCAGCGCAAGACAGAGATGCTCAGCACCATATATGGAATGTTGTGTCTGACATTGGGAGAACCCGTGAAGGAATTCACCTACGCCTTTACTGACAAAGACGGAAAGCCAAAGGGTGAAGCAAAGCATTATACCCCAAAGAGCTTCTATCAGGAGACTGTGGGTGGACCTATAAACGGCACCTTCATTATGGTGATGAACGACCCGCGACGTCCGTACCATAAGACATACGAAGTAGAATACGACCGCCACACCTATGACGGTCACAACTGGAAATACCTTAACCTGCCAATGGAAGAAATCAGTGCGTTGGCAATAGCATCGCTAAAGGATGGACGTAAGATGTACAGCTCGTATGACGTCGCGAAGCAGTTGGACCGCAAACGCGGCTATCTCGATACCGAGAACTATGACTATGCATCACTCTTCAATACCACTTTCAACATGAGCAAGGCACAACGCATAGCCACCTTCGACAGCGGTTCCACACATGCTATGACGCTCTCTGCCGTAGATTTGGATGCAGAAGGCAAGCCACGCAAGTGGAAGGTAGAGAATTCATGGGGAAAAGAAAGCGGACAGGCCGGTTGTCTCATCATGACCGACCGATGGTTTAAGGAGTATATGTTCCGCCTCGTCATTGACAAGCAATACGTTTCCACCGACCTGCAGAAAGAAGCAGAGCAGAAACCAGTCATGGTAATGCCAGAAGACCCCCTCTTTCAAACAGATGAGTGATGAGAGGTATGATGTAAGAGGTAAGATGTATGATGTAAGATGTAAGAGGTAAGAAGTAAGCCTTTGACCTTAGACCTCATTCAAGTTTCAAGTTTCAGGTTTCAAGTTTCAAGAACCTTTGACCTTTAACCGTTAACCATTAACCGTTACCTGTCTTTCGTTTTTCGTCTTTCGTTTTTCGTCTTTCGTTTTTCGTCTATAACCGTTAACCGTTATTCCATCACCCACTGGCTGTCAGAATATCTGCCAATGAGTTGCGCATCGCGGATAGGGTCCAACTGACGCATCACCGGATTTCTTCCAGAGGTGTCTATCGCCCTACCCTCTTTGTCATGACTGTTAAACTCAAGGAGTGTGGCCGTCTTCGCCTCATCGTCAATGACGCCCCAACCTGAAGACGGAATATTCTCCAGGGTACAGTTCAACAGCACACATTCCGCATGCGGATAGTTCTTGCCGTGATTCCTTGGCAGGCGACCCAATACCGCATCATTAGACATACCCTTGAAGTGGCAGTCAACAAAGACGTTGCCATGATTTTCCTCCGTGTTGCGAATCCACATAAACGCCCCACGACTCGTTATGGTGCAATGATTGAAGAATGACGGTCCGCGCCCTAATATCGTGTCACCACCACCATCTATGCGGCAGTTATGCCAGTAACAGCTGCCGTTAGCCTGCAAGGCATCGCCGTCGCCAATGATGTGGATATTCTCAAAAAAGTTACGTTCCCCATTCACCAGCAGGCCCTCAGCCTGTCCCATGCAATCCGTTCTTATTGTAAGGTTGCGGAATATCAGGTCGCTGCAGTTGTCTGCAGCAAAGGCGGCACGACGCGAAGGAAAGGTGCCACGCACCTCATTGGTCTTGATATCTGCCGGATGAGGATTGAACACCTCGTTGTTTGGGTAATGTATCAACACCCCGTCACGTGACTCACCCTCGATGGTGACAAAACGTTTGTTGCGGAAATACACCAGTTCCTCATACTCACCGTTCTTCACGAAAACGCGGTAACCATCCTGTGCCGTAGCAATAGAGTCAGGAATAAAGTCCATCGCCCCCTGCACAGTAGAAAAATCACCCTTGCCGTCAGCCGATACCGTCAGCTGTCTTCTGCTGCTGTCAGGAGCCTTTTCCTTTGTGCGGAATGTCCAGGCCTTCTTACCCCTGATACCAGCAAATTCCCCTATTACACCTTTGTCAATCGTGACGTAATACTCATGATTATATTCCAGCATATTATGATGCAGGTATATCGTCATCTGCTTACCATGAGCAATGATGGGGTAAAAATGGAACCCATCCGAGAAGCCCCCGATGATATCCAGCTGATAGCGTCCCTTATCCCACGCATTAACACCTGAGGGCGTGCCAGCCTTGGTATTACGATTCGTGATATTCTGCGACCTATACACATAAGGAACAGGCGTATATTGTGCCGCAGGATTATTTGGCTGACTCGCGGTAGGACCGGCCGGAATACTCATATCCAGCCTGTCAACAAGTTTTCCCGTTTCAGCATCATAGACAGACACGAAGCCCTTCTGCCCTATCACCACATCATCACTCATCGTCAGCGTCAGATGCGTATCAATATTCACACCCGTTGCCCCATTCTCAGGAAACATCCCGACAACACTATTACTCTGCGCTCTGCAAACACATGCCATGTTCACCACAGCCACCACCATCAAGAAATACTTTTTCATAGTATTAATTTTAAATTCTGCCGCTAAGGTACAAAAAAATACACAAAAAGCATCAAAAACAATGCTTGAGACATATTTTTTATAAAATGTTTGTTATATTAGATATTTTTATTTAATTTTGCGCCAAAATGTTATAGCCATAAAATTTACAGACATAAAATTCTATGAAGAAATTCTATGACAGGGTTCGCGAAATTACCGAGCTTAGAGAATTGCAACGTCAGGCGTACAACGATTATTCACGATTTGTTGTGCTCACAGGCAGAAGGCGCGTGGGTAAGACAAGTCTTGTGTATCGACTGATGAGTGAGACAC
>CAMJIL010000024.1 GCA_946405805.1 uncultured Prevotellaceae bacterium | reverse complement strand
TGCGCTCGGTCATCTGGGCGTTACAATGGATGCGGCCTCTCCCCCCGCCCTCTCCATCACCAGAGAGGCAATAGAAAAATAAAGTAAATTTTAGAGTTAGCAGTTAGTGACCTTTGACCTGTCAACTGTCAACTGTCAACTATCAACTGTCAACTATCAACTGTCAACTATCAACTCTAAACTTTTTTACATAGCCCCCCTCTCCGCCCAATCACCCCTATCGAGGTTGCGATAGCCAATGGCCTCCGCAATATGCTGGCTCAAAATCTTCTCCGATCCATCAAGGTCAGCAATGGTGCGGGCCACCTTCAGTATACGTCCATAGGCACGGGCTGAAAGCTTCAGGCGTTCCATCGCCATGCGAAGCATATCAAGCGATGCCTCGTCGGGTTGCGCAAAAAGGCGCAGCATCTTCTCTGACATCATAGCATTACAATGTATGCGCTGGCGAAGACTGTTGGGGTCATAGTCAGGGTCGGAACTATCAAGACTCTTGTAATAATTACTAAAACGTTTCTCCTGTATCTTACGAGCCTTCACCACCCTTTCGCGAATGGCAGCAGAGGGCTCACCTGGCTGCATCTGTGAGAGCTGGGAAAATGGCACAGCCTGTATCTCACAATGTATGTCGATGCGATCCAGCAACGGACCACTGATTTTTGATAGGTAACGGCTTATTTGTCCTGGGGTGCAGTTACACTGATGTGTTGGGTCGCCATAATATCCGCATGGACACGGATTCATCGATGCCACAAACATGAAAGAGCACGGATACTCCACATTATACTTCGCACGGCTGATGGTGATTTTCCTGTCTTCGAGGGGCTGACGAAGCACCTCCAGAACAGAACGGGGCAGCTCAGGCAACTCATCCATGAAGAGTACACCATTATGAGCCAGAGATATCTCACCAGGCTGCGGATTCGTACCACCACCCACAAGAGCCACCTGCGAGATGGTGTGGTGGGGAGAACGGAACGGGCGTTGGAAGATGAGAGATTGGTCAGGATTCAGTTTTCCTGCTATGGAATGTATCTGCGTTGTTTCAAGACTCTCGTTCAGCGAAAGCGGAGGTAAGATGGTAGGCAGACGCTTTGCCATCATACTCTTGCCACTGCCAGGAGGGCCTATCATGATTACGTTGTGGCCGCCAGCCGCAGCAATCTCTAAGGCCCTCTTCACCTGCTGCTGACCCTTGACGTCAGCAAAGTCAATGTCAAATTTTCCCTGCTGCTGAGCAAAAAGCTCATTGATGTCCAGTTTTAAAGGGGCAGGAGTATTGATGCCCTTAATGAAATTTATCACCTCATCAAGAGTTGACATACCATAGACGTCGATGCCAGAGACAACGGCAGCCTCCTTCTCATTCTCCTTGGGAAGGACGATGCCCTTGAATTTCTCCTTCTTCGCCAAAAGAGCAATCGGAAGAGCACCAACAATAGGCTTCAAAGAGCCGTCGAGACCCAACTCACCCAAAAACATATAATCGTTAAGAGGATTGGAGGAGGTGGTGGTTGTAGGGCCAATGGAGGTGGTTGTAGGGCCATTTCCTCCTTCGTTGGTGGAGCTAGGTTCACCTACGGAGGTGGCGGAGCCGGTGGGGCCAGTGGAGCCGGTGGTGGGGATGAGGACTTCGTTGGCGGCGAGGATGGCGATGGAGATGGGGAGGTCGTAGGAGGAGCCCTCTTTCTTTTTGTTTGCGGGCGAGAGGTTGATGGTGATGGCCCTATTGGGGAATTTGTATCCCGTGTGAATCATGGAAGTCCTGATGCGGGCCAGGCTTTCCCTTACAGCTTCGTCGCCGAGGCCTGTGAGGGTGAGGCTTTGTCCATTGGTGAGGCTCGTCTCAACCGTCACCTTCGTTATCTCCAGCCCATTAACCGCTGCACAATATGTCTTTACAATCACAGATGTTTATTTTTTTTAAAAGGAGTGAAAAAGGGAGTGATAAGGGAGTGATAAGGGAGTGATAAGGGAGTTCCCCCCCTCTTCTCACTAATCTTTACATCTTGTCCATTGCCTGTTGGAGGTCGGCGATGATGTCGTCGGCGTTTTCGATGCCGACAGAGAGTCGTACCAGGTCGGGGGCGATGCCGGCTTCTCTCAGCTGCTCCTCAGAGAGTTGTCTGTGGGTGTGGCTGGCTGGATGCAAAACGCATGTTCTGACGTCTGCGACATGGGTGACAATACTGATGAAGTCGAGCTGGTCCATGAACTTGATGGCGTCTTCCCTTGTGCCCTTGAGTCCGAAGGCGATGACACCACAGGAGCCATTAGGCATGTACTTCTGGGCAAGGGCGTGGTATTTATTGCTTGGCAGACCGCAGTAGTTGACCCATGCTACCTTTGGACACTTCTCTAACCACTCTGCTACCTTCTGGGCATTGCTGCAGTGTTGCTTCATGCGCAGTGCGAGGGTCTCAAGACCGAGGTTGAGGAGGAAGGAGTTCTGGGGTGCTGGGATGCTGCCAAGGTCGCGCATGAGCTGGGCAACGAGTTTTGTGGTGTAGCCCATCTTGCCGAAGGCATCGACATAGGTGAGGCCGTGGTAGGATTCATCGGGGGTGGTTAGGCCAGGGAACTTTGGAGAGGTGAGAGGTGAGAGGTGAGAGGTGAGAGGTGCTACTGCGGTTGTGTCGAAGTCGCTGCCGGGTTGGTGGGTACAGGTTTTCCAGTCGAAGTTGCCTGAATCGACGATGCAGCCGCCGACTTGGGTGGCGTGGCCATCCATGTACTTGGTGGTGGAATGGGTGACGATGTCACAGCCCCACTCGAATGGGCGGCAGTTGATTGGGGTGGCGAAGGTGTTATCGACGATGAGGGGTACACCGTGTTTGTGGGCCATCTTGGCGAAGCGTTCTATATCAAACACGCTGCCGCCTGGGTTGGAGATGGTCTCACCGAAGAAGCATTTGGTATTGGGCTTGAAGCAGGCTTCTATCTTCTCATCGTCCCACTCGGTATCGATGAAGGTGCATTCGATGCCGAGTTTCTTCATGGTGACGCCAAAGAGGTTGTAGGTGCCGCCATAGATGTTGTTGGAGGTGATGAAATGGTCGCCTGCCTGACAGATATTGAAGACGGCATAGAAGTTTGCTGCCTGTCCGGAGCTGGTGAGCATAGCACCGACGCCTCCTTCGAGGGCGCAGATCTTCTTTGCTACTGCGTCATTGGTAGGGTTTGCCAGACGGGTATAGAAATAGCCTTCGTCTTTGAGGTCGAAGAGGCGTGCCATCTGGTCGGATGTCTCGTATCGGAATGTTGTTGACTGGATGATGGGCAGTTGTTGTGGTTCGCCCTTTTTGGCTTTGTATCCGCCGTGGATACAGAGTGTTTCAAGATTTTTTTTCATTGTTTTATTTTGAATTATTTTTTATTTATTACAAAAACCAGAAAAACCATTTTCTCTAACCGCTTAAACCTCTTAAACTCTTAAACTTTTAAACTCTTCACTCTAAACTCTCGCTCGGCGTTGCCGAGGTCGAAGGATGAAGGATGAAGGATAAAGGTCGAAGGATGAAGGATGAAGGTCTATAACCTATAACCTATAACCTATAACCAATAACCTCTATCCGTTACGCCTGCGGCGGAGGCGGGTGAGGAGTTTTTCTGTGGCGCCGGACTGGGAGCGGACGTAGGTGCCTGCGGCATCGGAGGCTGCTTGGAGAGCAGCAGGGTCTTGGAAGGTTTCCATCACTCTAACAAAATCATTGTATGACTCTATCTCAAAGCCACCACCACACGCCTTCAGCTCTTGTGCCTCCTGGAACTTCTGATTGTTTGGTCCGAATATCACGGGCATATTCCACACCGCCGCCTCTGGCAGATTGTGTATGCCCACGCCAAAGCCACCACCGACATAGGCTATCTGTCCATACTTATACATAGACGACAGGAGTCCGAAGCAATCGACCACGAGCACATCGGCATCAGGCAGTGTCTTGACATCCTCTGCTGTCAACTGGCTGTAGAACAGCACCTTCAGGTCGGGCATGAGGTCTTTTATCTGTTCGAGATGCAGGGGTGCTATGACATGTGGTGCGATAATCATCTTCCACCCTCTATGCTCTCTGAAATATCTCACAAAGATGCGCTCATCAGGCAGCCACGAACTGCCAGCAATGAAGCATTTGTTGTTTTTCGACAGGAACGACTCCACCACAGGCAGCTTCTTCGACTGCGCCGCAATGGTCGTCACACGGTCGAAGCGTGTATCGCCAGTGACATCGACATTGGTGATGCCAATACTTGCGAGCAGCTCCCTACTCTCCTCATTCTGCACAAAGAAATGTGTGAAACACTTCAACACATGGCGATACTGCCATCCATACCACTGGAAGAACACCTGTTCAGATCGGAATATGGACGACACACTATACACCGGCACTCCACGATGGCGCAGGATATGGAGATAGTTATACCAGAACTCATATTTTATGAAGAACGCCTCCACTGGTCTCACAGCCCTCAGGAATCTGCGTGCATTTGCCACAGTATCGACAGGCAGATAACACACCAGGTCAGCCCCATCATAATGTTTCCTCACCTCATACCCCGACGGTGAGAAGAAGGTCAGCAGTATCTTTCTGTTAGGATACACGCGACGATACTCCTCCATGATAGGTCGGCCCTGCTCAAACTCCCCCAACGACGCAGCATGGAACCACACATATTCCGCATTCGGGTCCACATGCCTCTGCAGATACCTCACAGCAATGTTCTGTCCACGCCACATAGTCCTCACCTTGGTGAAGAACTGTGCAGCGACATAGACGCCGAACTGGAAGATATAGAGGAGGAGGTTGTACAATGTAAAGTTTAAAGTTTAAAGTTTAAAGTTGGATGAAGGATGATGGATGAAGGATGATGGTCTATAACCAATAACCAATAACCACTAACCACTAACCGTTAACCGTTAACCGGTTTAATTGCACTGATTGCTTTTTTGATGCGGTGGATGGTTTCGTCTTTTCCGAGGAAGGCTGAGATGTCGAACATTCCTGGGCCTTTGCCTTCTCCGACGAGGCATAGTCTGAAGGCGTTCATGACGTCGCCGAGCTTATAGCCTTTGCTTTCTATCCATGCCATGACAACCTTCTCCTGTCCTTCGACAGAGAAGTCGTCGATGCCACTGAGGACGTCACACAACTCTGCCATCACCTCTGGAGAATTCTCCTTCCATCTCTTGCGGACTGTCTTCTCGTCGTAAGAACTTGGCTCGAAGAAGAAGAAAGAACAGAGGTCCCACATCTCATGGATGAAGTTGACACGATCCTTCATAAGGCGGCAGACCGTCTCTACGCGCTCCATAGAAGCGTCAGCGCCATTGTTGGCCACTATCGGTGCAAAGATTTTTGCTATCTCGGCAGGTGATTTCTTGAGGATATACTCATGATTGAACCATATACCCTTCTTATAGTCGAACTTGGCACCAGCCTTAGAGCATCTTGAGATGTCGAACGCCTTTATGAGCTCATCCATAGAGAATATCTCCTGTTCTGTGCCAGGGTTCCATCCCAACAGAGCGAGGAAGTTCACCACTGCCTCTGGGAAATAACCCGACTCACGGAATCCTGATGACACCTCACCAGTCTTTGGGTCATGCCATTCGAGAGGGAACACTGGGAATCCCAGTCTGTCACCATCACGCTTAGAGAGTTTTCCCTGTCCTTCTGGTTTGAGGAGCAGAGGCAGATGAGCAAACTGCGGCATAGTATCCTGCCATCCGAAGGCCCTATAGAGCAGTACATGCAGAGGTGCAGACGGCAACCATTCCTCACCCCTGATGACATGAGACACCTCCATGAGATGGTCGTCCACGATGTTTGCCAGATGATATGTAGGGAGTTCGTCAGCCGACTTATAGAGCACCTTATCGTCGAGGATGTCAGACTTGATGCGTACCACGCCGCGAATGAGGTCGTTGACAACGATTTCCTCTCCAGGATTGATGAGGAAGCGCACCACATACTGCTTTCCCTCAGCAAGAAGTTTCTGCACCTCTTCCTGTGGCAGAGAGAGAGAGTTTCGCATAGACATACGAGTCTTGGCATCATACTGGAAGTTTGGTGTGGCATTACGCGCCTGCTCCAGTTCCTCCGGGGTATCGAAAGCCATATAAGCCTTGCCATTGTCGAGCAGCTGCTTAACGTATTTCTTGTAGATGTCCCTTCTCTCGGACTGTCTGTATGGTCCGTAGTCGCCACCGAATGACACGCCCTCATCGAAGGTGATGCCCAGCCAGCGGAAAGACTCAAGGATATATTCCTCAGCCCCTGGGACAAAGCGGTTAGAGTCGGTATCTTCTATTCGGAAGATGAGTTCTCCGCCATGTTGTTTTGCGAAAAGATAGTTATAGAGTGCTGTTCTAACACCTCCGATATGGAGGGCTCCTGTAGGTGATGGAGCAAATCGTACACGAGTTTTCATTTTTATCTTATTTCGAATATTTTTTTAACAAAAACCACGGTTCTTCGAACCTAAAAAAACAATTTTCAATGTTCAATCTTCAATGTTCAATGGTCCATAAGCTTTAAACAGGTTGCAAAGATAACAAAAAAAGTCTATATACTGGTGTATAATATAGGTAAAATACATTTTTTTAGGAAAAAACTTTGTTTTGTGATTTTTTTTTGTACTTTTGCAGCGTTTTTTACAGAGCGCCTAAGCAATGGGAACAGAAAACATACATATTAACTCACTTCCGAAGCTCAATCGCTTCCTTCAGGGAATAGCATATATCATCGTCTCTGTGACGCTGATAGTATTGGCGATGCCAAACACCGACAAGCCCCTTCTGACATACACCGTTGGTGAGCCATGGACCAGTCAGCAGGTTATCTCACCAGGTGAGATATACATACAGAAAGACCCCGCTGTAGTAGAACAGGAAAAGGCCGAGCTGTTGCGTCAGGACTATTTTCCTTATTATAATATAAACAAGGCGGTTGGTGAGAAGCAGATATCACTGTTCTTGCAGAAATATTCGGACGGTGCCCCTGGTGTATCGGCATACAGCATGCAGGTAGTTGCCAACATCATGAGAGACATGTACGATCAGGGCATCATGAACCAGATGGAATATCAGAAAATCGTTGAGAGCGACAGTATCACTGATATCATGCTGGTAAAGGACAACGAAGCCGTGAAGGCCGAGGTAGCCATGGTGATGAGCACCAAGAAAGCTTATGAATTGCTGATGGACGACCCATTGCTGCTAAACATCAAGACAACCCTTCAGGAACTCAACCTCAATGAATTCCTGGTAGCAAACATCACCTACGACTATAAGCGCAGCAAACAAGCCTATAACGAGCTGACATCGCTGATATCGACGAACAGTGGTGTCATGAAGCAAGGTCAGGAGATTATCAATCGTGGTGAGATTGTTACAGAAGAGAAGGCCCGCATGATAGACAGCTATAACGATTTTATCAGCAACAACAGCGAGCGCACATTAGCAGAAGCCTTTATGCACAATGGTATGCAGTGGCTGTATATCCTGCTGATAATGTTACTCTTCATGTGCTACCTGCAGTATTTCCGTGAGGAATACCTGGTAAGACCCAGCTGCATGGTGATGCTCTTTACGCTGCTTACGCTGTTCCCTATCATCAATTCGCTGTTGGTGCGCTGGGACCCAAGGAATGTGTATCTCCTACCCGTCTGCATGGTGCCGATGTTTGTGAGAGTATTCCTCGACAGCCGTTCCGCCTTCATGGCACACACCACACTGGTGCTGCTGTGTAGTGTTATTGTTTCAGAGAGATTTGAATATATCGTATTACAAATAACAGCCGGCTACATCGCCATCTGCGCCCTGAGAGAGGTTACGAAGCGTTCGCAGATTATTGCTACCAGTGCCTGCATCACACTGCTCTATCTGGTGACATACACCCTGCTGAAATACATGGACAACGATGCTTTGAGCTTTGAGATATTGAAGCATGGATACCTGTTGTTTATCATCAGCGGTATGATGTTGATGCTTACATTCCCACTGATGTTCCTGGTAGAGAAGACGTTCGGCTTTGTATCGCCAGTGACGCTGATGGAGCTGTCGGACATCAACAAGGAACTGCTGCGTCGTCTGTCAGAAGAAGCCCCTGGCACATATCAGCATAGCATCATGGTGAGCAACCTTGCCTCTGCCATAGCACAGGAGGTGGGAGCAAAATTCCTGTTGGTAAGAACAGGCGCCCTGTATCATGACGTCGGAAAGCTGGCCAATCCTGTCTTCTTCACAGAAAACCAGAACGGCATCAATCCCCACACCCGTCTGACGCCACAGGAGAGTGCCCGTATCATAACAGGACATGTGGAGGAAGGCATACGACTCACTTCGGCAGCAGGCATACCAAGCATTCTGCAAGACTTCATCAGGACTCATCATGGCAGGGGACTGGCACGCTATTTCTATACTACATACAAGAATGAGCATCAGGACGAAGAGATAGACGAGACACCATTCAGATATAAAGGTCCGAACCCATTTACCAAGGAACAGGCCATACTGATGATGACAGATGCAGTAGAGGCATCATCACGTTCTTTGAAGGAATATACAGAAGAGAGTATCACCAAGCTGGTGAACAACATCATAGACAACCAGGTGAAGGAAGGGTTCTTTGAGGACTGTCCTATTACCTTTAAGGATATTAAGACGGCTAAGGAAGTATTGATAGACAAACTGAAAATCGTCTTCCACACCCGCATAGCATATCCGGAGGAGAAGGGGGAAGTTAAGAGTTAAGAGTTAAGAGGTGAGAGGTAAGAGGTGAGAGGGTAACGTTTAACGGTTAACGTTTAACGGTTAAAGACAATTATGCATTATGCATTATGAATTATGAATTGCAATGAATGGTTGAAGAGATGGTGGCAGAGTAAGGGATTCGGCATTGAGTCGAAGACGGACTACGCTTTTCTCACAGACGTAATAAAGGAAGACTATCCCTACTATGCCTATGAAGACATCCGCCACCAGCATCCAGACGATAGCGATCGGGACATAAGGAAGCTGGAGTTGAGATATAGGGTTGCCAATGCGCTGAAAGACAAGGAATATGCCATTGTAGAAGGCAGACTGGAAGACAGTGACGAATGGCAGAGATATATCGACGGGCGCTACATCACCTATGACATGGTTGATATGGGCATCGCCATCAGAGCCTTAGACAGAGAGCCGGAACACTACTTTCTTTTGAAAGTTTAGAGGTGAGAGGTGAGAGGTAAGAGGTAAGAGGTAAGAGGTAAGAGGTAAGAGGTGAGAAGTGAGAGGTGAGAGGTTAGAGGTGAAAGGTAAGAGGTGAAAGGTAAGAGGTGAAAGGTAAGAGGTGAAAGGTAAGAGGTGAAAAGTTAAAAGATAATAGATAAAAGTTAAAACAAAAACTAAATAAAAACTAAATTACATTATGTATTGGACACTAGAGCTTGCATCTCGTTTGGAGGATGCGCCATTTCCAGCGACAAAGGAAGAGTTGCTTGATTATGCCATTCGCAGTGGCATTTCTATGGAGGTAATAGAGAACCTTCAGGAATTAGATGATGAGGAAGACTTAGTTTATGAATCTATCGAAGACATCTGGCCAGACTATCCGACAAAGGAAGATTTTCTGTTTGATGAAGAGGAATATTAACCCCCCAAACCGATAAAAATAAACTAACTAACTGACTAACAAACTAACTAACTCACAAATTTTATCGGAAGACCTATGAAAACAAAGCTAAATCTGATTTTGGTACTGTTGGCAATATGTGTCAACATGAGTGCCCAGCAGCAGCTTGCCTTTCCTGGTGCACAGGGATGGGGTCGCTTTGCTACAGGCGGCAGAACAGGCTCAGTGTATCATGTCACAAACCTCAATGATTCAGGTAGTGGTTCATTGCGTGATGCTGTCAGTCAGCCAAACCGCATTGTCGTCTTTGACGTTGCGGGAGTCATAAGAATCAACTCACGCATGACGTTTGCCAAGAACCTGTATGTGGCAGGTCAGACAGCCCCCGGTGAAGGTATCACAGTATATGGTGACGGCGTGTCCTTCTCAGGTTCAGACAACATCATAGTACGCTACATGCGTTTCAGAATGGGTGCTGTTGGAACAAAAGACAAGGATGCAGCAGGCATTGCGAATGGTCAGAACATGATTTTCGACCACTGCTCTTTTTCATGGGGACAGGATGAGAACTTCTCTGTGAACTGGGACAACAAAGGCACTGCGCCACAGAACATCACCCTGATGAACTCTATCGTAGGACAGGGCCTGATGACCCACTCAGCAGGTGGTCTGATGCAGGCAGACAATATCACACTCTATCGCATTCTGCTTGTAGATAACTCCACACGAAACTTCAAGGTAAAAGGTGTCAACCAGTATGTCAACAACATTGTATATAACTGGAAAAACTACGCCTATAACATGGGTGGTGACTCACAGGGAACTTCATACGTGAACATTGAGAACAACCTCTTCATCAACGGTCCTGCCGGTGGTGGCGAGGGTCTGTCAGGAGGTAACAGCGACTTCCACTTCTATGGCAATGACAACTGGCAAGACTCCAATCGTGACGGTGTCAACAATCCAAGCCTTTTCACAGGCACAGGCGGTGGTGACCCTCAGACAAAGGCATACTCCTACCCTACTCTGGAGAAATGGGCTGCCAATGACCTGATAGCAAATCTGCTGCCAGAGGTAGGTGCTTCACTGCCATATCGTGACATAGCAGACTGCTACATGGTTGACGAGGTATTAAGCTTTGGTACCAAGGGTAAGCTCATCACCAATGAGAATGAACTCCCCATCGGTGTTCCTACGACATGGAAGATGTATGCAGGTTCCAAGAGAACAGATACGGATAATGACGGTATGCCAGACGATTGGGAGAATGCCAACGGCACCAACCCAAGTGTCAATGATGCTATGACGATAGCAAGCAACGGCTATGCCAACATCGAGAACTATATCAACTCTATAACAAAAGAAGACAGACAGTTCTATCTCCGTCCTCCTATGCTTCCAGAGCTGGCAGACGCTACCCCGGTAAGCCTTACTATCAGCTGGAGCGACTTTACTGACAATGAAGAAGGATTTATTGTTGAGATGCTGAAAGGTTCGGAGTATGTTGAAGTAGGCAGGACAGCAGCAGGGGTGACATCATTCCTCATTGCAGACGAAAGCATGAAGCCGGCAACGGCATACAAGGTTCGTCTCTGCTCATTCGCAGGCGACAAGAAGTCTGACTACACATCAGAAATCACTGTCAAGACACGTCCTGAGCAGACAGACATCATCGACGCAGAGACCTTTGACGGCAAGGGAGAAGGCGAATGGCTCATTGCTCCTACAACAGATGAGGTCATCACACTCACAGAACCAACCGAGAAGACAGCTGTCGTAGTACGTTCTGACGCCAATGTCACCATCAACGGCACAGGATATATCAGTGGTTCGGCTTCTATGAACAAGACTGGCGAAGGCACTCTCACCATTGGCAGCACCCAGCAATATACCGGTGCTACGGTGCTGCATAAGGGAACGTATGAATTCTCATCACTGAAGAATGGTGGTGTTGCCAGTGGTCTCGGCATGAGTCAGGAGTTTGCACAAAACTGGATTATGGATGGCGGTGTTTATAAATACACTGGCACCTCCACAACAACAGACCGTTCTGCCACACTCTATAACAACACAGAATTCAATATCTCCAACAGCCTTGCTACAGTTACCATGAATGGTGGCATCGAAGGCCAGGGCGACTTCATCGTCAATGGTGCAGGAACCCTTGCTGTCAATACTACGAACTTCTTCAAGTATGACGGCAACCTCGTCATGAAGGGTGGCACGCTGAAGCTGAACACCAAGGAGGTTTCAGAGGCTGGCATCGGCACGGCATCAAAGCTGATGATGCAGGGCGGTAAGTTTGTGACTGTCGGAAAGAACGAGGCAAGCGTTACATACAACTTCCCTATCGAGGTGGCAGAAGGAACAGAGTCAACTGTTGACTTCGACCTGTGGAACACCAACAAATGTAATGTAACAGGTAAGGGCACCCTCACATGGAATGTCCACTATCTGCGTGAATATATAGAAGGTAACTGGGACAACTTTACCGGAAAGCTTATCGTCAATGGTACAGGTAAGGCAGGTCAGAGCCAGTTTGCCCTACGCAATGGTGTTGGTATCAAGAATTCCACCATCACCCTGAAGGGCAATGCCTCCATCAACTGTGGCAAGACCTCCGTCACCTACTATCTCGGTGGTCTTTCAGGCGATGCCGGCACTGTTCTTGCGGGCTTCAATGTAAAGGCCAAGGGAACAGGCACATGGGTTGTAGGCGGTGCTAATACCGATGAGACATTCCGTGGTGTCATCAACAACAATGACCAGGCAGGCAGCCATCCGGGCACTACGACCATTGTGAAGCAAGGTTCAGGCGATTGGCGTCTGACTGGTAACAATGTATATAGTGGTACTACAACAGTCAGCAAGGGACGTCTTATCGTCAATGGCACACACAGTGGCACGGGTGCTGTCACAGTACAGACTGGTGCGACTCTTGCAGGAACAGGAACCCTTGCAGCAGCTACTACCATCAACACAGGTGCTACATTGCAGGTTGGCGATACCCTTGTCAATGGCAGAGGTCTGACCTTCAACAGCACCCTGAAACTCAATGGCACTGCAGCCCTCAATGTACTGGCAAACCGTACAAAGAGTAATACCATAACCCTGAAGAGCACCGCAACGCTCAGCTCTACCTCTGTATTGCAGATTAATGGTGGTGAGCAGATGGAAGAGGCTCCTTATGCAGGAACAGAATACCAGATATTCAAATTCTCAGGCAGTGGTAAGATTACAGGTACTTTTGGCGAGATACAGCCTGCAACTCCTGGCGAGGGACAGACATGGGACACCAGCGAACTCTATACCACAGGCGTCCTGAAGGTTGTTGGTGGAGAGGTAAATCCTGATGACCCGGAGCCAACTCCAGAACCAGTTAGTGAGACCAAGACAGCGCTCCTTGCATGGGGCAACATGGTGGCAAAGAGCTATGACAACAGTGGTGTCAACAACATGATGGAAGGCGCTGCCAATGACGAGGCATACGGCTTCTCTATAGTTTGCACAGGAAACCTCACAAAAGCGTACACCTCTGGCGGCAACTCTCCAAAGATGCAGATTCCATACAATGACCAGATATTGGAACGTACCCCGATAAAACTTTCCAACGGAGCACAGAATACCGTCTTCATGCCGGAAGGCGCAAAGGCTACGAAGGTGATTCTCTACAGTGTTACGGGCACCAATGCCTCAAGCCGCACCAGCTATTGGAAGGAAGTGGCAGGTGTGAACTACACAGAGACGACCACTACGGTTCTTGACCTCGATGCTCCGAGAGACAATCCGAATGCCGTATCATTCACTCTCAACAATGTGCCAGACAAGTTCACCTTCACAAATACTGGTGAGCAGCAGTGTGTCATTGTCTATATAGAATACCACTTCGGTGGCACTGTTGGCATCGAGTCAGCAAAAGGCAGCACTACTCCAGTGCGTGTAGAATACTACAACATGTCAGGCCAGCGCATAGCAGCTCCGGAAAAAGGCATCTGCATCATGCGCACCATCATGCAGGATGGCAAAGTAACGTCGAAGAAGGTGGCGTACTGATAACGGTTAAAGGTTAAAGGTTGACAAAAATAAAGGAGCATCTTTTTGGATGCTCCTTATTTTTTTACTTCACTCCGAACTTATAGATTGTTGTTTGGCGATACTGCTCTCCTGGTCTGAGGACTACAGGTGGGAAGTATGCACGGTTTGGAGAATCTGGGAAGTGCTGTGCCTCGAAACAAACAGCTGAGCGACGTGGCGCTGTGCAGCCATTCTGAATCTTGGTACCTGTCAGGAAGTTGCCGGTATATACCTGAATACCAGGCTCTGTTGTCCAGCATTCCATGGTACGTCCACTCTTTGGTTCCTCAACGCGAACTGCGAATGAGAGTTCACCAACTTCCTTCTTGTTAAGAACCCAGCAGTGGTCATAGCCGGAACCATTCTTTATCTGCTCATTGTCAGAATTAATCTCAAGACCGAAGGCCTTCTGCTTACGGAAGTCGAATGGTGTGCCCTCAACCTTCAGGATTTCACCTGTTGGAATAGACGTAGGATCGATAGGCAGGTAGAAGTCTGCATTCACCTCACAAAGCAGGTCGTCGATGGTAGGAGTAGGATTTGCTATGCCTGCAATAGAGAAGAAGGCATGGTGTGTGAGATTGATAATGGTCTTCTTGTTGGTAGTAGCCAGATAGTCAATCTTCAGCTCATCATCATCAGTCCATGTATATTCCACATTCACATGCACCTCACCGGTAAATCCCTCATGTCCGTAAGGCTCCACAATGCTCAGCGCCAGAGTGTTGTCACTCATCTGAACAGCGTCCCACACCTGTGCGTGATAGCCGGTAGGTCCGCCATGAAGGTGATTGGGACCATCGTTGGTAGCCAACTGATATTCCTTACCGTTAAGGGTGAATTTACCCTTGCAGATACGGTTGCCGAAGCGTCCGATAAGGGTTGAGAGGAATGGCTCCGAACCCTTCAAGTAGTCCTGAATGTTGTCAAAACCTTGAATGACATTACCCAGGTTACCGTCTTTGTCTGGCACCATGATGGCAGCAATAGCACCGCCATAGTTTGTTACTGCAACCTCATGACCCTTGCTGTTGCTCAGGATGTACAGTTGGATTTCCTTTCCGTTTACGGTTGCCTGAAAATTCTTTGCGTCCAGGCCGCACTTGTTTTTCATTTCGCTCATTTTTCTTTTGTTTTGGGTTAGTATTATTATGAGTATTATTTTTGTTATTGGCACCATGGCGCCTTGCACCACCATGCCGTTTTTTATTTCTGTTTGCAGTAGTAGAATGTGCCTTGTCAGCCTTATAGTCAGGAGCCTCTCCCAGTTCTGCAGGCAAGGCATTCTTTTCTATTTCACGTCCAAGGAATTTCTCTATGCGCTTGAAGAGGTATATCTCATCGTCAGAGACAAGAGTAATAGCGATGCCATCACGTTCTGCCCTGGCTGTTCGTCCTATGCGATGCACATAATCCTCGACATCTCTTGGCACATCATAGTTGATGACCATCTGGATGTCATCAATATCAATGCCACGTGCCACAATGTCTGTTGCCACAAGGACATCGATGCTGCCGGACTTGAAGCGGAACATCATATCATCCCTTTCAGCCTGTGAGAGGTCGGAGTGCATGGCACCACAGCTGACATTCTTCTTGACGAGATTTCTGTATATCTCCTTCACACGCTGTTTCTTGCCCGAGAAGATTATGACACGCTTCTGCTGTGTCTTGAAGATTTCACCCAGAATGCCATCCTTCTGCTTTTGATAGCACACATAAGCCGACTGTTGAATCTTCTCTGCAGGCTTGGAGACAGCTATCTTCACATTCAGGGGATTCTTCAGCAATGTCTTTGCAAGGTCTTCTATCTTTGCAGGCATAGTAGCCGAGAACATAATGGTCTGACAGCTCTTCGGTATCTGCTTGGCAATGGTGAGGATATCATCCGAAAATCCCATATCAAGCATTCTGTCAGCCTCATCGAGAATGAAGAACGACAGCTTTGAGAGGTCGATGTTATCCATCTGCATGTGAGAGATGAGACGTCCTGGCGTTGCTATCACCACAGACGCGCCTTTCTTCAAGGCAGTCATCTCATTATTATACCTGTTGCCATCATTTCCACCATAGACAGCCACACTGCTGATGCCATCAAGATAATATCCGAAGCCCTGCATAGCCTGGTCTATCTGTTGTGCCAATTCCCTGGTAGGAGCCATGATAAGGCAGTTGACCGCATCTTCAGGATATCCGCCATCGTCGAGACATGAGAGAACAGGAAGAAGATATGCAGCCGTCTTGCCAGTACCTGTCTGGGCAACACCCATGATGTCCATGCCCTCGATGATAGGGTCTATGCAGGCTGCCTGTATAGGGGTACATGCATCGAAACGCATGTCATACAAGGCATCAAGGATATTGTCATTAAGAAGGGTTTCCTCAAAATATTTCTTTTGTATATCTTCCATTATTTTTTACGCCATTACAATTTTTGTCAGCCAGCTGACGAAGTATGCCCCATAGATAAGAACAATATATCTCACTACTTTTCCGACTGTTATTGAGACAAAGGTTATGACAGGATTAGCCCTCATCAGTCCTAAGAGTATTGTTATCGCAGACCCCAGCAAGGGAACAAAGGCAAAGAATCCCATGTATGCGCCCCTACCCTTCATAAAGCGTCTGGCCCTGTCCATATCCTTGGGTTTTACATGCAGGTATTTCTCAAACCACTCTTCCTTTCCCAGCATGCCGACACAATAGTTGAAACCTGAACCGAGGACATTGCCGATGGTACCCCATATTATCAGCTCCCACGGATTTACCCCCAATGCCATCAGGGCCAGCATTACAGCCTCTGACGAAAAAGGCATAAAGCTGCCTGCAAGAAATGCTGCTATCAGCATTCCATAAGGGCCGAGAGTAATTAAATGTTCTATCATAGGAACAACCAATATGGGAGCATTATCCACAAGGGCGTTAAGGCTCCAAGTGTAGCAGAATAGAATATCCTGCCATTATTTATCTTCATGGGGCTATACAGATACCATATCAATACCGGCAAGGCTAATAATGCCCACCAGCTGGCTATCGTAGCACACCCAATGGGAAATCCGCAGCAATATGCTTTCTTCAGGCCATAATGATCCCTGAACATGGTACGAGCCATGCTATAACAGAGTATGAAACATATTATGATTACTATTGCTGCGAGCATCTTAATTATGAATAAAAGACCCCACCCCGACCCTCCCAAGTGGAGGGGGAGAGGTAAGACTAATTATGAATTATGAATTATGCATTATGCATTAAATTTACAGGTCTTTGCCGATGTCTCTACGGAAGTACTTGCCCTGATACTGTATCTTCTGGGCTTCCTTGAAGGATTTTTCGAGAGCCTCTGCCTTATCCTTGCCATAGGACACCACGCAGATAACTCTTCCACCAGCTGTCACTACCTGTCCATCTTTCATCGAAGTACCAGCATGGAAGACGATGCTGCCCTCAACATCATTGATGCCAGAGATTGGGAAACCCTTTTCATAAGCCTGTGGATATCCACCACTCACCATCATTACGCAGACAGCAGAACGTGGGTCGAACTCTATGCTCTTGGTATCGAGATTCTCATCAGCAACACCCTCGAAGAGATCTACTATATCACTCTTCAGACGCAGCATGACACTCTCTGTCTCAGGGTCACCCATTCGGCAGTTATATTCTATCACCTTTGGCTCACCCTGACAGTTTATCAGACCAAAGAAGATAAAGCCCTTATAGCAGATATTCTCATCAGCAAGACCCTTTACAGTAGGCTTAATGATGCGTTCCTCCACCTTTGCCATCCATTCCTTTGTAGCAAAAGGAACAGGAGTGACACTACCCATACCACCAGTATTCAGACCAGTATCACCTTCTCCGATGCGCTTATAGTCCTTAGCCTCTGGGAGAATCTTATAGTTCTTTCCGTCAGTAATTACAAAGACTGAACATTCTATGCCACTGAGGAATTCCTCTATGACCACTTTTGAGGACGCATTGCCAAACATGCCACCCAGCATCTCCTTGAGTTCTTTCTTTGCTTCCTCGAGGGTTGGCAATATCAGCACACCCTTTCCTGCACACAGGCCGTCAGCCTTCAGCACATAAGGAGCCTGCAATGTCTCGAGGAACTTCAAACCTTCTTCCAGATGTTCTCCATCGAAGGTTTCATATGCTGCTGTTGGGATATTATGACGCTTCATGAAACTCTTTGCAAAATCCTTTGAGCCTTCGAGCACAGCACCAGCCTTAGAAGGTCCGATAACAGGGATATCCTTGGTGCGAACATCACTCTTGAAGTCATCATAGATACCCTTTACCAATGGATCTTCTGGACCAACAACAACCATCTTCACATTGTTCTCAAGAACAAAGGACTTTATGGCTTCAAAATCGTCAGCCTTGATGTTTACGTTCTTTCCCTTACCACCAACACCATCTGTTCCTGCATTGCCTGGTGCGATATAAAGGATATCACATTTGTTACTCTGCGCTATTTTCCAAGCCAGCGCATGTTCTCTGCCACCTGATCCCAATAATAGAATGTTCATATTTTTCTTTGTATGTTGTGTTATTTAAGAAAATCGTTAAAATATCGTGTTATGTGTTCATGCAGAACCACGGACTGATGTTTCTTCATATTATGCTCCTCCTCTGGGAATATAAAGAAGTCCGGATATGTGCCTGCCTTGTTACATTCATAAATAAAGCTGAGACAATGCTGGGGAACAACTGTCTTGTCGTTTCCTCCTGTTATGATGAGCAGTCGTCCTGAAAGGTCTTTTGCCTTTGACAGCAAGGAACACTTCTCATAGCCCTCCTTATTGTCCTGTGGAGTATCCATATATCTCTCTCCATACATTATCTCATACCATTTCCAGTCGATAACAGGTCCTCCTGCCACACCAACCTTGAAGACATCCTTGTAATTTGTCATCAAAGAGATTGTCATATAGCCGCCATAGCTCCAACCATGAACTCCGAGTCTTTCCATATCCACATAAGGCAGAGACTTGAGGAATTCCACACCCTTCATCTGGTCTTTCATCTCCTCCTGCCCCATCTGGCGATATATTACCTGCTCAAAATCCTTTCCACGATGCTCAGAGCCTCTGTTGTCGAGGATAAAGAGAATGTATCCCTGTCCTGCCATATATGTCTCCCAAGGTCGGGAAGCCCAATGCCAGGCAGCCTCGATGTTATGAGCATGAGGGCCACCATATACATATACTACAGTAGGATATTTCTTTGTTTCGTCAAAATCCTTCGGAAGCACCATTCTGTAGTGCAGCTCCGTCTTTCCGTCAGCAGCAGTAATGGTACCATGTTTATAAATAGGAATATCATATCCCTCCCAAGGATTAGGCGCCCTGAAGACTTCTTTTCTCTCCCCAGTCTGAACATTGATGGTAGCATAGGCCCGAGGAACATCTGGCTCACCCCATACATCAAGTAGCATAGTGCCATCGTCATTGAGCTTTCCGCCATGAACGCCCAGGCCATTATCCAGCAGAGTCATCTTTGCAGGCTTTCCTTTTGCAGGCACCTTGCTGAGGTCTAGACGATAGAGATTTCTCTGCACATGACTCTCCTTATTGGCAGAAATAATAAGAGACTTTGTACTCTTGCTGAATCCTATCATGTCGAGCACCACCCATTCTCCTTGTGTAAGCTGAATAAGTTCTTGTGCTTTATCTACAGAACCAAGATACAGATGCCAATAACCATCCTTCTGGCTCCAGTAAATATATTTGCTGTCATCCCAAGGCAGGAAAGAAATTGGATGCAGAGGTTCTACATATTTATCATCCTTTTCTACAAACAAGGTAGCTTTCTTCTTGCCTGTTGCTACGTCATAGGCATCCAGATGAGACTCTGTCTGGTCTCTGTTTAATTCTATGAGATACAGGGTTTTACCATCTGGTCCCCATGAGATATTCGTGAAATATCTGTCTGTAACATCTCCCAAATCAAGATAATGAGGTGTGAGATCCTTTCCTTCAGACAATTCCAGAATGCCTATTGTGACCTCATGGCTCTTAGAACCTGTCATAGGATATTTGTCAGGCTCATATTTTGCTTCATAGTCGGCAATGCTCACTTGTGGATAATCTGTCACCATCGACTGGTCCATGCGATAGAAAGCCACCTTGCTCCTATCGGGAGACATGAAGATACCAGTATTTATGCCCCATTCATTTCGATGAACAGACTCCCCATATACTATTTCCCGAGAGCCATCAAAGGTAATCTGTTTTTCCTCAGAGTCAGCAGACAACTTCACATATATATTATGGTCACGAGATACCACCTGAGGATATTTCTCGGCATCCTTTTCTTCCGACTCTATAAGTTCGTTTCCTTTCCACTTATAGTGCTTGCGGACTGGTGACATAGACGCATAGTTTACGCCACCAAAGTTAAGGTCCTCAAGTGTAAGTCGTTTCTGTGCCATCATATTAACAGGTATGTAACTCAACAACAGCAAACATAATATTATGCTTCGATATCTTGTCATCTGTCATCAATCATCATTTCTTTTCTGGAAGAACTTTTTCCTGTCTGCCTGTCTTTCTTCTCTAGATTTATAATTGTCTTTTCCTCTGAACTGACGGTCATCCCTGTCTCTATGGAACTTTCTGTCCCTATCCTGAAACTTGGAACCTGAACCTTGAAACCTTCTGTCATCATCCCTGTCCCAATCTCTGCCACCACGTTGAGGACGTTGTTTCTTCAAAGACTGAAATTCAAATGACAAGATGTCAGCCTCTTCATTACTTGCTCTCTCTTCACGCATCTTGGCATAGTCATGTTTCTGCCAACTTCTGCGCTTTTCTGCCATCTTTCTCTTCTCATCCTCTGTCTTGACGATACCGCCTTCCTCACGGAAATCCTCCAGACGTCCGTCAAACATGAGGTATTTACGATATTCGCATTCCAAGGAGCCATTATACAGAGGCACTTTCAATGATGGTTTCAGTCCTATTTGTGCAAAGCATTCATCCTTATACGACAATATCCATGCTTCACATCCCTTGAAGTGATGCTTCAGCTGTCGGCCTATCATCTTATATGTCTCCAACAGATTAGGAGTAGAGATACGCTCGCCATAAGGAGGATTTGTAACAATCACAGCCAAACGTTCGCCAGAGAGATTCTGTTCTATATACTGGTCAGGATTTGGCAATCCCTGCATATCAGCAAAATTCTGCTGTTCTATGGTGATATCCTTCATGAGACCAGCAGCCTTCACATTTGCTTTTGCTATATTTACAGCCTTGAAATCAATATCATAGCCATAGATATGATGTGTAAACTCTGTCTCCTTGGAATCATCATTATATATCTCATCAAAAAGTTCCCTGTCAAAGTCAGGCCATTTCTCGAAGGCATAGCTCTGACGGAACACACCAGGTGCTATATTTCTTGCTATGAGGGCAGCCTCAATAAGCAATGTGCCAGAACCACACATCGGGTCAATAAAATCTGTCTCACCCTTCCATCCAGTCATCATTATCATACCAGCAGCAAGGACCTCATTCAATGGAGCGTCAACCTGTTCCTGACGATATCCTCGACGATGGAGTGATTCACCAGAAGAATCCAGAGAGATAGTACCCTCTGTATGCTTTACGCCATTCTCGTCTGTACGTTCTCCGATATGCACATTCAGTCGCACATCAGGGTCTGTAATAGAAATGCTTGGTCTGCGACCCGTCTTTTCTCTGAACTGGTCAACAATAGCATCCTTTACCTTATATGTTACAAAGCGGGAATTGTTGAAGCTATCAGAATATACCACAGAATCTACTGTAAAAGTCTTTCCTTCAGCAATATACTCGCTCCAGTCGATTTCCTTGACAGCATCATACACATCGTCAGCCCCTTTAGCCTTAAAGGTCTTGATTGGCTTCAATATGCGTATTGCTGTGCGCAATGCGAAGTTAGCACGATACATCAGTGCCTTATCTCCCTTAAAAGAGACAACACGACAACCTTTTACGATATCTTCTGCTCCTAATTCTGTAAGTTCTTGAACAAGAAGATCTTCAAGACCCATAAAAGTCTTTGCTATCAGTTCCACGGTGTATGAGTTTTTATTTGTTTACTATTTTGCTTTGAGGAGCCACATCCTGGGTAATCCATTGGTTGGCACCTATCACGCTGCCCTTACCGATTGTTATACGACCCAGTATTGTAGCATTACTATATACTATGACATCATCTTCCAGAATAGGATGACGTGGAATACCCTTGATAGGATTACCATTCTCATCAAGAGGGAAAGAGAGTGCTCCAAGAGTAACACCCTGATATAGTTTCACATTATTTCCGATAATGGCGGTAGCACCTATCACCACACCAGTACCATGATCTATTGTAAAGTGATGGCCTATCTGTGCAGCAGGATGAATATCAATACCTGTTTCATTATGGGCCAGCTCTGTCATAACACGTGGAATAAGAGGAACACCAAGTTCATATAACACATGAGCCATACGATAGTTAGTAAGAGCCCTGATGACAGGATAACAACATATTATCTCTTCATAAGACGTTGCTGCAGGGTCACCATTGTATGCAGCCTCTACATCCATAGCAAGGAGTTTGCGTATCTCAGGCATTTTCGATACTAATGCACAAACCTTATCTTCACATATCCCCTGTTTTCTTAGGAGGGAAGAGAAGCGTTCCAGCGAAACGCCTATAAAATAACCTACATTTTCTGGTGTCACCTTTGAGTGACCAAAATATCCAGGGAACAATATGCTGCGAGCCACCTCTATCACTTCCAGCATCATTTCATTTGATGGCAGCGGCTGGCAATCCTTTTTATCCGGAAACAGATTTTTCAGACTCTCTGGGGTCGATAATGCCTTTACTGTCTGTGTTATAATTTCATTTTCCATAATTCTCAATAAACAAATAACTCATGCCCTCATCTCTAAAAGTTTCAGGTTTCAAGTTTCAGGTTTCAAGTCTTTAACCGTTAACCCTTAACCGTTAACCCTTAACCATTAATCTCTCACCCCTCAGGTTCCTTCAGAATAATACTTGTTGCTCCAATGGTAAATAAAGTACCATCTGTAATAATACGCCTTTCTTTGTCGCCAAGTATCTTGTTATCCACAAAAGTACCCGTATATGAAGGGCCATCCCTAAGAATATACTTTAATTGTCCGTCATCACCTTTTGAAACATTGATAACACAATGATTCATATCAATGCTCGGATCATCTGTTCTGATAGGACAATGACAGCGACTATCTTTCATATATCGCCCAATGACATTATCCCCCATGTGTAACGGAAATTCTTGCTTATAATGGAAGACATTCTCAATAACAACAATGCTTCCAACATTTTTTTCTTTTAATTTTATACCGAATTGTTTACCGCACTCGGTACACTGAAACACCAAGGTCTTTTCTCCTTGGTACTTCGTCTCGTCAAAAACTATGTAATTATTGCATTTAGGACAGCGAATCCTTTTCATTAACAACTGTTTCTTGTTCGTGCTCTTCTACAACCTTCTTCATGTCATCATAAGAAATGTTGACAGTAACTGTAGTAGGAGCAGCAGTAACGACCTGTGTAGTCTTTGTTTCCTTAGCAGGAGCAGCCTGTTGAGTCTGTGCTTGAGCCTCTTCCTGCGCCTCTTTATAATTAGCAGCCTGCTCAAATTGTGCTATCTCTTCCTGTGTAACAGCAACATTATGTGATGTAGGAGATTCTACGATAGAATTTATTACATCTGAAGAAAGGATAGATGCCTGTATCACCTTTGTATTGTCACTACCATTACCCGCAGGTATTGATATGAAAGAGAATCCTACTAATACTGCCACAGCAGCAGCTGCTGCCTTCTTGAGTGGTGAAAGGGTGTGCAGGTGCTGACCAAATGTATTCATAGGAATTATGCGAGCAGTCTTCTTAGCTGGCTCTGCTGCAACCTGTACCTGTAATAGCTTGAATTCAAAAGAGTTAAGACCAAAAAGATTTGGTGTTGCAATGCCTGCTAAATCAGCCTCAAAGCCCAAACTATTATCCCCATATTTTGTCAGTGTTCCCACACCATGGAAATAGTACTCACCTTCTTCTCTCAATTGAACCTGTATCTGATACACATCATTCTCCAGAATCTTCTGTGCCTCAGGGATGCTTATATCCAATGCACTGGCATAAGACTGTAATAACAATGCATCAGCATCGCATGCCGCCTTATCTACAACAAAATCAACTACACGCTTTGGTGGATAGAACAATCCTGTAGATTCAACGTACTCAGCAGCAATATGAGTAACATTGAATACACCAAATGAAGGAATTACCACCCTATCATTCGTTAACAGCAGTCTCTCAATGTGTTTTGAAATGTTGTTGCGCATAATGCTTATATAATTAGGTTCAATATTTATATTGTTTGTTAATTCGTTATTTCTTCAAAAACTTTTGCAAAGGTAATGAAAAAGAGAGATAAAGGCAACGGAATGAGTCATATAAGAGGGTATTTTAAACTTTTTTCAGAAAAATATCGCCAAAAATTTTGCTATTAATTTTATTTTTATTATTTTTGGGCTCTTGATTTTCGTATAACTCTAAAAACACATATAAAAATATGAGATTTGCTGATATTCAGATGCTTCGCTACAATTTACCAGGATTCGAAGCACTCACTTCAAGCCAAAAGGCATACATATATTATCTTTCAGAAGCAACATTATGGGGACGAGACATCACCTTCGATCAGTTCGGAAAGTATAATCTTTTGATACGCAGAACATTAGAGGCTATTTATACAAGTAAATTACAGAACACGAAACAGGCTTCCGAGGGTTCTAAAGACAGTGCTGACGATGCTGCTTTAGAGACATATCTAAAACGTGTTTGGTTCTCAAATGGCATATATCATCACTATGGATGTGAGAAATTTGTGCCAGAATTCTCTCAGGACTACTTCATAAAAGAGGTACGCAAGATAGACGATGCCCTCCTACCCTTGCCAAAGGAACAGCTGCTGAGCATCATCATTCCTATTATCTTCAACCCCAACCTGCTCCCTAAGCGTGTCAATAAGACAAATGGCGAAGACCTTGTTGCCACCTCTGCATGTAACTATTACGAGGGGCTGACACAGGAAGAGGTAGAGAATTTCAGCCATCAGCATCCTCTCAACTCTACCCTGCGTAAGATTGATGGCAAGATAACGGAAGATGTATGGCATATTGGAGGAAAATATGGTAAAACCATTGAGAAAATCGTTGAAAACCTTCTCAAGGCCAGGGAATACGCAGAGAATGAGCAGCAAAAGAAGATTATCGACCTCTTGGTAGAGTATTACCACTCTGGCGATGCAAAGGTTTTTGATGACTACTGCATAGAATGGATAAAGGAGACAGAAGGCCGTATCGACTTTGTCAATGGCTTTATAGAAGTATATGGCGACCCTCTGGGCATCAAGGCCTCATGGGAAGGCATTGTGGAATATAAAGACCTCGAAGCGTGCCGTCGTACCAAGGCCATAAGCGATAATGCCCAATGGTTTGAAGACCATTCTCCTGTTGCCAAGCAATTCAAGAAGGAAAAAGTGCGTGGTGTCATAGCCAATGCCGTATGTGCTGCTATGATAGGAGGCGATGAATATCCTTCTACCGCCATAGGCATCAATCTTCCTAATGCTGAATGGATTCGTGCTCAGTATGGCTCCAAGAGTGTTACCATAAGCAATTTCATGAAGGCCTACGACGAAGCCTCAAAGGAGAGTGGCTTCCTTGAGGAATTTGTCTCCGATGCCGATACAATCTCCATGATACGCAAATATGGCGAGCAATGTGACAGCCTGCATACCGACCTTCATGAATGCCTCGGACATGGTAGTGGAAAACTCCTGCCAGGAGTCAGCCAGGATGCCCTGAAGGCCTACGGCAACACCATAGAAGAAGCCCGTGCAGACCTTTTTGCCCTGTATTATATTGCTGACGAGAAGCTCCTCAGCCTTGGCCTTGTTCCAGATATGGAGGCCTACAAGGCAAGTTACTATACATATATAATGAATGGCTTGCTCACCCAGGCAGTACGCATCAAGGAAGGCTCTGACTATGAAGAAGCCCACATGCGCAACAGAGCCCTCATAGCCCAATGGGCCTTGCATCATTCTGATGGAAATATCGAGATATGTGAGACAGTGGCAGCTGATGGCGAGAAAAAACACTTTGTTGTCATCAAAGACTATGAGGAACTGCGCAAGTCATTCGGCATTCTTCTTGCAGAAATACAACGCATCAAGAGTGAAGGCGACTATGAAGCAGCACGTGATATGGTAGAAACATACGGAGTAAAAATCGACCCTACCCTACATCATGAGACCCTTGCACGCTATAAGAAGCTCAATATCGCCCCTTATAAAGGATTCATCAATCCCAAGATGACCCCGATATTCGATGAGCAAGGCAAGATAACAGATGTCACCCTCGACTATACAGAAACGATGGAACAGCAAATGATGCGCTATTCCACCGATTACTCCATTTATATGTCAAAAGTCTAAGGTCTAAGGTCTAAAGTCTAAGGTCTTTAACCGTTAACCATTAAACTTTATCTCTCACCACCATACTTGCGCTCGCCTGGTGAGTAGCTAAAATCAGCACCTCAGCAATCTGCACATGCTCTGGTGCATTCGCAGCATATACAGCAACGTCGGCAATATCGTCACCTACAAGAGGTTTTATGCCCCTATAAAGGCTGTCAGCCCTCTCATTATCCCCTCGGAAGCGTACATTGCTGAAATTCGTCTCTACAAGCCCAGGCTTTAGATTTGTAACACGAATGGCGGTATTGATAACATCTATGCGCAGGCCGTCTGTCAGGGCCTTTACAGCAGCTTTTGTGGCACAATACACATTACCACCAGCATAGGCAGCATCACCAGCCACAGAACCTATATTGATGATATGTCCGCTATTGCGTTCCACCATACCAGGGACAACAAGCCTCGTCATTGTCAGAAGTCCTTTGATATTAGTGTCAATCATTGTTTCCCATTCATCAAGATTGCCCTCATATTCCGGATCCAAGCCAAGAGCCAGACCAGCATTATTTACCAAAACATCAATCTTCTTCCACTCCTCAGGCAGTTCTGCCATCAGTTTCTCAGCAACCTTACGATTTCTCACATCAAAAGCCAATGTCAGCACCTCAGAACCCTTTTCTGTCAGTTCCTTACAAATCTCATTCAGACGCTGTTCATTCCTACCAGTCAGAATAAGCCTATCCCCATTCTGTGCAAATTTCCTTGCACAAGCAAGTCCTATACCACTCGTCGCCCCTGTTATCAATACTGTTTTATTCATATCAAATGGATTTTAGTTATATTTCCTGTCTGCAAAGTTAAGCATTTATTTTTTTATCTCCAAGAAATTTGAGAAAAAGTTGACCTATCAATTGTCAACTGTCAGTTATCCCCCATCTGCCCCTGTAGCATTTCAGGGTAATACTTCAATACATGTCATGCCGACCTTATAAGCAAGCAGTAAGCAACTTATATGGAGCTCCTACGTAACTTCTATTACTGTGCGGTAGAAGTCCGGTACTTGTCCGGTATATGTCCGGTATTTTACCGAACATATACCGGACATATACTGAACATCTACCGGACATATATTGAACATCCATTAAATAAAGAGCGAAGAAGGAACGAAGGTAGATTGAGGGTTGATTGAAGTTTTATCGGAGATTTTCCTAAGTTCTATTATAGATTTTGTAACTAAGGACGAGCCGTAACCTCGCCAAATATTGAATCGGAAATAAAATTTGCTAAAAAGGGCTTCACTACCAAACCAAAAACAAGAAAACCGAATTATTTTTACCTTATCAACAAAAAATGCACACTTTTATTTGCAAGTGTGCAAAAAAAAATATACCTTTGCATCCGCGAACCTCCTAATGCTCGGCATACAAAAACATATTTTTATCTGCTCTCACTAAAACGGAGCTTTGCACAGAATTTATAAATTTGAGCAACCAAATCGACCAGATGGAAGAAATAAAAAGCTTTAATCAGTGTATTGAAGACAGTATCAAGAAAAACTGGGAACTGGATGCACTGACAGACTACAAGGGGGCCACTCTGCAGTATCATGATGTGGCAAGAAAGATTGAGAAGCTACACATACTGTTTGAGAACAGCGGCGTTCAGCGTGGTGACAAGATAGCCCTCTGCGGACGCAACATGAGCCATTGGGCTGTTGCTTTCCTGGCGACCCTGACATACGGCGCTGTGGCAGTGCCTATACTGCATGAGTTTACGGCTGACCAGATTCACCACATAGTAAACCACTCTGAGGCTCGCCTGCTGTTCGTGGGCGACGTCGTAGCAGGAGAGATAACACCTGACAAGATGCCTGCCTTGGAGGGTATCATAAACATACCTGACTTCTCGCTGATGGTGTCTCGCTCTGAGAAACTTTACTATGCTCGCGAAAACCTCAACAGACTGTATGGTGAGAAATTCCCAAAGTATTTCCGTAAGGATGACGTAAACTACTATAAGGAGCAGAGTCCTGAGGAGTTGGCTCTTATCAACTACACCTCCGGAACAACAGGTTTCTCAAAGGGCGTGATGATTCCTTACCGTGCTATGTGGTCAAACCTCGACTTTGCATGTGAGGTATTGGATGCTCACCTGCACCCTGGCGACAACACCATCTCCATATTGCCTATGGCACACATGTACGGAATGGCATTTGAATTTGTGAAGGAATTCATGAGCGGATGTCACATCTTCTACCTCACACGCATTCCTTCACCAGCTGTCGTAGCACAGGCTTTCAAGGACATCAAACCTGTCATCATCATTGCTGTTCCTCTCATCATTGAGAAGATTATACGCAAGAAAGTATTCCCAAAGGTTTCGCCTGTCATTCGCGCATTGATGAGCACTCCTATCTTGGGAGGTAAGATAAAGGAAAAGATTAAGAATCAGGTTTATGACGCCTTTGGTGGCAACCTCTACGAGATTATCGTCGGTGGTGCTGCCCTGAATCAGGAGGTGGAACACTTTATGAAGTGGATAAAATTCCCTATCACCGTAGGTTATGGCGCTACAGAATGCGCTCCTATCATCTCGTATGCTGACTGGACAACACACAAGGCAGGTTCTTGCGGCAGACAGGTAGTACACATGGAAGTAAAGATAGACAGTAAGCATCCTCATCGCAAGCCAGGCGAGATTTTGGCTCGTGGCATGAATGTGATGTTGGGATACTACAAAAACGAAGAGGCTACTGCTGCAGCTCTCGACAAGGACGGATGGTATCATACTGGTGACCTCGGCATTATGGACCGCAAGGGCAATATCTTTATCAAGGGTCGTTCAAAGAATATGTTACTGGGTCCTTCTGGACAGAATATCTTCCCTGAGGAGATAGAGGATGCTCTGAACTCACTGCCTCTCGTAAATGAGAGTATCGTGGTGCAGCGTGACCAGAAGCTGGTGGCTCTCGTACATCCTGACATCGAGACCTGTGCTGCCAGAAATATGTCGAGTGAGGACGTCATGAACGTGATGAACCAGAATCTCCAGACTCTCAACGAGTCACAGCCTGCATACTGCAAGGTGGCAAGCATAGAGATTCACGACGAGGAATTCGAGAAGACTCCAAAGAGAAGTATCAAACGTTATCTCTATCAATAACCTGATTGTCATAACGGGTCCTACTGCCTGTGGCAAGACACGCATTGCTACAAAGCTGGCAGCACAAATCGGTGGCGAGATACTTTCTGCTGACTCCAGACAGGTGTATCGACGCATGGACATCGGAACAGGAAAGGACCTGAAAGATTATGAGGTGGATGGCAAGAAAATTCCCTATCACCTCATAGACATCGCAGAGCCAGGGGAACGCTACAACCTGTATCGTTACCTGCAGGATTTTCACAAGGCATACGAGGACATCGTTGCGCGTGGCAAGCAACCTATCCTATGTGGTGGTACAGGACTGTATATAGAGGGTGTGCTGAGGGGTTACCTGGGGAGTGATGAGTTTAACGGATATACCCTGATAGGCATCAGCATTCCACGCGAACTGAGAAGAGAACGCATCACGCAACGACTATATGCCCGACTGGAAGAAGGAATGGTTGACGAGGTGAGAGGTCTGCTTGACGAAGGGGTTCCTGCTGAACGACTCATAGCATACGGATTGGAGTATAAATATTTGACGAAATATATACTGGGTGAGTATTCCTACGACGAGATGGTCCACCTGCTGGAAATAGCCATACATCAGTTTGCAAAGAGACAGATGACATGGTTCAGAGGAATGGAACGTCGAGGTTTTACAATAGACTGGAGAGCGTACGATGAAGAATTAGGAATTAGGAATTAAGAATTAAGAGGTTAGTGGTTAGTGACTTTTGACTTTTGACTTTTGACCTTTGACTATAAAGAAATTGAAGACTGGTATAATATATTGCCCTTTTCATAGTCCTTACGAGGATGCTGCAAAGCGACGTGAAAAGATTGAGGCTTTACTTCAGGAATATGAAGTAGAGTATGACATCGTACAGAGCGAGAAGCAGCAGAGTGTATCACGATTGGTGACTATGATGATAAACAATGGTTATGAAGACATCGTAATCATTGGTGGCGACAGCGCTTTGAACGATGCTGTCAACTGCCTTATGAAAGTAGAAAAGCATGTGCGCGAAAGAATCAGTCTTGGCGTAATCCCTAATGGTGCCATCAACGACTTTGCTGCCTTCTGGGGGTTCTCACGAAAAAATATCGAGCAGGCAGTAAAAGCCATTCAGAATCATCGCATCCGTACTGTTGATGTGGGATGCCTGAGATATAGGGGCAGAGAGAATCAGGAACAGCAGCAGTATTTCCTGAACTGCGTAAACGTAGGACTCTTAGCACGCATTCATACCCTCAGACAAAATACCCGAAAAGCTCTGTTCTCAAGAAAGCTTTCTTTTACCGTTTCGCTGGTTATGATGCTCTTCCAACGTATGGCATACGAGATGAAATATACCATCAACGGAACAACTGAAAATCATCGTGTTATGACGATGTGTATAGGTAGTGCATGGGGATATCATCAGACACCAAGTGCTGTGCCATATAACGGAATGCTGGATGTGACGATAGTACGTCGCTCAGGACTGACACAACTCATCAATGGCATATATCTGTTCCTGAAGGGTGAGATGCTAAACCATAAACGCATCAGACTATATCGCACTACGAATGTAGAAATAGAAGGCAGAAACCTACCCGTTTCTGTTGACGGACATCCTACACAGGTAGGCAATTACCCACTCCGCATTGACATCGAAAAAGAAGAGATAAATTTCATCATTGAATAGTGTCCACACTATGGAATCATAATTATATAAAGGTATGGTCAGCAAATTTCATGATCTTCTTTTCGTTCATGCTGATTATGCCGATTTTACCCCTTTATCTTTCTGAAGAATTTGGCTCTGGCAAACACACCATCGGAGTAGTATTGTCAGGATATACCATCATGGCCCTTCTGGCACGAATCTTTTCAGGATATATCGTTGACACCTACAACAGAAAGACTGTCTTGCTATTGTCATACGGACTCTTTGCCACATTCTTCCTTGGGTATCTCATTGGCGGTTCGCTGATTCTCTTTGCCATAATACGCACCCTTCATGGAGCACCTTTTGGTACTGTAACAGTATCCAACAGCACTGTTGCCATCGATGTACTGCCAGCAGAAAGACGTGCAGAGGGAATAGGTTACTACGGACTTTCTAACAACCTTGCTACTGCTATCTCTCCTACTGTCGGTATATATATATATGAGGTGTGGGGAAATTTCCAGGCTATCTTCCTGCTATCATTCCTTATGGCTGCAGCAGGATTTCTGATTAGTAAAACAGTAAAGCATACTCCTCCATCGAAGATAGCAGCAGGTCTCGTGCCGCCAAAGAAGAGTCCTGTATCTCTTGACCGATTCTTCCTCGTAAAGGGATGGTCTGTAGGGTTGATGCTCGCTATGCTGTCGTTTTCATACGGAGTATTGTCAACATATCTTGCCATCTATTCAAAAGAAGAATTGGGAATGACACAAGGGGCAGCAATGTTCTTCCTGATACTCTCTGTCAGCCTTATGGTATCCAGACTTACTGGCAGCAAATCACTGCGCACAGGAAGAGTAGTGCATAATGCTACTGTCGGAATGTGTATATCTGTATTCTCATACCTCGCCTTTGCTGCCATACATAACTACTGGGGATTCTTCGGATGTGCTATAATATTAGGTCTTGGCAACGGACATATGTTTCCTGCCGTACAGACGATGTTTGTGAATCTGGCGCCAAATAATCGCAGGGGCACAGCAAACTCCTCAATGCTGACATCATGGGATGTGGGCGTAGGAGCAGGAGTGGTAGTTGGTGGTATCGCATCAGAATTGGCTGGCTATGGTGCAGCCTTCTGGATTGCTGCTATCGTGAACATCGTTGGGGTGTTATTCTTCTTCGCATATGTAAAGAGAACCTACAACAAGAACAAACTGCGTTAGCGAGAAGACCGCATATTCTGAATCTCTTGAGCTTTACGCTCCATATCGGCTCGGCTACGCGATATTGTTACCAGCCATACTCCGCTGAATACGAGCAGTACAGCCAAAGCATGACTGGGTCGTAAGACACCGATACCAGTAAGCACGCTGACAACCACTGAAACAAGAGGTTGAACATAGTTATATACTGATACGACTGTAGGACGCAGTTTCTTCTGACCTATCATAGTAAGGATATAACTGATGTATGTACCAAAGAACACTACATATCCTGCTTCCAACCACGACCTTGAGGGTATGGAGTGGCTTACGACTTCGCTGACATGACTGAAAGTGAAAGGAGTCACAAAAACCGTCGCCCAGAGAAACATCCACTTATTGATTGTAAAGACAGAATAACGCTTTATCAACTTGTTGAACAAAGATAGGTAGAGCGCAAAAGACAGCTGCGCCAACAGACATAGCAAATCACCCCGAATATCCCCTACCTTATCGCTGCTATGAGACGCAGAAGTAAGGATGAGAATCAATGCTCCGCAGCATCCTAAGAAAACCCCAGAAGCCTTCTTCCCAGTAATAGGTTCCTTAAGAATTATTGCTGCCAGAATCATTGCGAAGATAGGCATTGAAGTAGTTACTATCGAGGCATTGATTGGTGATGTTATAGAGAGGCCGATGGTATAGCAGCATTGGTTGGTAACCAAACCCAGAAATCCTGCTCCGATAAACAGCATCTTATCCTTGAAAGGTACGTGTTCGTGCTTGACAAACAGCGACGTAAGCCAAAACAGCAGACAACCGCCAGTCACTCGGAAGGTAACCATTGTAAGTCCATCGAGGCCGTTTGTCATAGCATCCTTGCCAAGTGGAGCCATAAGTCCCCAAAAGGCACAGGCAAAAAACATCGACAAGTGAGCGATGACTTCTCCTGAACCCAATATGTTATGCCTATTCACCTTTGCGTTTTGTTTCAATACATTTTTCATCATTTTCGGCCGCAAATTTAGTGATTTTTGCTGATTTATAATGAAAAAACTAAAAATTCTTGCAATTTCAGGAATTTATTTCTAAATTTGCAGCACAAAAGATGTAAGAATCAACATTACAGATACATATTTATGGTATTAAGAGAGAATTATATCGCAAGTCCTGAGAGGTATGCTAATGAGGACAAGATGTATCAGCGTTGTGGATGTTCTGGCATTCTGCTCCCAAAGATTAGTCTTGGCTTTTGGCATAACTTCGGCTATGATGCCCCATGGGATCGTCAGAG
>CAMJIL010000023.1 GCA_946405805.1 uncultured Prevotellaceae bacterium | reverse complement strand
AAATATCAGGTGACAACTACCCTCAAAATGAGTATCGGATATTTGCAGATTTTTAGGGTCACTTCTAATGAAATTCGTCACAAAATGTGATAATTTTTATTTGCAGATTTTTGCAAACAGCTGATAATTAGACAATTATCATATTTATTAAAATACTCTAACAAAGCGTTATAACTATTTAATAATCAATGTATTACTCTCTATTTACCCACGCAGAAGTGTTTGAAGATGTTGGCGAGGACTTCTGGGGTAGTGATGGTGCCTTCGCCACCGAGGATATCTGCAAGGTGTTGGATGCAGAGGCGGAGGTCTTCTGATACCAGGTCGCCACTAAGGCCTTGTTTGAGAGCTGCTATGGCACGCTGGATATCTGCCAACGCCATTGTGAGGGCTTCCTTATGACGTTGGTTGACAACAACAGCATCGTCATTGGATGGTGCAGAATATACCAACTTCTGTTTCAGTTCGTCAATACCGATACCATTAAGAGCCTGGAAATTATCAGACTTGTTGTGAATTTTAATGATAACGGGGGGCTGAGGGCTGAGGGCTGAAGGCTGAGGTAGTTCTGGATAATCGTGTTTATCATCACGCATGAGGATGATAATGCGAGCTTTCTTTGCTGCTTTCAGGGAGCGTTCAATACCAAGATTTTCTATTGTATCGTCTGTATGTCGAATGCCTGCTGTATCAATGAAACGGAAAAGACGTCCTTCGATGGTTATGGTGTCTTCGATGAGGTCTCGAGTGGTGCCCTGAATATCACTCACAATAGCTCGGTCGTCACCAAGGAGTGCATTAAGAAGAGTAGATTTTCCAACGTTAGGAGCACCAATAATAGCTACAGGAATACCATTCTTTATGGCATTACCGGCTGAGAAAGATTCTAACAGTTTTGTTATCTCCTGTTCTATGGTAAGAGCCACATCCTCCAATTCTGAACGGTCAGCAAACTCCAATTCCTCATGATCGGAAAAATCCAACTCCAGTTCCAAGAGAGAAGTGAGATGCAGCAGTTTGTCACGCAATTCGTGCAGGCGCGATGTTATTCCTCCACGCATCTGGTTTATGGCAATGCGATGTTGTGAGGCATTGGATGATGCTATAAGGTCTGCAACAGCTTCTGCCTGTGTGAGGTCCATCTTACCATTGAGAAAAGCACGTTGTGTGAATTCACCTGGTTGCGCCAGAAGACATCCTTTCTCTATCAATAGTGAGAGAATCGTCTCAAGGATATATCTGGAACCATGACAGGATATCTCTATAGAATCCTCTCCTGTATAGGAATGAGGAGAGCGAAAGACACTGACGAGGACGTCATCGATGATGTGGGGCCCCCTCTCCATCTCCCCGAGGGGAGATTTTTCTACTATTTGTCCATAGTGCAGAGAATATCCTTTTGCATCAAGTATGTCTTTGGAGAAAACACTATTGACGATATTTATGGCCTCAGTTCCTGAAACACGGATGATACCTATTGCACCACCTGGTGCTGTTGCTATGGCTGCTATTGTTGACAATTGATAATTGATAATTGAGAATTGAAAATTTATAATTAAAAGTTAGGAGTTATCGTTGCTTTTCCGTTTTGGTATATGGCAGAGATGCCGGAATTGCGATTGTGGGTTATCTCTCCAATTTCACGCATTATCTGTCGCATTACGAGATAGTCGGTATGAGGAGTATCGATGGTAAAGAGTTTTGATACCTGCTCTTCTGTCAGAGGATCATCCTTATGACGCTTCATGAGAAGTTTGAGGAAATCACGTAATTCCTGCAATGTATCAGAATTCATCGGCTTTTGCTTTAACACCTTTGATGTGAGCATCAGACACAGTTCCCTATAATATTCTATGGCATTTGATATATCCTCCTGTGGGGCATCATTGCTGATAAGCTGTAGTATGCGAGAAGGATAATACATCGTTTCATGCTTTACTGTTGACAACTGATTGTCAGTGATGCTGGAAGTGACATGCAGGCGTTCGTTCTCCTGTTTCAATGCTGCTATCTCTTCCTCAAGATTATTCCTGCGTTCACGTTCCTTTCGACGTTGTATGACGATAGGTCTTAGATAAAGATACCACACAAATGGTATGAGTGAAAGAATAAGGATAAGGACTACCAGCATTGCTATATTGGCCTGCAACTCTGCCCGTTGCATACTGCGATAATAATCGGGCAGCGACTTATCAGCTGTCAGTTCGCGATAGAGTAGGGTATATTGCCAATTACTGTTATGATAGCGTGTCCATTGGTGCATAGCAAGAGATGCCACAGCTTCCTCATTATACACAGAAAGCATGACAATGGAGTCAGCATCTTGACTGAGGGCCCGACAGGAGTCAGCATAGAGTAGGGCATCGGAATATCTTCCCTGTATATTACAATTATAAAGGCTGTCTGCATATCTGTCTATCTCCTTGGCTTGCATACTGATGCTGAGGAGGGAGACAAGAGCTATGATAATGCTTTTTACGAGCGGAAGACGAAATGATATTGTAGTACCTTTTCCAAGAGCAGACTTTGCACTTATCATGCAGACAGAAAAGAGAGAAGAAATCTTCTTGTAACGATCTATGATTCCACGACAGTTCTGGAGTCCGAAGCCACCCTTGCCATCAATCTGTTTATATTCAAAGAGGTGAGCCAGTTGTTCTTCTGTCATTCCCTTACCATTGTCTGTGACACTTATCTCAGCATAGTTGCTACCTGTCGTAGCATTAACATCTATTTCTGTAGCACCACTTTTGCGGGCATTGTCAACAAGAGTGTTTACGAGGAACAGGGTAAGGGATTTGTCAGCTTTTACAACAGCAGAAGAGTCTGTCTTTATGTTTGTTTTTGTTGTTGCTGTAGATGTCTTTTTAATTACGGAGAAGATATCGCTGAGGTTTACATTTTCTATGTGTGGACGAATGTCGCCCCTTCGCATCTTTATCCATTCTGTCAGCATATTATTCTGGCGATCTATCTCATGAGCCAGTTCCTGACAGTAATCCATCTTTCCTGTTTTGGCAGCCTGTCCCATGCGTTCGATAAGTGGCAACATACCATTTATCACCTGAACACAGGCACGCTGTTCTACCATAGCACGAATGCCTTTGGAATTCTCTAACTTCATAAGAGCCAGTTTCTCTTCCAACTCTTCGAAATCAGCCTTCTTTATTTTGTTTGCTTTATGGTTATGGATGAGGGTAATGATAGAAATCAGCAGCAGTATGAATACTCCGCAGGCTATATAAACAAGAATCCATATACGACTGGTGGTTTGGTCGAGTGCCAATGCTCGTGCCTCAAGTTGCCTGTCCTGTCGTGTGCTATCCTGCAAGTCGAGATACATATTTCTGTAATAGTCACTATGAAATTTATCATCCATAGCAGAGTAGGAGAGAGACATCTGCTCTGCTATGGAAGTCTTCAGTTCCGGCATATTGTTAATAGCAGGATTGGCTAGTGCCATATTCAGGCATTCAACAGACTTCCGGGGTTCACCAATGCGAAAATAACAAGTGCTGAGATTGCGCCAGGCATCAGCAATCTGATATGCATTGTTGCCATTGAGAAGTATGCTCAGAGTACGTTCTGCAAGGTTTCCTGCCAATAGCGAGTCAGGAACATTATACTCATTTATATATCGTATTGAAGGAGCATCAAAGGCGCGGACAATAGCAAAGATGCTATCGTATGAAAAATACATACTAAGGGCTTGCATAGAGAGTGCGCGGTATTCATCTATTTTCTTTCTTGTTGACAAGATGTAACACTGTACCAGCGCATCGTAGCCCTTCTGTATGAGAGCTTTGTTCTTCTGGATGTTTATGGGAATGAAACTTACTTTTCCCTGATGATAAAGATAATTAAGGAAGAGAAGGGAATCGGTATATGCCACATGTGGAGCAACAGAATCGACTACTGCACGGGCTTCTTGAAATTGTCTCATCTGCAACAGATAGTCAGCATAGATGAGCTGGGCTTGTATCCGCTCTGCAGGAGTGGCTTTGTCAATGTGTTTGTCGAAATTGTATTTGTGCAGGTAAAACTCCTTGCTGTCAGCTCTCATGCGACAGGAGTCCATCTGTAACACCTCATAGGCTATGGTTCTATCTGCCATAGCAGGTGTACATAACAAAAGGCTCCACATAGCCAGAATAAGCCATGTGGAGCCAATATACTGCGAAATATTATGCCTTAGCTGCATTGCAGTAGCTAAGAGCTTCTTTACATTTGTCTGTAACGTATTTCCAGTCGCCAGCTGCCACCTTGTCTTTTGGGAACAGCTTAGAACCCATACCGACGCAGAAGACACCAGCCTTGAACCAGCTCTCGAGGTTCTCCTTCTCTGGAGCAACACCGCCAGTAACCATAATCTTTGACCAAGGCATTGGAGCCATAAGTCCCTTGATAAGGTTTGGACCAACAACGTCTCCCGGGAACACCTTTGTGAAGTCACAACCAACCTCCTGTGCCTTACCAATCTCAGACGGTGTGAGACAGCCTGGGCAATATGTCACGCAACGACGGTTGCAAACAACAGCGATATCAGGATTGAAGAGAGGACCAACAACGAAGTTTGCACCCATCTGGATATAGAGAGCTGCTGTAGGAGCATCAACAACACTACCGATACCAAGTGCCAATTCCGGACATTCTTTGTTTACCCACTTAGAGAGTTCGTCAAAAACCTCATGTGCAAAGTCGCCACGATTAGTGAACTCGAAAGCACGAACACCACCGTCATAACATGCCTTGATGACATTCTTACAAATCTCGATATCCTTGTTATAAAAAACTGGAACCATAGGTGCGGCAGCAATCTTTGCCATCACCTGAAATTTATCAAATTTTGCCATAATTGTCAATTGTCAATTATCAATTATCAATTTGTTTTATCTCTGAACGCGTCCGTTTGCGTTACCACCAGCAAGAGCCTCTACCTCAGCAACACTAACAAGGTTGTAGTCACCATTGATAGTATGCTTCAGAGCTGATGCAGCAACAGCAAACTCAAGAGCCTCACCCTGTGTTGGCTTTGTCAGAAGGCCGTGGATAAGACCACCAGAGAAAGAGTCACCACCACCAACACGGTCGATGATAGGATTGATTTCATAACGTTTTGACTGGTAGAACTCCTTACCGTCATAAATCATAGCCTTCCAGCCGTTGAATGTAGCAGAGAATGACTCACGAAGTGTAGAAACAACATATTTGAAGCCAAATTCCTTCATCATCTGCTCGAAGATACCCTTGTAACCCTCAGCATTTGTCTCACCGCCTTCTACGTCAGCATCCGGTTTGAAACCAAGACAGAGTTCTGCATCCTCTTCATTACCTATACATACGTCAACATACTGCATGAGTGGACGCATAACAGAGATAGCCTTCTCTGAGGTCCATAATTTCTTACGGAAGTTGAGGTCAACAGATACTGTTACACCATGACGCTTTGCAGCCTCACAAGCCAGCTTTGTCAGTTCTGCTGCCTTATCAGAAATAGCAGGAGTGATGCCAGACCAGTGGAACCACTGTGCTCCTTCCATGATAGCATCGAAGTCAAAGTCTGATGGATCAGCCTCTGCAATAGCACTGTTGGCACGATCATAGATAACCTTAGAAGGACGCATTGATGCGCCAGTCTCACAATAGTAAAGACCTACGCGATCACCTCCGCGAGCAATGAACTGTGTGTTAACACCATAGCGACGGAGAGAATTGACTGCTATCTGTCCGATTTCGTGTGCAGGGAGTTTTGATACGAAATAAGCATCATGACCATAATTAGCACAGCTAATTGCTACGTTAGCTTCACCACCGCCAGGGATGATACGGAAAATGTCTGTTTGAACGAAACGGTCTTGGCCGTTAGGAGAAAGGCGGAGCATAATCTCGCCCAATGTTACTACTTTTGCCATTTTGATTTAAAAAAGTTAGTTTTTGAAGTTTATGTAATTACGCATTTGCATGCAAAGATAAGAATAATCATTTAAATAATTGTAATATAGAGGTTACAATTAACATATTTTCACTGTGTATACATCAAAAATTTACATTGTGTAATAAACAATTCATAAAAAATTACTAATTTTGACACGAATTTTTCTAAAGCCGTAACAACACTACCACAAAGAATTAAAACTAAAACATAGGGACAATGAATGAACGTGTTAAGATAATAGACATTGCTGAGAGAGCAGGTGTATCTTCTGGAACGGTTGACAGAGTGCTTCACAATCGTCCTAATGTCTCGAAAAAATCTCTAGCCAAAGTAAAGGCGGCACTTGCGGAATTGAATTATGAACCCAATGCATATGCGAGTGCTTTGGCATCCAATAGGCGATACGAATTTGTATGCCTTATGCCCCGACATGACAGCGAAGCATATTGGTCGGAAGTAGAAGCGGGACAGAAAAAATGTTGTGAGTCACGGAAAGACTTTAATGTGCACATCGAACATTTGTACTATGTGCGCAATGATGTAAAGTCTTTCAAAGAGCAATATGAAAAGATATTAGAATCAAATCCTGATGGCATAGTCATAGTACCATCAAAACTGGAATATACCCGTGTCTTCACAGACGAATTACATGAAAGAAATATTCCTTTTGTTCTGCTCGATTCATATTTGCCGGATTTGAGACCATTGGCCTTTTATGGTCAGGATTCCTTTGCATCAGGATACTTTGCTGCTAAGATGCTTATGCTGATAGCATCGAAAGAGACTGAGATAATGTTGATGAAGCAGACTCTTGATGGAAAGAATGTAGCATCAAAACAGCAGGACAATCGTGAGGTGGGATTCCGGCACTATATGACAGATCATTTTCCTGATGTAAAGATTAACACTCTTGATTTGCCATATTTGAATACGAAGAAACAGAATAATGCTATTCTGGAGAAATATTTCTCTTCTCATCCTAAGACCCACCATTGCATCACTATGAATTCCAAAGCCCATCTGGTTGGTGATTTCCTGTTACAGACAAATCGGCGAAACATCCAGATAATGGGATATGACATGGTGGAGAAAAATGCCAAGTGTCTTAATGAAGGAAGTATCTCTTTCATCATAGCACAGCACGGATATCAGCAGGGATACTACAGTGTCGATGCCCTCGTAAGAGCAGTAGTGCTGAAACGTAATGTAACTCCAGTGAACTATATGCCGATAGAGATATTATCAAGAGAGAATATGGCATTTTATCGTAGAACACAAATTTAGTTAATTGATAATTGAGAATTGATAATTGAGAATTGACAGTTGAAAGTTGACAGTTAACCTGAAACTTGAACGCCTGAAACTTTAAACTAATTATTATAATATGGAACAGAAATTTTTGAAAATCAATCCTGCTGACTCTGTTGTTGTATGTCTGCAGCCAATGAAGAAAGGTGAAGTAATTAACGTTGACGGAACATCCGTTACATTGCTTCAGGACACCCCTCAGGGACACAAAGTATTGCTTACAGACAAGGCAGAAGGCGAAGATATAATAAAGTATGGCTATCCTATAGGCCACGCACGAAAGGCCCTGAAAGCCGGTGAGTGGGTTAACGAGGACAATCTCAAGACAAATCTCTCCGGCACGTTGGAATACACCTACAATCCTGTTAACGAAAAGCTGACAATAGCAAAGGAGAACAGGACTTTTAAGGGATATGTGCGTAAGAATGGTGATGTCGGAGTACGTAATGAAATATGGATTGTACCTACCGTAGGATGTGTCAATGGTATTGCAGAACGTTTGGCAAATACCCTCAAGCAGGAAACAGGTTTGCAAGGTATTGACGGTGTTCATGCATGGCATCATAACTATGGATGCTCACAGCTCTCTGAGGACCATGAGTCAACAAGAAAGATTCTTCGCGACATAGTGCTTCATCCAAATGCTGGTGGCGTTCTGGTTCTCTCATTGGGATGTGAGAATAACCAGCCAGATGCATTTATGGAGATGCTTGGCGACTATGACAAGGACCGCATAAAGTTGGTTGTTACACAGAAGGTGGAGGGTGACGAAACAGAATATTGCATGAACGTTCTGCGTGATATCTACAACCTTGCAAAAGAAGACAAGCGTGTCGATGTTCCTGTTTCAAAATTACGTGTCGGACTGAAGTGCGGTGGTTCTGACGGCCTCTCTGGTATTACAGCAAATCCGCTCGAAGGAGAATTCTCTGACTGGCTCGTAGCACAGGGTGGTACATCTATTCTTACAGAGGTGCCTGAGATGTTTGGTGCCGAGACAATTCTCATGAATCGTTGCGAGACAAAGGAACTGTTCGACCAAACAGTTTCTCTTATCAATAACTTTAAGAACTATTTCCTCTCACATGGGGAGCCGGTAGGTGAGAATCCAAGTCCAGGCAACAAGGCTGGTGGTATCTCTACTTTGGAGGATAAAGCATTGGGATGCACCCAGAAATGTGGCAGGGCGCCAGTGAGTGGTGTATTGGAATATGGCGACCGTCTGCAGGTTAACGGACTGAATCTGTTGTCAGCCCCAGGTAACGACCTCGTTGCTGCTACGGCATTGGCATCTGCCGGATGTCACCTCGTTTTGTTCTCAACAGGACGTGGAACACCATTCGGAACCTTCGTGCCAACAATGAAGATTTCTACCAACAACGACCTCTATAACCGCAAGACGAACTGGATTGATTTCAATGCAGGACAGCTGGTTGATTCAAAGACCATGAAAGAACTGACTGCGGAGTTTATCGACAAAGTCCTTGCAGTAGCGTCTGGTGAGAAAGCAAAGAATGAGATTAACGGCTATCAGGAGATATCCATCTTTAAGAATGGAGTGACGCTGTAATTGACAATTGATAATTGACAATTGATAATTGACTGTTATGCGTTTATTTTTCTGCAATATATTCTTCTGCCTATGTGTAATATGTTCACATGGGCAGAAGATTTTTAATATTATTGGTGATTCGTACGTTGCGAACCATCGCAGTCCCTATACTGAGGCGTGGCATTACAAGCTGGCACAGGAGAAGGGCTTCGTCTATAACAACTATGGTAGGAACGGGTCATGCATAGCCTTCGACAGAACCCATGACGGCAAGTGGAATTTCGGACCTGCTATGTGGCAACGCTATAAGGCGATGGACCCCAATGCTGATTATGTCATTATCATTGCAGGACATAATGATGCCGACATGGTGGCAAGGGCGGTGAATAATCCCAAGGCGTACAAAGACTCCCTAAAAATGTTCCGCGATTCCCTCGTGACAATGATAAAGGGAATTCAGACCCTTTGTCCGAAGGCCCGGATTGGTTTTGTCACGCCATGGTATGTTGACAGACCTGGTTTTGCTGATGTATGTAATATAATAAAAAAGGTGTGCAAGAAGAATGGCATCCCCGTGCTGTGGAACTATGATGACGCTTGCATCATAAAGGTGCGCGACGAGGCGTTCCGCAAGAAATACTTCCAGGGCGGGAAAGGAACAGACATGGCCCACCTCAATGAGGCAGGCCATAACCTCTTTCTGTCAGTCGGAAAAAAATGGTTCAATGAAAAAATGAAAGAATGAAGAATTGGCGCAAGATGCAATCGCATCCTGCGCCATTCTCTACTAAGCTACTAAGCTACCCCCTCCCTAACTGGGGAGGGTCGGGGTGGGGCCCTTAATCGAGATTATCTCCCGGCTTTGGGATTTGGTCAAAATCTGTGGGGTCGGGATAAATCTCACGGAGATATTCCACGAACAGCTGCAGGGCCTTGAAGGTGGCATTGCGGAGGTTTTCCTCACGGCCTTCGTCTTCCTCTATCAAAAGGGTGCGGATATCATCCTTGGTGCCATAGGCAATCCAAATGGTTCCGACCTTGAAGCCTGGGTCAGCACCAGGGCCGGCAAAACCTGTGGTGGCAATGGCATAGTCTGCCTCCATGAGGTCTATAACACCTTTTACCATCTCACGTGCCACTTCTTCGGAAACGGCATTCTTCTCCTCGATGAGGTTGGCATCAATACCCAGAACCTTTGTCTTGGCAAAGTTGGAATAACAGATAGTGCCACCCTTATAGTATGCGGACGCACCAGGAGTGGAGGTGATTACCTCGGCAATCTTTCCTGATGAGCATGACTCAGCGGTAGCGATGGTCTTACCACTCTCGTATAATTTCTCAAGTATAATCTTGCTTAATACTTTGCTTTCAAATTCCATTTTTATGTAAAGTTTAACGTTTAACGTTTAAAGTTTATAGTTTAAAGACAGTTTATAAAGTTTATAGTTTAAAGACTTTAATTGTCAATTATTACCTGTCAATTATCAACTATCAAAGCTTACTTTTGAGAACGCTGGGGCTTCGATGGGGCAGAAGTCTTTGTCTTTTAATTTGTATGCTGCTACACAGCCTATCATGGCGGCATTGTCTGTGGTGTATGAGAATTTGGGGATATAAACTGTCCATCCATAGCGTTTGGCATAGTCGTGAAAAGCATTACGCAAACCGTTGTTTGCAGAAACGCCACCTGCCACAGCAACGTGCTTTATACCCGTCTGCTTGACGGCCAACTTCAGCTTCTTCATCAGAATATCCACTATTGTCCACTCCAGCGATGCTGCAATGTCTTCCTTGTGATGTTCTATGAAGTCGGGGTCTTCTTCCACCCATTTCTGCATAGAATACAGGAATGATGTCTTGAGACCCGAGAAGCTGTAGTTGAGTCCCGGTATGTGTGGCTCTGCAAAGGTATATGCCTTTGGATTTCCCTTACGTGCAAGTCTGTCAATAATAGGGCCGCCGGGATATCCCAGTCCCATCACCTTCGAACACTTGTCTATCGCTTCGCCAGCAGCATCGTCAATGGTCTGCCCGAGCACCTCCATATCGTTATAGGCATTCACTTTTACTATCTGCGAATTGCCACCCGATACGAGAAGACACAGGAAGGGCAGGGGAGGAGGACAGTTGACAGGTGACAGGTGAGAGTTGACAGGTGACAGGTGAGAGTTGACAGGTGACAGGTGAGAGTTGACAGTTGGGTCTTCCGGCTCCTGTATGAAGTGGGCCATCACGTGTCCCTGCAGATGGTTCACATCAATGAGAGGGATATTGAGGGCTTCTGCCATACCTTTTGCGAAATTCACTCCCACGAGAAGCGAGCCCATCAGGCCAGGACCGCGTGTGAAAGCGATAGCAGACAGCTGTTCCTTTGTGATGCCGGCTTTCTTCAGGGCATGATCTACTACAGGAACGATATTCTGCTGGTGTGCTCGTGATGCAAGCTCTGGAACGACGCCACCATATATTCTGTGAACATCCTGCGATGCCGTAACATTAGAGAGCAGAGTAGTACCTTGCATCACAGCCGCAGATGTATCATCGCAGCTGCTTTCTATTGCGAGTATATAATCAGTATGTGAGGATTTCAACTCCATGATCAGTCATTAATAACGTGTGCTCCCACTGTGCAGAAGGCAGTTCGTCACCAGAGATTACCTCCCATTCGTATGGGTCATCAGCATCGACGAACACCTCCCATGTACCCATGTTAATCATCGGTTCGATGGTAAATACCATACCTGGGACGAGCAGCATACCTTCGCCACGATGTCCATAGTGGTCTATGTCAGGTTCCTCATGAAACTTCAGTCCGACACCATGTCCTGCAAGGTCGCGAACGACACCATAGTGATATTTCTTGGCATGCTTCTCGATTGCATGACCTATGTCACCAACGAAACAGAACGGCTTTGCGGCCTCCATACCAATCTCCAGACATTCCTTTGCCACCCTGACAAGCTGTTCCTTCTCAGGTGTTGTCTTGCCACCAACAATGAACATGCGTGAGGCATCAGCATAGTAACCGTCTTTTATTGTGGTGAAGTCAACATTTACGATGTCACCCTCTTCAAGGACATCCTCCACCTTTGGTATGCCGTGAGCCACCACCTCGTTTATAGAGGTGCACACAGATTTTGGGAAGCCCTCATACCCCAGGCATGCAGGAATGGCATCATGTTTCTTGCACATTTCCATGCAGATGTCATCAATCTCCTGTGTATTCATGCCTGGGTGTATGGCAGCCCCGACAGCATCCAGCACAGCAGTGTTTATGATACCAGAGCGACGGATGCCTTCTATTTGTTCGGGAGTCTTTATGAGGTCGCGTGTAGGAACAAGTTTCCCACGCTCCTCCCAGTACATTATCTTTCTGTCAAGCTCTGTCGGCTCCTGATTGGGCAGACAGTGCCAACGACGTTTCTTGTTTCTTACCATGCAAAGAGTGGATAGTTCTTCATCTCGGCATTCACCTCGCTGCGAACCTTTGCTATAACGTTTTCGTTCTCAGGGTCATTGAGCACTTCTTCTATCCATGCTGCAATCTTCACCATAAGATCTTCTTTCGCACCACGTGTGGTAATAGCAGGTGTTCCGAGGCGGAATCCAGAGGTCTGGAATGCAGAACGGGTGTCGAATGGTACCATATTCTTGTTGATGGTGATGTCTGCAGCAACGAGTGCATTCTCAGCTACCTTACCAGTGAGGTCAGGATACTTAGAGCGCAGGTCAACAAGCATAGAGTGGTTGTCAGTACCACCGCTGACGATAGTGAAGCCACGCTTTACGAGTTCGTCTGCCAATACAGCAGCATTCTTCTTTACCTGCTTAGCATACTCCTTGAAGCTTGGCTTGAGAGCCTCACCGAAAGCAACAGCCTTAGCAGCAATGACATGCTCCAGAGGACCACCTTGTTGTCCTGGGAAGACAGCAGAGTTGAGCAACTGTGACATCTTCTTTACAACACCCTTCGGAGTAGTGTATCCCCAAGGATTGTCGAAGTCCTTACCCAAGAGGATAAGACCACCACGAGGGCCACGAAGAGTCTTGTGAGTTGTTGTTGTTACGATGTGAGCATACTTTACAGGGTTCTCCAACAGACCAGCTGCGATGAGTCCTGCAGGGTGTGCCATATCAATCATGAGGAGAGCACCCACTTCGTCAGCAATCTTTCTCATGCGAGCATAATCCCACTCACGAGAGTAAGCAGAGCCACCACCGATGATGAGTTTTGGCTTGTTCTCCTTTGCCAGTTTCTCCATCTCGTCATAATCCACACGGCCTGTCTCCTTGTTAAGGTTATAGCCTACTGGACGATAGAGGATACCAGATGTGTTTACCAAAGAGCCATGTGAGAGGTGACCACCATGATCGAGATTCAGTCCCATGAAGCAATCGCCAGGCTTCAGAACAGCGAGGAGCACAGCAGCATTAGCCTGCGCACCTGAGTGAGGCTGTACGTTGGCATATTCAGCACCAAAGAGTTCACAAGCACGGTCGATAGCGAGCTGCTCAATCTGGTCAACCACCTGACAGCCGCCATAGTAACGATGGCCAGGATATCCTTCTGCATACTTGTTGGTGCAATAGGAGCCCATAGCCTCCATTACCTGATCACTTACGAAATTCTCTGATGCGATGAGCTCAATTCCTTTGAGCTGACGCTGGTGCTCATTCTCAATGAGCTCGAAGATTTTGTTGTCGCGTTCCATACTATATTTATTATAAAGTTTAAAGTTTAACGTTTAAAGTTTAAAGACAGTTTAAAGAGTTTTAAAGTTTAAAGTTTTACTTTCTTCTTTACTTTTGCACTCTCGTTACTCATTCTGTCGAGGGCTGTTACGACATATACATATTTTGTCTGTCCGTTCTGATAAGGAAGGTTGTACCATGTATTATGTGTTATTGCCACGATGTGTGATGGGTCTTCGATGTCGATTGTCTCATTACTGTTGAAACGATATACTACATATTTATATGCTGCACTGATGATATTCTTTGCTTTTGGTGCTTCCCAGAAGAGCACGTATCCGTCACTTGTCCAGATTGGTTTCACCTTTCTTACCTTTCCAGGCTTACCACCGGCCTTGAAAGGCATCAGCGGCTGCAGGGCAGGGTAGCGCCAATAAACGTTTCTCAGGTTTGTGGCATATCCGCCAACATTGTCAACAGCAGCCTTGGCATACCATAACACGGTACCGGAAAGAGCAGATGACGGACTCAGCAATGATGTGTGCAGCTGACGTTTTGTAGCCTGCTGACCAAACTTTACTGTTCTTTCGATATCCTCACCGATATAAAGCGGACGGTTAGTACAATTTGCTGTCCACCAGTTTATCAGTGTCTTATAATCTGCAGCCTTGTTGCCTATCTCCCAATATATCTGTGGCACACAATAATCTATCCATCCATTGTTGACCCACAGCATCACGTCAGCATAGAGGTCGTCATAGTTCTGCAAACCATTTGTCATAGAACCATTTGGGTCGCTACGTTGGTTTCTGTATATGCCAAAAGGAGAAACACCAAACTTCACCCAAGGCTTTATTGATTCTATAGTATCGTGGAGTTCTTTAATGAACATATTGACATTATTTCTGCGCCAGTCCCCAATATTAGATATGCCATAGCTGTTTGCACGATAGTCAGCTTCGTCAGCTATTACACTTCCCTGTGCAGGATAAGGATAGAAATAATCATCGATATGCAGTCCGTCAACATCATATCTTCTCAGGATATCAGCAACCACCTTACAAATAAAGGTACTGTTTTCACGACGTGCTGGATTCAGTATATACAAGCCATCATAAGGGAATATGAGGTCAGGACGTCTTACTGCAATGTGATTACTTGCCAGTTCAACAGTATTCTTTGTCTTTGCCCTATATGGATTAATCCATGCATGCAGTTCCATACCACGTTTGTGGCATTCGTTAATCATCCAAAACAGAGGGTCCCAATAAGGAGAAGGAGGAGTACCCTGACGACCAGTCAGAAATCGGCTCCAAGGTTCGTATGATGAAGCATAGAGGGCATCACACTCTGGACGCACCTGAAAGATAATAGCATTGACGCCATCTTTCTGCAGTTCGTCAAGTTGATAAAGCAGAGTCTGCTGCATCTTCTCTGTTCCCATACCAAGAAACTGTCCGTTGACACATTGTATCCATGCCCCACGGAATTCACGTTTTATCTGTGCGCTTACATTAAGAGAGACAAGCGCAAGCAATAAGTATATTAAATGTTTTTTCATATATTCTCAAATGTCACATCCTCTTCACCAAGCACCCCTTCTATATCCAAAGTGTCCGCAGATAAAGTGTCAGGACGAGCCTGATGAACATAACTGCAATCATACATATATGATTCCAAAAGCATCGGGTCTTTTACAAAATGAGCGTGATAATTGTTAAAGCGTTTATCGGCCAATACCTTTTCGAGGAACAGTCCACAGATAGGCAGAGCAGTCCTTGACCCCTGTCCCAGAGCACCAGTTCGGAAGTGTATGCATCGATATTCTCCACCTACCCATGCTCCTACAACGAGTTTTGGTGAGACACCCATAAACCACGCATCAGAATGGTTGTTAGAGGTACCCGTCTTACCACCAAAGTCTGTGTCACGATAATTGCCGACATATCTGTTAAGAGCCATTGAGGTACCATTATGCTCTGTAAGACCAGCCATCAGCATTGTCTGCATCAGTACTGCTGCTCTCTCGGAAATACTCTGGCGTTGTTCCGTAGGAGCTGTGTATATTACGTTTCCTTTGCGATCTTCTATACGAGTTATCAGAATTGGATCTGGATGAGTCTTACCATTTGCAGCTATGGTACAGTAAGCATTTGTCAATTCCAACAAGTTTACATCACTTGATCCCAAAGCCAATGACGGGGTTTCGTCAAGTGGACTTACAATACCCATATTGTGTGCTGTTTCTGCTATATGGCTGATGCCCACCTCCTGACCAAGTCGAACAGCGACGGAGTTGATACTCTGAGCAAAAGCTGTCTTGAGAGGCATAGAGTCATTAGAGAATGTACCATTGGCATTTGTAGGACTCCAGATAACATTCTTCTTTTGAGCCTTATCCCACACTTCCATAGAGAAGAATTCATCCCTACGTTTGTCACAAGGTGTCAATCCCTGTTCCATTGCTTCTGTATAGACAAACAGTTTGAAGGTCGAACCCGGCTGACGCATTGCAGTCACCTTGTCATACTTCCATTTGTCATAATCGATATCACCAACCCATGCCTTCACATGTCCGGTCTGTGGCTCCATAGCAACGAAGGCACAATGCATATAGCTGACCATCTTTCGGATAGAGTCTAAGGTGTGTGCATAGAAAGCAGAATCCTCAAGAGCCTTTGGATTTTTCTCATACAGTCGCTTGGCGATGTTTTCTATAAAATCAGGAATTACCTTTCCATGTTCATCGCGCCAAGGTTCCATATTCTTCCAGTGAGCATCAAAATTCTTCTGCACTACTTCCATCTGCTGCTTTGCTGCATCCTCAGCATATTTCTGCATTCTGGTATCAAGGGTAGTGTAAATCTTCAGGCCATCATTATACAAATCGATGTCTGCAAGGTCGTCAATCTCTTCGCTGAGACTTTTTACATATTTTGCTATTGCCCCACGGAAATATGGTGCGATGCCAGTTTTCTCGCTATCCAACTGCACAAACTTCAGACCTAAAGGAAGATTCTTCAGTTTGTCATATTCTGCTGTCGTGAGATGTCCATGCTCCACCATGTTATTCATTACTACGTTACGTCTCTGCAGAGCATTCTCAGGATGGGAGATAGGATTGAATACTGTTGTTCCCTTCAGTATTCCGACAAGTATTGCTGCCTTGTCTGTGGACAATTCCTTTGGTGTACAGTCAAAATATGTCTTTGCAGCAGTCTTTATGCCATAGGCATTATGTCCGAAGTCAACGGTATTGGCATATTGTCTTAATATTTCCTTCTTGCCGTCTTCACGTCCCATTGCTATGGAGAAGTATATCTCCAGCTTTGTTGCCGTAATCCATTCCTTTGTCTTCATTATCAGGATAGCCAATCCAGGCAGACGTCCCAATAAGCCCGTACTATATTGGGTTCTTACTCGGAACATGTTTTTGGCAAGCTGTTGAGTGATAGTAGAGGCACCACGTCCTCCCTTTCCTGTTACAGCATCCTTTACAGCACCAATGATGCCCAGAGGATCTATGCCCCAATGGTTGTAGTAGCGTTCGTCCTCAGTATCTATGAGGGCTGTCCAGAAATCAGGTGCCACCTCATCATATTCTACTGGGGTACGGTTTTCGTTGTAGAACTTTCCTATCAGCACACCATCAGCACTATATATCTCCGATGCAACAGATGTCTTGTGCTGGCTAATCTCCAACCAGCCTGGTGATTTACCAAACAACCATAGGAAATTCATATCAACAGCACCGAGATACAGAAAGAAGGCTACAATCATTGTGCATAACAACATTGTTGCCTTGACGAATCTGTTATGATTGACATAGGTGGTGTGATACCACTTACAGAACTTTACAGTCTTCTGCCATACTTTCTTCAGAAAGTTCCACAGACTTTTAAATATGGTTATTAACGTTTTCAATTATATTTCTTGTTGTTATTGTTTTATCAGAAAGGTTAAACCAAGTCACCGTTGGGTCCTTCTTATACCACGTTAATTGTTTTCGGGCATACTCTCTGGTGTGACTCTGTATCTGCCGTATGGCTTCTTCTACAGGAATCTCTCCATCGAAGTATTTGAACATCTCTTTGTATCCTACAGTGTTCAGGGCATTCTCATTTCGATCTGGCAACATCCGTCGTGCCTCCTCTATAAGTCCTTTTTCCATCATCTGCAGCACACGTTCGTTGATGCGTTCATACAGTTCTTCTCTCTCACGCGTGATACCTATTTTTATTATATTAAACTCTGTGCCATCGGGTAGTGTTCTTGTGCTGCCTGGAGCCATGCTATTCTTTCTAAAAGACGTATATGTCTTTCCTGTCTGATGGCATATCTCTAAAGCATGGACCACTCTCCGTGGGTTATGTTTGTCAACAATCTGCCAATGTTCCGGATCCATTTCTTTCAACTCTTCCACAAGAGCCTCGAGTCCTTCTGTAGCCAGACGTTCCTTCATCATTATGCGAATATCATCACGTATGGTGGGGATATCATCTATACCATTACATACAGCATCAATATACATCATTGAGCCGCCGCTCATAATGCAGATGTCCTTCTGCTTTTCTTTCGACTCTGTCAGCAGTTTCATCACATCCTGCTCATACAGGGAAGCTGAGTAGTAGTCACCTATGTGTCGTGTTCCGACGAAGTGATGTTTCACTCTCGCCTGCTGTTCTGCTGTTGGTGCCGCTGTTCCTATGGGAATCTCTGCATATATCTGTCGGGAATCAGCATTTATGATGTCGAGCCCATAATGCTCTGCTATCTCCAGTGTCAGATCAGTCTTTCCAACTCCTGTAGGACCAGTTATGACGATTAGGTTCACCTTATGATTCCTCTTTCAGCTTTTTCTATGAAGTCAAGGACATACTGTATCTCAGGTGTTATCGTCATTGTATTACGCACCTCTTCCAATCCTTCCTTGATAATACCTTTTGAATATATGGTGTTATATGCTTCACGAATAGCAAGGATAGTATCATTGTCAAAACCACGTCTGCGAAGACCTATCAGATTTAGTCCAGCAAAACGTATTGGCTCTTTTCCTGCGATGACATATGGTGGAATATCCTGTGATGTACGACACCCCCCCTGTACCATTACATATCCTCCAATGTGTACGAACTGGTGTACGAGTACCTCTGCAGAGATGATAGCGTTATCATCTACTACTACTTCTCCAGCAAACTTGGTAGAATTGCCTATGATACAGCCATTACCAATCACACAGTCGTGGGCTATATGCATATTCTCCATAAGGAGGTTATTACTGCCAACAATCGTAGTACCCTTTGAGAAGGTACCACGTGAGATAGTTACATTTTCTCGGATGGAATTATTATCTCCAATCTGGCATGTTGTTATTTCGCCTTTGAATTTCAAATCCTGTGGCTTGGTAGAAATTGATGCTCCAGGCATTATTTCATTACCATTTCCCATTCGGAGACCCTGATTGAGGGTTACGCTATTCTGCAAGACATTATTATCACCAATCACTACGTCTGCATCGATATAGCAAAAAGGGCCAATAATATTGTTTTCACCCAACTTTGCATCAGGATGGACGTATGCTAATGGACTGATTGTATTCATTTCTTATTATGTTAAAATCACACTTACCTCTCACCTCTCACCTCTTACATCTCATTTATTCCTCACCATCTGTCCGGTAAATGTAGCTTCTGCTACAAGCTGGTCTCCAACGAATATCCATCCTTGCATTGATGATATCCCGTGACGAACAGGTCCCAGCAGTTCTACCTTAAATATTAAGGTATCACCCGGTACTACCTTCTTCCTGTATTTTACATTATCTATCTTCAAGAAGTATGATGTCCAATGTTCTGGGTCTTCGAGAGTATTGAGTATAAGTATTGCTCCACACTGACTCATAGCCTCTACCATCAACACTCCCGGCATAACAGGTTCCTCGGGGAAGTGTCCTGTGAAGAATGGCTCGTTGCTGGTAACATTCTTTATACCAACAATTGTTGTACCTGATATGCTGATAATCTTATCAACTAACTGCATAGGATAGCGATGTGGCAACACCTGACGAATTCGATTCACATCAAGAATCGGTTCCTGATTGGGGTCATAAATAGGAGCCTGTATCTCATGTTTATGAATCTCCTGACGCATCAGGCGTGCAAACTTATTGTTTACAGTATGTCCTGGACGTGTTGCGATGATTCTACCTTTGAGTGGCTTGCCAATCAAGGCCATATCACCAATGATGTCAAGAAGCTTATGACGAGTACATTCGTTTTCCCATGTAAGAGGCTTGTGCTGGAGATATCCCAACTTCGTTGCATCCATACGGTCATAACCGAGCTTGTCACAGAGATTGTCGATAACTTCCTGTGGCTGTTCGTTTTCATAGATAACGATTGCATTATCCAAGTCACCACCCTTTATAAGTCCTGCTTGTAAAAGTGCCATTATTTCCCTTACAAATACAAAGGTACGAGCAGAAGCAACCTCTGTAGGGAATTGTGACATATCGTCAATGGTAGCAAACTGTGAGTCAATAAACTTTGACTTATAAGAACACATTGCCGTAATAGAGAATTCATCATCAGGAAGGATAGTAATGACAGAACCAGAATTCTCGTCTCTTACCTCTATCTTCTTCCTTATGATATAATAGTCTTTCGGAGCATTCTGCTGTTGTATTCCTACCTCGTTGATTTTGTTTACGTAGGTCATTGCTGAGCCGTCGAGGATTGGGAACTCTGGTCCGTTTACCTGTATCAAGCAGTTGTCTATACCCATAGCATAGAGCGCTGCCATAGCATGTTCTATTGTTGACACACGAACATCCCCTTTTGCTACCACAGTTCCACGTTGGGTATCTACCACATTCTCTGCTACAGCATTGATAACCGGCATACCCTCAAGGTCTATGCGTTGTATCTTATATCCGTGATTTTCTGGGGCGGGGTTGAAGGTCACTGTAAGATTTATACCAGTGTGAAGTCCCTTACCACATAGTGAGAAAGACCCCTTCAGAGTGTTTTGCTTGTTCATTGTTAGTATTTATTTCTTTAGTTCTGCAAGCTGAGCTTGTAGTTCGTTTATTGTTTTTTGCATTTCATTCATCTGACGATACATGTCTGGCAGACGTTTAAAGATTGCAGATGAACGGAAATAGTTTGTCAGTGGGATAGGAGGGGTGCCAATGAGGTTTTCACCATCCTTCAGGCTTCCAGGAACACCTGACTGTGCTCCAAGGTGTACGTTGTTACCAATAGTGATGTGGCCTGCTATGCCTACTTGTCCACCAAACATACACCATTTTCCTACCTTTGTGCTGCCAGCAATACCCACTTGTGAAGACATTACGGTATTCTCACCAATGTCGGTATTGTGGGCTATCTGTACCAAATTGTCGAGTTTTACGCCTTTACGAACATATGTAGAACCCATAGTAGAACGGTCTATACACGTATTGGCACCAATCTCTACATTATCTTCTATTGTTACGATACCTATCTGTGGTATCTTGTCATAACCATGTTCTGATGGTGCAAAGCCAAATCCGTCAGCACCTACAACACTACCTGCATGCAGGATACAGTTGTTTCCAACCTTGCAGTCATGGTATATCACAGCATTTGAATAAATCTCTGTATTATTGCCAACAGTAGCGTTCGGACCTATTGTCGCATGAGGATGTATCACACAACCGTTTCCAATGGTCACGTTAGGACCTATGGCTACAAATGGTCCTATATAGCAATCTTCTCCAATCTTTGCTGTTGGGTCGATGAATGCAAGGCTATCAATACCTTTGCGTTTGGGTTTCATAGAGTCATACATCTGTAGCAACTTTGCTACTGCTTCGTAAGCACTCTTCACACGTATCAGGGTAGCCTTTACAGGCTTCTCCAGTACCAAAGCCTCGTCAACAAGCACTACGCTTGATTCTGTTTCGTATATATAGTTGATATACTTTGCATTTGAGAGGAACGAGATAGCACCAGGCTTTCCTTCTTCTATCTTTGCAAACGTGTTGATACAAGCATCTGGATTACCCTCCACACGTCCCTGTATCAGTTCTGCTATTTGCTTTGCACTAAATTCCATTATCTTTCAATATTCAATGTTCAATCTTTTCCAACTCTTTCGCCATCTGTTCCTGCAGCTCTTTTGCCTTTTGGGCTGCTACATCAGCAAAGAATTCTGTATTGTCAGCGTATATTATTCCACGAGAAGAATTGACGAGCAGTCCGCAGTCTTTTGTCATACCATATTCACAAACATCCTGCAATGAACCACCTTGCGCTCCAACACCAGGAACAAGGAGGAAGTGGTCTGGGGCAAGCTTTCTTACATCTTTAAACATCTCGCCACGTGTAGCTCCGACTACATACATCATATTCTCTGGTGTTCCCCATGCCTGTGACTTGCGAATAACCTTCTCAAAGAGTCTTTCGCCATTTGCGTCGGCATCCTGTTGGAAATCTGCAGAACCCTTGTTTGATGTCAGCGCCAAGAGTATTACCCAACTGTTCTCATGACCGTTTAGGAAAGGTGTCACTGAATCTTCTCCCATATATGGTGCTACTGTGAGGGCATCAACTCTGTAATTATCAAAGAATGTCTTGGCATACATTTTTGAGGTATTACCAATGTCACCACGTTTAGCATCTGCTATGATAAACATCTCCGGATACCTCTGCTGTATGTACATCACAGTTTTTTCAAAGGCCACATAGCCCTTCTGTCCGTATGCCTCATAAAAGGCAAGGTTTGGCTTGTATGCCACAGTGTATGGGGCTGTATAATCTATTATCTTCCTGTTGAAAGAGAAAATAGGATCTTCGTCATCCAACAAATACTCTGGTATCTTGTCCAAATCGACGTCAAGTCCTACACACAGGAAAGACTTTTTCTTGAAAATCTGCTCTATTAATTGCTGTCTTGTCATAATATTATCTTAATTGTCTTTTGGCATTTCGGTATAGGGGATATCCTTTTGTTGATCTTGCTTTTGCTGTATTCTTGTTAAGCGTTCTATAAATTCAGAGGCAGGCATAGTACGCTCATCCTCCTTTTCATCGTTTTTCTTGATACTTGTGAATACTCCCATAATGCAAAATATTTTTAAAGTTCTGCTTCTTTCATTCTCTCAGCATTCTCTGCGACTATCAGTGCATCTATCATTGCCTGGATGTCTCCTCCGAGGAATCCTTGCAGGTCGTGTGTGGTATATCCTATGCGATGGTCTGTCACACGTCCTTGTGGAAAGTTATATGTACGTATCTTTGCTGAACGGTCACCTGTGCTGACAAGTGTCTTTCTGCGTGATGCTATGTCGTCCAGATATTTCTGGTGCTCACGATCATAGATGTATGTCCTCAGACGAGCCAAGGCACGTTCCTTGTTCTTTGGCTGGTCACGTGTTTCTGTACATTCTATCAGAATTTCCTCTACTTCTCCCGTATTAGGGTTTTTCCACATATAGCGGGCACGAACACCTGATTCAACCTTGTTCACATTCTGACCACCAGCACCGCTGGAACGGAAGGTGTCCCATTTTATCTCACCTTCGTTGATATTCACCTCAAATGGGTCAGCCTCTGGCAATACGGCAACAGTTGCTGCTGATGTCTGCATTCTTCCGTTGCTCTCTGTTACAGGAACGCGTTGTACACGATGTACTCCAGATTCGTACTTCATGATGCCATAGACGCCATCGCCACTGACAGCAAAGTCTATCTCTTTGTAGCCTCCTACAGCACCTTCCGAAACATCTGTTACAGAGAGGTTCCATCCCTTTGACTCACAGAAAGCCTTATACATTCTGAACAGGTCGCCAGCAAACAGACAGGCTTCGTCGCCACCTGTTCCAGCACGTATCTCCATTTCTATGTTCTTAGCATCCTCTGGGTCTTTTGGTACGAGGGCTATCTTTATCTCTTCTTCAAGGGCAGGAAGCATTGGTTCATTCTCATTCAACTGCTCACGAGCCATCTCTTTCATCTCGGGATCACTTTCGTTAGCAATGATATCCTTTGCCTCCTTGATGGCATCCAGACAAGCAATGTATCTCTTGCGGATTGCCATAATGTCACCAAGGTCTTTATATTCTCGTGTCAGCTTTACGAAACGCTGCTGATCAGCTATAACACTTGGATCGGTGATAAGTGTCGTAACCTCTTCGTAGCGTGCCTCAAGGCCATCTAATTTTTCTAATAAATTCATACGTAATCAAATTCTCCAAATTCCGACTTGATGGTCAAAGACTTCTTTCCTTCCTCTATTCTGCCCACTATCTGTGCGTCAATATTGAAGGATTTGCTGACCTCTATCACCTTCTCAGCATTTTCGGGTGATACATATATCTCCATACGATGTCCCATATTGAACACCTTGTACATTTCCTTCCAATCTGTTCCGCTTTGGTCGTGGATGAGTTTGAAGAGAGGTGGCACAGGGAACATATTATCCTTTATTACCTTACAGTTGTCACCAACAAAGTGCAGCACCTTTGTCTGTGCACCACCTGTGCAATGTACCATTCCGTGGATATCGCTGCGCATCATGTCAAGCAGTTTCTTTATCACTGGAGCATAGGTGCGGGTAGGGGAGAGAACCAGTTTTCCTGCATTAACGGGGCTGTATTCTACTTCGTCCTCAAATCTGCAAGAACCAGAATATACTAATTCATTTGGTACAGCATGATCATAGCTCTCAGGATATTTCTCTGCGTAATATTTTGCGAATACATCATGGCGGGCTGAGGTAAGTCCATTACTACCCATACCGCCATTATATTCCTTCTCGTATGTAGCCTGTCCGAAACTTGCCAAACCAACTATCACGTCTCCTGGACGGATGTTGGCATTGTCTATCACGTCGCTGCGCTTCATTCTGCATGTTACAGTAGAATCGACAATGATGGTTCTTGTCAGGTCACCTACGTCTGCTGTTTCACCGCCAGTAGCATAGATACCTATACCCATCTCGCGCATCTCTTTCAGCAGTTCATCAGTACCATTGATGATGGCGCTGATAACCTCTCCTGGTACCAACATCTTGTTTCTGCCTATTGTGCTTGAAACAAGAATGTTATCCACAGCACCCACACACAGCAGGTCATCTGTATTCATTATCAACGCATCCTGAGCAATACCCTTCCAGACAGAGAGGTCGCCAGTTTCCTTCCAATACATGTATGCCAGGCTCGACTTTGTTCCAGCGCCGTCAGCATGCATGATGTTACAATATTCCTCATCACCACCCAAGATATCTGGGATAATCTTACAGAAAGCCTGTGGGAAGATACCCTTATCGATATTCTTTATGGCGTTGTGAACATCCTCTTTCGCAGCACTCACACCGCGTAGCATATATCTGTTGTCCATATTTCAAAAACTTAATTATGCGCTGCAAAGATATAAAAAATATTTTATATTTCAGTCCGAAAAACATAATAAGTGACATTAAGTTGTTAAAAATAAATAAAATTTATTACCATGTTGATACATATCAAAAAATCTCTAAAATTTCCACATTAAATGTAAAATTGTTTGCGCACACAGAATTTTCTTTTTACCTTTGCACCCGCAAATCAAAATGATTGCGGTACGAGATTACCCCACCGACATCCCTTACCTACATTATTTATTTGTAGTACATTTGGATTTGTCATCTCGTATCTATGTTCCACCAAAATCAAAGTCATGATATTTGGAGATAATTTTTTTAAGAAAGTAATTTGTTTAGCATTTATCGCTGTGTTCTCACTCAGCGCTATTGCTCGTGTTGAAGAGGAAGAAGAGTTTGACTGGGGTCCAGTAATGGATGCCATCACAAAAGTAGAGAGCGGAGGTAACGCACGTGCTGTGTGTGGTCCTTATGTTGGTGTTATGCAGATTTCACCAGGTTTGGTATATGACTGTAACGCCATCCTCAAACAAAGAGGTTCTTCAAAGCGTTTTAAGCTTAACGATCGCTTCAGTGCATCAAAGTCAAGAGAGATGTTTGTAATTTACATGAGTAAGTACAATCCATCAAATAGTGTAGAGAAAGCAATCCGTATTTGGAATGGTGGTGCACGCTATTCAGTTCGCGGAACTCAGAAATACTATAATAAGGTGATGAGACACTATAACGGTTAACGGTTAAAGTTTAAAGGTTAATAAATAATATAGCCCCGGCAAATTTCTGTCGGGGCTATTTTTTTTGCGGTTTCATTGAAAACAGCAATAACATTTCTTTTTAAATTATAATACTAATTGTAACAACGTGATATGATAAAAAGAATATGATACAATAGAAAAAGTGTTTTTATAATATTGTTTGTATTTTTGCAAGCGAAAATTCGTCTAAGATGGTAAACAACCAATTAAACAAAATAGTAATTATGAAACGCTTTTTTTATTTGTATGTGTGTTCGCTGTTTAGTCTTTTGAACCTGTCAGCTCAGCCTGCTGGTGGTTTTGGAGGTGTACAGCAGAAAGCAAATCTTGAGACTTCTCAAGAATGGAAGGATGTCAATTATGTCGGAGATGGTCAGACATATCACAATTGTGACATCTATTTACCTAAACAGCAAAAAGACAATTATCCCGTAGTCGTTCATATCTACGGCAGTGCTTGGTGTAACAACAATGGCAAAGGTGGTGCAGACCTTGGTACTATCGTGAAATCATTGCTTGATGCAGGTTATGCTGTAGTATGTCCAAATCATCGTAGCAGTGCTGATGCTCAGTGGCCGGCTCAAATACATGATATTCGTGCCGTAGTACGTTTCATTCGTGGTGAAGCAAAGAAATATAAGTTCGACCCTTCATTCATCGCTACCAGCGGATTCTCCAGCGGTGGCCATCTGTCTTCTATCATGGCAACTACCAATAGACAAAAACAGGCAAAAGTGGGCTCAATCACCATTGACCTTGAAGGAAACTTGGGACAATATACAAATATGCCAAGCTTTGTCAATGCTGCCTGCGACTGGTCTGGTCCTGTTGATTTGACAGCGATGGACTGTGGCAAACACATCACAATGGGTAAGGACAGCCCTGAAGACGTTTTGCTGAAATCAAAACTCGACAAGGAGCCTGACAAATATCTCAGCCTGAGTGCTACTAACTATGTTAGCAGGAATTGCCCTCCTATTATCATCTTCCACGGTGAGAAGGATAATGTAGTGCCAGTTTGTCAGGGTAAGAAGTTCTATGAGTTGCTGAAGGCTGCTGGTGTAAGGACAGAGGTTACATACCCTGCTGAGGGAGGTCATGGTGGTCCTGCGATGTACACAGCTGAGAATCTCCAGAAGATGGTAAATTTCCTCAATAGCGTCAGGAGCAATCGTCCGGCAAGAGGACAGAGAGGTCTTTTTGATCCTAATGCTGCAATTGGTATGAAGGATGCCTACAAAAACTACTTTAAGATTGGTGTTGCCGTTAATCGCAGGAACGTATCTGTTCCAGATCAGATGCAGCTTATACAAAAGGAATTCAATAGCGTCACAGCAGAAAATACTATGAAGCCTATTTCCGTACATCCTAAGGAAGGTGTCTGGAACTGGGGTGGTGCTGACAGCGTTGCCAACTACTGTCGTCGGAACAACATTCCTCTGCGTGGACACTGTCTCTGCTGGCATTCACAGTTTACGGACTGGATGCTATATGACAAAAAAGGCCGTATGGTAAAGAAAGAGGTCTTTTACGAGCGCCTGCGCGAACATATTCATACAGTAGTTAATCGTTATAAGGATATCGTTTATTGCTGGGATGTGGTAAATGAGGCTATTGCTGACAGAGCTTTCGGTCGTCCGGGACGTCCTGCAAATCCTTATCGCGACAGCAAGCTTTATCAGCTCTGTGGTGACGAATTCATCGCCAAAGCATTTGAGTTTGCACGCGAGGCAGATCCTAATGCGTTGCTGTTCTATAATGACTACAACGAATGTGACCCAGGCAAGCGCGACCGTATATATGATATGGTGAAGAAAATGAAGGAACAGGGTGTGCCTATTGATGGCATCGGTATGCAGGGCCACTACAATATATATGGTCCTTCTGAGGAAGAGATAGAAGCTGCTATCAAGAAGTATTCTGAGATAGTTAAGCACATCCATGTTACAGAACTCGATATCCGTACTAATACCGAGCAGGGTGGACAGCTGCAGTTCTCACGTGGTGAATCAAAGCCTCTGGCACCATATCTCAGCACTATGCAGGAAGACCAGTATAACCGTATCTTCCGCATCTTCAGAAGACACAGTGACGTCATTGACTGTGTTACGTTCTGGAACCTCTCTGACCGCGATTCATGGCTTGGCGTAAACAACCATCCTCTTGTTTTTGACGAGAATCTCAAGCCAAAGCGCTCATATCTTCTTGTGAAGAACTTTAACGCTTCTCTCGATAATGTACAGCCAAAGGAGGATTTCGTTTCCAACCCTATGAACCAGCCTGGTCAACAGTATCCGATGGTTAATTCTGAAGGCTATGCCCGTTTCCGCGTGGTTGCTCCCGATGCCAAGTCTGTTATAGTCAGCTTGGGTCTTGGTGGCAGTGGCGGTACTGTTCTCCGTAAGGACAAGGATGGCGTTTGGACGGGTACTACAGAAGGCCCGATGGACCCTGGCTTCCATTATTATCATCTCACCATTGATGGTGGTGTTGTCAACGACCCAGGCACACACAACTACTTCGGTTCTTGCCGTTGGGAAAGCGGTATAGAGATACCAGCAGCAGACCAAGACTTCTATGCTCTTCGCACTGATATTCCTCATGGCGCTGTTCAGGAGGTTCTATATTATTCTCCAAGCCAAGGAAAGATGCAGACTGCTATGGTATATCTCCCTCCAACATACGGTAAACTTGTCAAAGGCAAGCAGGAACGCTTCCCTGTGCTCTATCTGCAGCATGGATGGGGTGAGAACGAGACAAGCTGGAGCCGTCAGGGACATGCAGGACTCATAATGGACAACCTCCTTGCAGAGAGTAAGATAAAACCATTTATTATTGTTATGGCATATGGCCTCACCAACGATATAAAGTTTGGTACTATTGGCAGCTTTACTGCTAAGGAATTTGAGACATTGCTGGTTGATGAACTCGTTCTATTTATCGATGCCAACTATCTCACAAAGGCAGACAAATGGAATCGTGCTATGGCAGGTCTGTCAATGGGTGGTATTGAAACAAAACTCATCACCACCCGTCGCCCAGAGGTGTTTGGCTATTGGGGACTTCTCAGCGGTGGCACATACGCTCCAGAGGACATCAAAGACCCGAAGGCTGTTCGTGTGATATTCGAGAGCTGTGGTTCTAAGGAAAATCCTGATGGCATCCGCAAGAGTGTTGATGCTTTGAAGGCAGCAGGATATAATGCTCATGGTTTTATCAGCGAGGGTACTGCCCACGAATTCCTGACATGGCGTCGCTCTCTGCGTGAGATGGCTCCGATGTTGTTTAAGTGACCCCCTCCCGACCTCAATGGTCTTTGCACCCCCTTCGGTTCCCCCGTTTCGCGGGGGACAGAAACCCAGAGAGGGAGGAGAAAAAGGGACCTGAAACTTGAAACTTCAAACATGAAACTAAAATTATTTTCAATATTTTTCTGTGCCACAGTTACTGCTGTGGCGCAGAATCCTATCATTCGGGACCAGTTTACTGCAGACCCGACAGCGCGTGTGTTTAATAATAAGGTGTACCTGTATCCCTCTCACGATATAGTGCCACCACAGGGACAGCGACAGGATTGGTTCTGTATGGCAGACTATCACGTCTTCTCTTCCGAGAATATTGCTGAGTGGACCGACCATGGCGTCATCCTGTCTCAGGAGCAGGTGCCTTGGGGTAAGCCCGACGGCTATTCTATGTGGGCACCTGATTGTGTGGAGAAAAACGGAAAGTATTATTTCTATTTTCCTGATGCTCCTCGTGAGGGTCGTGGCTTTGCCATTGGTGTTGCTATTGCTGACAGTCCTGTAGGACCGTTTAAGTGTGAACCTGAGCCTATCAAAGGTATTCTTGGCATCGACCCCTGCGTGCTTGTAGATAATGACGGTAAGTCATATATCTATTGGGGCGGCGGTGGTATTCGTGGTGCCCGTCTGAAGTCTAATATGAAAGAACTGGATGGTAAGCAGCAGTCTATGGAAGGTCTGCCAGAAGGCTTTAAGGAAGGCCCCTTTGTCTTCCGTCGTGGCGACTGGTACTATCTTACATTCCCATGGGTGCGTGGCAAGAAAGGTGTTGATGGTGATAATCCCACTGAGACGCTGGCGTATGCTATGTCGAAGTCACCTCTCGGACCTTGGGACTTCAAGGGCGTCTTTATGGCAGAACATGAGAACGGCTGCTGGACAAACCATCACAGCTTTGTAGAGTATAAGGGCCAGTGGTATCTCTTCTATCACCGCAACGACCTCTCTCCAAATGATGACAAGCGCCGTTCTGTACGCATCGAGAAGATAAAGTTCAATGACGATGGTACTATTCCAGAGATAAAACCGACCCTTCGTGGTGCTGGTATTCTCTCGACCACTCCAAGACCAAAATATTTCTCTCTTGTGCCAGCCAAGGCAACTCCTTCGCAGCCTGATGAGCAAGGTTTTATTAGGCGTTGGCGTATGCTCGAACCAATACGTCAGGAAATACGCTCTAATGTCATCTTTACCAATTCGTGGCTACGCAGCAAATTTTCTGAAGAGTTGGCAAAGTTGCCGAAGCAGAAGGGTAAATGGTATAACCTCGAAAGTGAGACATATAACATGAAACTGTTCCGCTTTGCTGAACAATATGGCAAGCAGACCTACGGCTCACTGTTCTGGTGTGAGACAGTTATTGACTGTCCTGCCGACATAGCAGGTGTGCGCCTTGCTGTTGGTTCCAATGGCGCTTCTATGTGGTGGCTAAATGGGGTAGAGGTGTTACTCCTTGAGGGTGACCGCCGTATGGTGGAAGATGATGGTATGTCACAGCGTCTTACCCTCAAGAAGGGTCGCAACACCCTGCGTGGTGCCATCATTAACGGCCCCGGACTCAGCGACATGTGCGTCCGCTTTGTCGATAACCAAGGAAAACCAGTCACAAGTTATACGCTAACCACTAACCGCTAACATTATATGAAAAAGATATTTCTCCTACTACTGTCAATTGTCACCTGTCAGCTGTCACCTGTCTTCGCCCAGTCTGGAGCACCATATATTCATGACCCGTCAACGATAGCCTTTTGTGAAGGAAAATACTATACTTTCGGCACTGGCGGCGGTGGACTTATTTCTGATGACGGATGGTCTTGGCACAGTGGTGCTGACCGCCCTGGTGGCGGCGCTGCCCCTGATGTCATGAAGATTGGCGACCGCTATCTCTGCATCTATGGTGCTACTGGTGGCGGTTTGAATGGCGGCCATAACGGACGCATCCTCACGATGTGGAATAAAACCCTCGACCCTAAGTCGCCAGACTTTAAGTGGACGGAGGCCGTTGAGGTGTGTTCCAGCGATGGTATGGAAGATCAGGATGCTATCGACCCGGGACTGTTGCTCGACCCTCAGACAGGACGTTTGTGGGCATGCTATGGTACCTATTTCGGTACTATCCGTCTCATAGAACTCGACCCCTCTACAGGCTATCGCATGAAGGGCAATAAGGAGAAGGATATCGCCATCGACTGCGAGGCAACAGACCTTATTTATCGCGATGGATGGTACTATCTTCTTGGCACTCACGGCACCTGCTGCGATGGCGTCAACAGCACCTATAACATTGTTGTTGGAAGGTCTCGTACAGTAGAAGGTCCATATCTCGATAATGTAGGGCGTGATATGTTCCACGGAGGTGGTAGGATGGTAATCTGTGCCGGCGATAATGCCACAGGTCCGGGACACTTCGGACGCACCATAATTGATGAAGGTGTCGAGATAATGTCGTGCCATTTTGAAGCTGATTTCAATCGCAGCGGCCGTTCTGTCCTTGCTGTCCGTCCCCTGCTTTGGAGGAACGGCTGGCCGGTGGCAGGCGAGCATTTTAAGGGCGGCACATACGCTATTCTCTCAGAGCGCAGAGGTTATTCCCTTGAACTGAATGTTGACTTTGTCCGCATGTATCAAAAGCGTGAACGTTTTTGGCAGTTAGACCTCACCAAGCCCGTTGTGAAGATTGCTCCGCAGCCCCTTGACAGCGTTATCAATACTTGGCCAAAGGGTGACATTGCCCTTCGTTGCAGCGACTATATGTTCCGTCCTTGGCAGCAGTGGACCATCAGTCCCGTTGAGAGTGCTGGCGGATATCTCAGCAATCCATACTTCAAGATTACCATAGCAGGAACTAATCGTGCCCTTGCAGCAACAGCCGATTTTGAACTTACTACGACGCCGGAATTTACTGGTGACGACAGTCAGCTGTGGCGCATAGAGCAACTTATTGACGGTACTTTCCGCATCATGCCAAAACGTATTCCGGGTCTGGAAGGAGAGAATACCCGATATGTCATATACTCCGCCGCAGACTCTACGCCAACCCTTGCAGAGTATGACTTCCAGAGCGACAACTCTAAGTGGAATTTGAAGTAATTTTTTCATTTCCGCTTTGGTTTTCGTTATTTTTTGTACCTTTGCAGGCGAAATCAATAATATTCCGTTATGGTAAAAAAGATGAAAGACCTGAAGAGGGACAGCATTGACTTTGGGAAGGCGAAGATAGAACCGTTGTTTCGTAGCATCTTCTTCCCAACGTTGCTGTCTATGGTGTTCGCATCTTTTTTTACCGTTGCCGATGGTATCTTCGTCGGACAGGGGGTTGGCAGCGATGCGTTGGCGGCAATCAATATTGTTGCGCCGCTGTTCTTGATGACTACAGGCATATCATTGATGTTTGGTGTGGGCGTATCAGTTGTGGCCAGCATCCATCTGGCACAGGGCAATAACAAGGCGGCAGATATCAATATCACCCAAGCCCTTGAGGTCGCTTCGCTGCTGATGACCGTTTTTGCCGCCCTGGTTTATGTCTTTCGCGTGCCATTTCTGCGACTGATGGGGTGCAGCGATGCCCTCATGCCGCTGGCATTGGAGTATCTGCTCTTCATACTCCCCGGCTGTATCTTCATCATCAGCCAGATGGTTGGCACCTTCGTCATTCGCCTTGACGGCTCTCCGAAATACGCTGCTTCATTGGAGATTATACCTGGCATCCTGAACATCTTTCTTGACTGGCTCTTTGTCTTTCCCCTGCAGATGGGTATTGCAGGCAGTGCCCTCGCCTCGACGCTCTGTTGTGCCGTAGCCTCCGGAATGGTTGTTTGGTATATGCTTTTCCGTACACAGACACTTCATATCCGCCGCCTGAAACTCAGTCTTACCAGTGCTTACCTTACAACCCGAAACATCTGGTATATGGCTCGCAGCGGCTTCTCATCTATGCTGGGCGAACTGGCAATGTCAATGATACTGCTTGCAGGCAACTACGTCTTTATCATGGAACTGGGAGAAGACGGCGTTGCAGCCTTCAGCGTGGCATGTTATCTCTATCCCATAGTTTTCATGGTAAACAATGCCGTCGCACAGTCGGCACAGCCTATCATCAGTTTCAACTATGGTGCTGGCAACGATAGCCGAGTTCGTGAAGCTTTCAGGCTCAGCCTGCGCACTGCAACCATCTGCGGACTGTTGGCAACGGCGGTGCTGACACTTGGAGCAAAGCCCCTTATCGGACTGTTCCTGCATGCTGGAACCAGACCCTATGAGATTGCTACGGCAGGACTACCCCTGTTTGCTGCCTCGGCAATATTCTTTGCCCTGAATGTTGCCATCATCGGATACTACCAATCCATTGAGCAGAACACCCGCGCGACGGTGTATATGCTGCTTCGCGGTCTCATATTCCTCATCCCCGCATTCATTCTGATGCCTATGCTCCTCCTGCCGCAAGGCATGTGGCTTGCTGTACCTGCCTCTGAGTGCCTCACGCTGGTAGTGATACTATTGACAAGAAAGAAGCGTTAATTACATAAAAAGGGCTTGCGTGTCTCACGACAATAACGGTTAATGGTTAACGGTTAAAGGTTAACGGTTAAAGGTTAACGGTTAAAGGTTAAAGATGATGAATGAAGGATTGCGTAGGCTGCAAATGTGCAGCCTACGTTTATTTTTGGGGCTTTAAAATTGGGGCTTTAAATTTGGGGCTTTTACCTTTGGGATGAATGAAGGTTATCGTTTAAGGGGAGAGAATACCTTCTTTCCTTTGTATATGTATATTCCAGGTTGGACGGGAGGAGTGGTGAGACGGCGCCCTTGTAGGTCATAATAGTGCGCATCGGAGGCATCGGAGTCATCTGCTGAAACGGAGGTAACGGCAGTGGGGGCTTCAATCGCTACGACGTAGCTTTTTAGGTATTCGTAATCTGCAGTTCTTACTTTCAGGTAAACTACGCCATTCATCAGGAGGGGCATATAGAACTTGACTTCGGTATCCTGTCCTGCACGGATATAAGCACCTGCTACCATGCTATCGCCATACCTCTTTACTTTGGATGTGGCAATGTCAGCAGGATCGATGTCTCCATAAAAATCGGGAGTGATATATAGATTGTCCGTAAAGTCTGTGTCGTCGTTGTTGTGGATGGTGAGTGTCAGTTCTATTGTCTCGTTGGGTTTACTTATTGAAGGGTTTATTGTAAGATCCACTACTGTCAAATTCGGCTTCGGCACTTCCGGATTGGTGTAGATGGTGTAGTATTTTCCGTCTTCGGTGCGTCCTACGTTGACATAGTATTCCTGCGAACCGTACAATTGCCAATCGCTTTCGGGATGGTGACGGAATTTCATCATCGGGTAGAGCAGCAACGACTCGCCCGGTTGGATGGCTGCAGTATCTATCTCAACCGTCATTGTGTTGCTTCCGCAGTAAACAATGCTGTCGTTGGGGTCACCAATGAAATGCGGTTTCAATTTACCCTCTGCATCGATGGTGCCGAGCGCATAATCCTGCGTGGGGGCGGGGTAAGACATTCCTCCGAGGTAAATGAACTCGTATACTACGGCAGAATCTGATTTCGGTTTGATGCCATGTAGCACGACACGACCAAGAGGTGGCGGCAATATACCTTCCGATGGCGGCTGTATGCCAACGACTGCACTCTGATTACGGCAGAAACCTAATCTGGTTGCCCTGCCGAGGGCGTCGTTGTAATAAGGATTAAGCACACTCAGCGAATAGTATCCGTCAGAGGTACCTGACCATCCCCAATTGATGTGGAACATGCCATCGCCATCGTAACCGTCACAGACGAATGAATGCCCGCCAGAACTCTCAACACCATTATAATGCACGGGGCGTCTGGCAGAAAGTTCACTATAGATGAGCTCTTCCCACTCATCGATGCCAAAAAATACACGCTCAAGCAACTGAACGGAAGGGGCATAGTTCATATAGTAGTAAGCACGGGGAGTCGTTGAGGCTATTGTGTTGGAAGAAACTGTCCCAAGTACCATTTCGCAGGCTTGTGAACAGTAGCGCATCAATGTGGCAACGGCATCTTGCTGGGCCTCAGTGCCGACAACCGTTTTCTCACCTGTCACGTTATCTCGGATTGTATATTTGTCTATAATATTAGCCCAGTCGAAGGTAATCGGTGGCAGTTCGTCGATGTGCCATATTTTCGATTTTCCATCATAGTATGTCTCCTGGTCATAGGCAGGAATGGCTTTCGTTTCTGCTTTGGGCCATTCGTGAAACTTCATGATTTGCGCCATTGCTGTAGCAACGCAGCCGGTAAGGCAGTTTTTACCATGCTTTTGGGGGTCGTCACCGTCATATAGAGGAATCTTGTTCCAATAGGGAGCATCCTGATACCATTGAGTTGTAATCATTGGTTCGATAGCGGTGCGTGCCAGACGTGTGGAGGATGTCTGCTTGCCGTCGGCAGAGAGAAGATTGCCGTCGGCAAAGTCGGTGCTGCTGCCCAGTGTGGCAATGGCCTCGTCGTATCCCTTCAGCCATGCGCGCATATTCTCAGGCATATCTGCCCAGTCGATGCTACCGCTGGCGGAATAGCCCAGCACGGGCAAGGCACGGCTGTCGCCTGAAGCGATGATATATCCTCCGCCATTCACATTGAAGGCATATATTTTTTCTGCATCCACCTTGACGGCTTCCAGTATTTTGGGAGAAGTGCTCCGAATCATCGCTCTGGCACGTGACGAGGTGTTGTGCTTTCTTATAAACTGAAGGGCACGCTCAGCTGCCTCTTGTTCCGTAATAGGTTGTGCCCAGGTTACAAGAGTTGTCAGTAATGACAGTAGCAGCAATATCCATTTTCCTTGTTTCATATCAATCGGCATTTCTGCGAGCAAAAATACAAATAAAATCCAATATTACCAAAAAATAGAAGAATTTTTTTGAAAAAGGTGAAAATGATGCCAAGGGAAATCCCTTGGCATCACATGAAACCAGCTAAAATATTCCACCAGTACATCTGGATAATAAGCACTCTGCGCCATATAACTATTCCTAACTCCTAACCTCCGTCTGAGCAGAGACATTATGAGGTCTGAGGTACATATTTTAGTTCATTATACAAAAATGCGTTACGCAAATTTGTATAATTGATTTTTTATCACATTCTTTGCCCCCGAAAACTTAGTGATGCCAAGGGATTGTCCCTTGGCATCATGATGGACGCCTTGGCTATGATGGCACTGATGCTTAGATCCATCACAACGGGATTGATGGAGGGATGGAGGGGGTAAACCACCCCCGATTCACAATTCACAAAAATCACATTTTTGGTAAACCAAAAAGGGCTTGCGTGTCTCACGACAATAACGGTTAAAGGTTAACGGTTAAAGGTTAAAGGTTATTGGTTATCGACGAAGTCAATGGCGCAAGATGAAAAACATCCTGCGCCATTACTTTACACTATAAACTTTAAAACTGCCTTTCAACTCTCAACTCTCAACTCTCAACTTTGAAAATCCTCCCGGATTTTCTTAATGTAGTAGTCCAGTCCGAATATTGAGCCAGCGAGTAGGAACGCTTGCGCTACATACATGAGTAGTCCGTTAGCCACGTCAGCTATGGTAAGTACTTGGTACGCCACCATCATTATCGAAGATATTATCAGGCATACAGCGCAAGCATATTGTACTATGGAAAAACTCTTTCGCATCA